>CAMAYE010000235.1 GCA_945862135.1 Bordetella parapertussis
TGCTACAGCACGCGAAAACACTGCATCCTGCATTGCCGGTCATCATCATGACGGCTTACTCTGATCTGGAGAGTGCGGTAACGGCTTTCCAGGGCGGAGCCTATGAGTATCTGCCCAAACCTTTCGATGTGGACCACGCTGTCGAGCTGATCCGCCGCGCGATGGACGAAAGCGTGCGACAGGATACAGCCGGTGAAGTCAGCGAGTCGGTTCCTGAAATGCTCGGCCAGGCGCCGTCGATGCAGGAAGTCTTTCGTGCGATCGGACGCCTGTCGCAATCACATGCCACGGTGATGATCACCGGTGAATCAGGGACGGGCAAGGAGCTGGTGGCCAGCGCATTGCATCGCCACAGCCCTCGTGCGGGTCGACCATTCATCGCGATCAACACTGCCGCGATACCGAAGGAGTTGCTGGAATCCGAATTATTTGGGCATGAGCGCGGCGCTTTTACCGGCGCACAAAATATGCGCCGCGGCCGCTTCGAGCAGGCCGAGGGCGGCACATTGTTTCTTGATGAGATCGGCGACATGCCGCAGGAACTGCAGACGCGTCTGCTGCGTGTGCTGTCCGATGGCCATTTTTACCGTGTCGGCGGACATCAACCGATCAAGGCCAACGTGCGGGTGATTGCTGCAACCCATCAGGATCTGGAGGCGCGCGTCAAACAGGGCCTGTTTCGCGAAGACCTGTTTCACCGGCTCAACGTGATCCGTCTGCGTTTGCCGCCGCTGCGTGAAAGACGGGAAGACATTCCCCTGCTGGCGAAGTACTTCCTGCAGAAAAGTGCGCGTGATCTTGGCGTCGAACCCAAGCGCCTGTCGGATGCCACGCTCAACTACGTAGCAATGCAGGATCTGCCGGGCAATGTACGCCAGCTGGAAAATCTCTGTCACTGGCTGACCGTTATGGCGCCGGCTGCGACCATTGAGGTCAAGGATTTGCCGCCGGAAATGCGCGCAGAATCCACTGTTACTGGAGCAGAGGACTGGATTTCCGCGCTGGGCCGCGAAGCTGAATTGCGTTTGCATCGCGGCGAGACCGCCATCATGGACGAGCTGACCCGGCAGTTCGAGAAAGCGCTTATTCTGAAAGCCCTGGCGCAAACCGGCGGCCGGCGCATAGAAGCCGCCCAATTGCTCGGGCTTGGCCGTAATACGCTGACACGCAAGATTCAGGAACTAAAAATAGAATCCGGACGCGGCGAAGAAGCCTGAGTTCAAAGTCAGCCGGGCGCTTGTTCCAGCGCGAATTCGGCAATGACCGGTGCGTGATCCGAAGGCCGTTCGTTGCCGCGTGGCCCGGCGTCGATGCTGCAGGTCTTGCAGGATTCGGCAAGCGGTCGTGAAGCAAGAATATGGTCGATGCGCATCCCCATCTTGCGTCTGAACGCATTCATCCGGTAGTCCCACCAGGAATAAGAGCGTTCTGGCTGTGTGAACAGCCGGAACGTGTCCTGCAATCCCAATTCCGTAAGTTGAGCTAACGCCGTGCGCTCCGCATCGCTGCACAGTACTTTGCCAGCCCAGGCCTGAGGGTCATGCACATCGGCATCGGCCGGAGCAATGTTGAAATCACCCAACAAGGCAAGCGACGGGTGCTGTGCTGTTTCAGCACGCAGCCATGTCGTCAGCGCGTTCAGCCAGCCGAGTTTGTAGCGATACTTGTCGGACTCAATGGATTCACCGTTGGGCACATAGACGCAGACCACCCGCACTCCATCCAGAGTCGCAGCTACCACGCGTTTCTGCGGATCCTCGAAGCCTGGAATTCCCATGCTGACGGCGCTGACCGGCTTGCGCGTCAGGATCGCCACGCCGTTGTAGGTTTTCTGTCCACTGAACACCGCCTGGTAGCCGGCGGCGTTGATTTCGGCCAGCGGAAACTTAGGGTCTTCCAGTTTGGTTTCCTGCAGGCATAACGCGTCTGGCGCGTGATTGGTCAGCCATTCCAGCACCTGCGGCAGACGGACTTTCAGCGAATTGACATTCCATGTCGCGAGTTTCATTTATGATATAAGTTATTGATTACAATAATATTATTTGTTCTGCTGTCACTCGAGGCTTCGCATTTGGCTACATGAAAAGGCCGGGGAAGAATCCGAGAGTATGCCAATGGTCGCCACCTTAAGTGGCGACTTGTTGAACGTTCAATCGGCGACGGGCTGATACCTAGGCATCGCCGCAAAGTGGGTTACGGTGTTGGAGGGGGCGCGCTTCCTTGAGGGGCTGGTGATGCTGAACTGACAGGAGCTGCCGCGGGCGGTGCTGCAACAACCGGCGCCGGTTTTGGTGTTGGGCGTGCGCCGATGACGGTACGCGGATAACCCGCGTTATCGAGAGCGTTATCCCAAGTGCCTTCTTCGTAGCCTTTCAAGGCTTCACGGCCGACGAACAGCAGCGGCACTTCCATGCCGCCGCCGGTGAGTTTCTTGTAGTCCTCAAGATTTTCCTTGGGATTCTTTTCGGCGAAAGGAAGTCCTCGCCGGTTCAGGTGAGCGCGTGCTTTGCTGCAAGCATCACCGCAATCGCTCACATAAAGAGTCAGGGGCGCATTACGTACCGCCTGTTGCACGCTGTAAGGCAATCCCGAAGTTTCGATGACGCTGCCGCCAACGGTCCGGCGCTCCACTTTTTTGGCGGAAGCCGGGGGGGGCGTGTCGCGCCATTCAACGCGGCCCTTGTCATCGACCCAGCGATAACGTTGAGCTGCCTGTGTAGTTCCTGCGGCCAGCAGCACTGCGATCAGAAAAACGATTCTGTTCATTTGAGCACCTCGCGAGGTTTGCGGTCTGCATGAGACATTCAAATGTCTGCAGCAGGTTTACATGATACCGCGGTGCGGCCTCACGCGGCCTGTTGCGCCATGCCGTTGTGCCGTAGCAGCGCGTCCATCTTCGGCGCACGCCCACGAAAGGCCACAAACGATTCCAGCGCTGGACGGCTGCCGCCGACCGCCAGCACTTCGTTCCAGAAGCGCATGCCGGTTGCAGGGTCGAGCACGCCGTTTTCCTCGAACAGGCTGTAGGCGTCGGCTGACAGCACTTCCGCCCACTTGTAACTGTAGTAGCCAGCGGCGTATCCGCCAGCGAAGATATGCGAGAAATTGTTGGGGAAGCGGTTGTATTCCGGCGGGAAAAGAACGGCGACTTCGCGGCGCACTTCATCCAGCAACTGCTGCGCCGTCTGTGTGCCGGCCGGGTCGAAGTCGTAATGCAGCCGGAGATCGAACAGCGAGAACTCGATCTGGCGCACGGTTTGCAGGCCACTCTGGAAATTCTTGGCGGCGATCATCTTGTCGAACAGCGCCCGCGGCAGCGGCTGTCCGGTATCGGCATGGCGGGTCATCGGATGCACCACGTCCCACTCCCAGCAGAAATTTTCCATGAACTGGCTGGGCAGCTCGACCGCGTCCCACTCAACGCCGTTGATGCCGGAGACGCCGAGGTAATCAACACGGGTCAACAGGTGATGCAGGCCGTGGCCGAGTTCATGGAACAGCGTGATCACTTCGTCGTGAGTGAAAAGCGCGGGTTTTCCGCCGACGGGTGGTGAAAAATTGCAGTTGAGATAGGCCACTGGCGCCTGCGTACCTTGCACTGTGCTGCGGCGGGTAATGGCGTCATCCATCCACGCGCCGCCGCGTTTGGTGCTGCGGGCGTAAAGATCCAGATAGAACTGGCCGACGAGTTCACCCTTGCGATTGCGAATCGAGAAGAATTTGACGTCAGTGTGCCATTGCGGGGCTTCGCTCGGCGTGATGGTCAGCCCGTACAGCGTTTCGATCAGCTTGAACATGCCGGGCAGCACTGTGGTTTCCGGGAAATACTGCTTCACCTCGTTTTCCGAGAAGGCATAACGTGCGGCGCGCAGTTTTTCCGACGCATAGGGTACATCCCAGGCATCGAGTTTCTGCATACCCAGTTCCTTGCGTGCAAACGCCTGAAGTTCGTCCAGATCGCGTTTGGCGTAAGGTTTGGCACGTGCAGCCAGTTCACGCAGGAACTCCATGACCTGCGCCGGCGTTTCCGCCATTTTCGGTTCCAGCGAATATTCTGCGTAACTATTGAAACCGAGCAGTTGCGCCATTTCGCGGCGCAGCCTGACGATATCGGCGATCAGCGGCGTGTTGTCGAATTTGGAATCGCCGAACTCTGACGAACGGGTCACGTAGGCGCGGTAAAGGCGTTCACGCAATGCGCGGTCGTCGGCATACTGGATGACCGGCATGTACGATGGCGCATGCAGCGTGAATTTCCAGCCTTCCTTGCCGTCTGCGGCAGCGGCTTCGCGCGCCGCTTCTTTCGCGTCTTCCGGCAATCCGGCTAGTCCGGCTTCATCGGTGACGAAAAGAGACCAGGCATTGGTGGCATCAAGCAGGTTGTCGCTGAAACGGGAGCCGAGCATCGACAGCTGGTCGCGGATTTCGGTGTAACGCGGGCGCTTGTCCGCCGGCAGTTCGGCACCGCCGAGACGGAAATCGCGCACTTCGTTGTCGATGATCTTTTTCTGCGCGGTACCGAGTTGCGCGTAAGCCGCGCTCGCGCGCAGCGCCTTGAATTTGGCGTAAAGGCCTTCGTGCTGGCCGAGCTCGGTGTAGTACTGGGTGATTTTCGGCAGCGTCGAGTTGTAAGCCTCGCGCAGTTCCGCACTGTTCACCACGGCGTTGAGGTGGCCGACCTGGCCCCAGGCGCGGTGCAAGCGTTCATTGGCATCTTCCAGCGGACCGACGAAGTTGTCCCAATCCGGCGCCGAAGGGTCCGCGGCAACGCGG
>CAMAYE010000236.1 GCA_945862135.1 Bordetella parapertussis
CATGCCGGAATCAAAATCCGGTGCCTTAACCAGCTTGGCGACTCCCCAACCGATGCTGCAAAAAACACTGAAGCCTATGCGGCATCAGCCGTCAAAATCTTCCGCCAGTCCGTGCAGCGGGTGCCGATCCAGACCACGGGCCACAAAACCCTGCATGTCGGACGGGCATGCTGCCATCGCCTGCCGGGCGGCCGTCTCTTCCGCGAACGGCACAAACACGCAAGCGCCTGATCCCGTCATCTGCGCATCGCCGAATTGCTTCAGCCAGGCCAGATGCCTTGCGACTTCAGGATATTCCCGGCAAACCACGGGCTCAAGATCATTACCCCCGAGCGCGGAAAAGCCTTGGATTTTAACCTTTTCCGAGTCTCTTTTCAATTCCGGATGTTGAAAAACGGTCGCAGTGGACACCGCCACCGGGGGAACCAGCACCAGATACCAGGCCGGGGACAATTGTATGGGGGTCAATTGTTCCCCTACCCCCTCGGCGAAAGCACTTTGTCCGTAGACAAAAACCGGAACATCTGCACCGAGCGACAACGCCAGTTCCTGCAAGCGCTTGCGCGAGCAGCCGGCGCTCCAAAGCCTGTTCAACGCCAACAGCACCGTTGCCGCATCCGAACTGCCGCCACCAATCCCGCCGCCAAGCGGCAAGCGTTTTTCCAGTTCGATCTCCGCCCCCATTGAAATGCCGGCGGCCTCCTGCAGCGCCTTTGCCGCACGCACAGTCAGGTCATCCGCTTCAGCAACACCGGGCAGCGGGCGCAATCGCACAATCGCACCGTCAGCTCGCACGCGCAACCGCACGACATCGCCATGATCAAGAAAGCGGAATACCGTCTGCAGCAAATGATAACCATCTGCCCGCCGCCCAATGACACGGAGCATCAGGTTGAGCTTCGCAGGTGCCGGAAATGCAATCAGACGGCTCAAGGCGCCTCCTCACGACGCCAGCCATCGATCACGAGGCGAATCCGCTGCTCACCCCGCGTCATATCCAGACGCTTGGGCAAGACCGAGGAATCGGGAGGTTCCGGATAGGTATATCGAACAACCCATCCATTCTGCTCTAGCTGCAACAGCCGCCCTGCTGCGTCACGGGTCGCTACGGCTTGCTTATCACCTCCGGCTGGGGTCGCGACAATCCAGAACCGCAGTTCGGTCAGCGGCAACGGCCATCCCAATGCGCGGCGCGTCAGATTCTCGGCGGAGAATGCCCGGTATTCCTGCTGGTCAGGCGTCGTCAACACCGCTCCGGTATCGTCCGCAGCAATATGCGCCAGCGTCTGTCCGACCGGCGACATCAGCCATAACTCGTCGCCCACCGAATCATGGCGCCACCGCAGGCCGGATGAAAACGCGCGGCCCTCACCACTGACCAGCACGCGGCCCAGCATGTCGAAGGATGCAGCCTCCGGTGCGTTTTTACCGGGGACGATTGCCGCACAACCGGCAAACAACATCGCCACGAGCACTGCCGCAATCGCACGGGCACAACTCATTGCATTGATTGCAGAGCCGCTGGCGCGAGCCGTTTGATAGTGGCCTGAAGAACTTCATTCTTCGGCTGAGCCCGCATGGCATCAGACCAGACCTTCTGTGCCTCAGCCTGCCGACCCATGACCCACAACACCTCGCCGAGATGCGCCGCAATTTCAGCATCCGGCCGTGCTGAATACGCGCGTTGCAGGTAAACCAGGGCCTCCTGATTCTGTCCCTGCCGGAAAAGAATCCAGCCCAGACTGTCGAGAATATACGAGTCCTCCGGCGCCAGTTTATGCGCGGTTTCGATCAACGCGCGCGCTTCTTCCAGACGCACATTTCGATCAGCCAGTGAATAACCAAGCGCGTTGTACGCATGCGCGTGCGTCGGACGCATGGCAATCACCTTTCGCAGGTTGGTCTCCAGCACATCCAGGCGATTCAGCTTCTCCGCAGCCATCGCATAGTCATAAAGCAGATCCGGCGCATCAGGCGTAACCGCCACTGCCGCCCCGAGGAAATCAAACGCTTCCTGATAAGCCCCTGCATCACGCAACAGGCCGGCCTCAGCCTGTGTCAACTGCAGGCGTTGCTGAGCGTCGCCGGCATCGACACTTTGCAAATGCTTGCGAGCTTCGGCCAGTTTGCCCTGCCGCGCCAGCACCCCGGCATAACGCGCTTGCGCAGAGACAAACCGTTCACCATGCGTAATGCTGCTGTACCACTTGAGGGCCTGGTCATCTCGCTTCAACTCCTCGTTGACCTGCCCGAGGTAAAGCCGCACGGCATCCGGATCCTTGGGATTGATTTCCAGTGCCCGCCGCAACTGGATTTCGGCAGCCACATAGTCCTTGGCCTGCAGCGACAGCGTCGCAACTGCCATCGCGATTTCGGGATTATTCGGCGCTTCACCAACAAGAACCTCGAATTGTTTTCGCGCTTCGGGATAACGACGGGCGGCAACCAGCAGTCTGGCGTAATTCAGTCTTGCATCACGAGCGCCGGGATTGGCTTTGAGGAACCCAGTCAGAAATTCGATGGCCTGATCAACCGAATCGCGCTGCAAAGCCCGCGCCTGGAACAGCGCCGCAAGTTCCCAGCCGGGCCGCAACTCCAGAGCCCTGCGCGCAGCATTGAGAGCGCCGGGTTGATCGTCGGCATTCCACGCAGCCTGCGCCACTGCGAGACTGGCCTCAGGTATCAAGGGATAGTCGGCTGCGAGCGTGCGCAACATGCGCAGAATTGCCGCTTTGTCCTGGTAGCTGGCAACCAGCGATGACAATTGCAGGAAGTTCTGACCGATCTTGTCAGGATCTGCACTCAGCCATTTCTGCAAATGAGGCAGCGCATCGTCGAGCCGCGACTGACTGACCAGAAGTGCAATCACGGTCTGGCGCGCGCGCGCGGATTCCGGATCCGTCTGCAACCACAGCGTGGCTGCATCCAGCGCCGCAGGCAGGAAACGTGCGCTCCAGGCTACTTCGGTCGCGCGACGCGCAACGCGTGGATCCCGCGTTTCACGCGCAACTTCCAGAAGTGCGGGCACGGCGACGTGCGGTTGGCCACGCTGCAAGGCCACCTCGGCAAGCGTGAGCTTGAACAGTACAGCCTCGCTTAATTCAACATTGGGCAAGGGTGCAACCCGCGGTGCGGGCGCAGGAGGCCGGACAACCACCTTGGGCAGCGGCTTGACAGCAACAGCAGCAGGCTCGGGCTGGACCGGGGCCTGGGCACAGGCCACCAGTGCAAGGCTGGTGATCAGCGCAACGATTCGAATCAGTTTCATTGGGTGACTGGGGTGCGCGTTGTAGCGCCGGGTTGATCGCGTGAATAAACGACTGTGGCGCAGTGCGGCGGCGCCATTCATAATGCGCCACATATTAGGTATATTTCCGCTCGACCACAAGGCAACCCGCCGCCAGACCACAATCCCGCCGTTGATGACTTCCCCCGCATCCGAATTGACCGTAAGCGCCCGGGGTCTTTCACGCCACTACGGCAAACACGCCGCTGTGCGCGGACTTGACCTGGAAGTGCGCCAAGGGGAAGTGCTCGGCCTGCTCGGACCAAACGGTGCCGGCAAGACCACCACCATGCAGATGCTCACCGGCAATCTTGCTCCCAGCGCCGGGGAAATACTTATCTGCGGCATTGATCTGTTGGAGCAACCGGTTTCAGCCAAGGCAAATATCGGTTATCTGCCGGAAACGCCGCCGCTGTACCGTGAACTGAATGTTGCGGAATATTTACGCCTCGCAGCGCGTCTCCATCGCATTCCGCGGTCACGTTGCGACAGTGCCGTTGCCAGCGCCATGGAACGCTGCGGCATAACAGATGTCGCAAAAAAACTGATCGGCACCCTTTCCAAGGGCTATCAGCAGCGAGTCGGCATCGCGCAGGCGATTGTGCATGAACCGGATCTGATCATCCTCGACGAACCGACCGTCGGACTGGATCCCAACCAGATCCTGGACATCCGTGCATTGATCCGCGAACTCGGTCGCGCTCACAGCGTCATTCTGTCCACGCACATCCTGACCGAAGTCGAAGCCGTGTGCGACCGCGTGCAAATCCTGCATCACGGTGAAATGGTGTTCAGCAACACCATTGCCGGTCTGCGCGAATTCCAGCGTGGCCGCACGGTGACCATCAGTCTGCATCGCCCGCCGCCCATCGAAACGCTTCGCGGCATTGAAGGCGTCTCTACCGTTGAAGACGGCGGCAACGGCCGTTTTCTCATCCGCTTCGCGCCGGACTGCGACCCCACGGCAAATCTGGTGGCGCGTGCCGGCGCTGAAGACTGGGGACTTAACCAGCTCACACCGGCGCAAACCAGTCTGGAAGACGTGTTCGTACACCTGACGCGTGGCGAGGGACCGGGCGAAACTTCCGGTGTCGCCGCCGGCGAAAACCAGATCGCAGGCAAACCATGATCTTTACCATCGCCGCAAAAGAATTACGCGCGCTGTTCTCTTCGCCGCTGGCGTGGCTGGTGCTGACAGTGGTGCAGGTCATCCTCGGTTACGGCTTTCTCAAGCGCCTTGATGATTTCCTGCAGATCCAGTCGCAACTGGCACAGCTGGCGAGCCCGCCCGGGGTCACCGAACTGGTCGCCGCCCCGACCTACGCGACCGCCGCAGCGGTGCTGCTGTTCGCCGTACCCGTGCTGGGAATGCGCATGATTGCCGAAGAACGCCGCAATCAAACCATGACCCTGCTGCTGTCGGCTCCGTTATCGATGAGCGAAATCGTTCTCGGAAAATTCGTCGGACTGATGACATTCCTGCT
>CAMAYE010000237.1 GCA_945862135.1 Bordetella parapertussis
CCAATCGGGCGATAAAGTTCAGGATTGATGTGATGGGTGACAGGATCCAATAAGCCATCTCGCACGTGCATTCTGACAACCTTGCCAATCGCGATATTGCGAGTGGGACCGATTTGTAAAAGTGCGATTTTTTCGCACTCAAACGCGACGGGGGCTTCAACGATACGCTTTGGACGGACGACTCGAGAAGGGGTGAGCGTTAGGCCCGCCTGCTCAACCTCAGAAATGTTGCTTGGAAAGTCAATCGCACAGATATTCATCGCTTGAGCCATCGCCTCATCCACAAGATGAATGACAAACTGACCATTGTCTCGAATATTGATGGTTGTATCTTTCAAGGCCTGATTGTGTCTTTTGGTCTCGAGGCCCAAGACCATGACAGGTGGATCCTCGCCCATGCAGTTGAAAAAACTGTATGGTGCAGCATTGTCACCAAACTCATCCGATATCGTCGTAACTAGAGCAATAGGACGGGGCACAACCGTCGAGGCCAACAGCTTATATTGCTCGATCGGAGATAGAGCATTAATGTCGATTTCCATGATTTAAGCCTATACGTTGAGATTCAAAATTTATTCGGAAAAATAGTCTGTATTCGCGAGCAGCCACTCGGCATAATCACCCATGACATGAGGCAGCCGATACGACGCGTTGAAACCAAGATCTTGCTTGATACGCTTGGCATCCAGACTGGCCCGATCCCTCATGTCGTAATAATCAATTGTCGCAGCTCGGTCATCCTGCTGATGGGACCAAGAAAAAGAAGGAAAGCGCTTTGTCAGCGCCTCACACCAGAGCTCAGGTGTCTGTTCCCATTTAGAATTACAAGACAGGTTGTAGGTATCGTGAGCCAATGTAGGCGCGAACATTAACAAGACAATTGCTTCTGCCAGGTCACGGCTATAGATCATCTCGCGGCGAGGATAGGCGCTTGGCAGCACGACTGGCAAACCCTGCACACAGGCTCGGGCGATTTGAGCTAGAGGACTCACCAAGTCTCTCACCCCAGTGGAGATCTCCCACGGACCAAATACGGCTCCGATTCGTCCCGCCACAGCCTCGAGCTTCATCAGAGTGGCCATACGCAAGACCATTCGCTCGCCCGCATATTTAGTGATCCCATACAAGCCTTCCGGTATAGGCGGAGTTCCGGCTTCATGACAAACAATGCGATCAAACAAACTGGCACCATACACCGTCAGCGAACTTGGAAATATGACGCGCTTGACTCCGGTCCGCGCGCATGCACGTAAAACATTCAGGTTACCTAGCAAATTGACGTCGATCACAGAATGCGGATCCGCCAACTCTCGCACGGGACCAGCGGTAATCGCAGCAGCCAAAAAAACATGCGTGATTTGGTGGCGTTCGAAGAGCGCATCAACAATCGCTTGATCGCACACATCCCCAGACTCAAGGCAAACAAGACTTTGCTTCGGACCGATTGCCCGTAAAAAAGCGCCTGGAAATGGCCGACGATCCAACACGACAACATGCTCACCGCGCTTAATTAAAGCCTCGATGACATTCAAGCCAACAAAGCCTGTCCCGCCAGTGACCAAGATGCTCATGACGCTCTCAATACAGGTTAAGGTTCAGCGATGATGCCAGGAGGCAGTGACGTCACATGATCGTAAATTTCTCCAGGACGCGTGATCCAAACCTTGTCACGTTGTGGATGATTCACGATATGCTCGAGCGCTTTGCGCAAAGCATGCAATCGATAAGGCTGACCAAAAATCATCGTGTGCAAAGCGATACCCAAGACCAAAGGCTGCTTACTTGACTGATGCAGCATTTCCTCAAACTGGTGCACGATCATGGTGGCGAATTCTTCGGCCGTATGATGGCGCACAAGGATTTGTGGTGAATCATTAATCTCGAGCGAATACGGAATCGACATGAGTTTGCCCTTTCTGGTTTTCATCCAGAGTGGCTGGTCATCGCATGGCCAATCCATTTCGTAAAAGTAACCTGCTTCCTGAAGCAGATCAGGTGTCATACGGCTCTGGGACATCCAGGGGCCCATCCAGCCTCTAGGTGCGACGCCCGTTTTGTTCTTGATAAATTCACGGACATCCGACAGCATCTTGAGCTCGTCTTGCTCCCACCATTCGCCGTGTCTTTCGGCATTCGTGCGACCATGACCTACGATTTCGTCCCCACGCGCCAAAATAGGCTCAATCACGTCAGGTGCATAATCAAAAATCGAAGTATTGACCAAGTGACAAGCGGGTACCTTTAAATCGTTGAGCAAGTCATACATCCGCCAGACACCCACTCGGTTACCGTAGTCGCGCCAGGCAAAAGTCCTCGAATCAGGTGCGGGTAGCGGGTTAGAGACCGAATGTCCCATGCCGGCGCCAAAGGCAAAATGTTCTATATTTAGCGCAAAGTAAATCGCTAATCTTTTACCTTCAGGAAAAGAATAATCAGGACGCTTGATAATCGGCGAATACTTGAATCGCCCGTGATAAGGTAGTTCGATCAATTGAAGCTCCGTTCAAATTGGATATTATTCAAAAACATTAATACTTTTTTGACTGCTCGTCATTCGAAGCGCGAAAACGTGCGACCGCGTCGGCGTGGGACGCTCTTTCGCGCAGACCATAATCCTCTTGCGGGCGTGGCTCATCATCGAAATAATTAAACGTGTCCTCGCCACGCACCAGAGCAGCAGTCACTCTTGTACTGCTCGTGCAGCGGGCGTGTGTCGGGACAAAGCTAAAGCCCAACCCCACTCTTCGATAATCCGTATTGTTTGAGCCAGAGGAATGGACAAGAAAAGTATCGTGCATGGAAAACTGACCCGCATGCACCGCCATGAATTCTGTTTTAGAACGATCAAAAGGCACATCGACCGTCTGACCTTTGGACAACAAAATCGTATTCTTGTGATCCTCTGCGTGATGCAACTGACCCAGCTTGTGCGAACCCGGCACCACTTCCATGCAGCCTGACTCTATCGGCGCATCTGACAGTGCGACCCAAACGGTAATTTGCGTACTCGGATCCAAACCAAAATACGTTGCATCCTGATGCCAGTCGATATACGCAGGAGAATGTGCGCCTTTAGGCCAAACAGACAGATGAAACAGTCGAATATTTGGACCAATCAGGTCTTCGACTGCATCCAGAATCTTGGGATGGCGAGCCACCTCATCGACCCATTTGAAGAGTAAGTGCGGCTTAAAATTAAAACCTTTGCCAAGCTCGACTCCATGGGCTTTTTCAAAACTCTCAAGTTGATTAAGGTATGCGGTTGCCTGTTCACGGGTAAAACAGTCCACAGGATAAACATACCCATTGTCTTCAAACTGTTTAATTTGCGTTTCACTCAGTACCTTGCCCATGAGTCTCTCCTGATTGTTTTAATTCGCCGATTAAAAACTACATCACCGTCCAGCCACCATCACAAAATAATTGACTACCTGTTGTAAAAGATGAGTCGTCAGAGGCCAGAAAAAGTGCGGCTTTCGCGACCTCCTCTGGCAAACCAAAGCGACGCATCGCATGACGATTCTCCCAACGCTCGCGCGTCGCGACACTGTCCTCATAGCGAGTCAGCGAATGACGTGACATTGGTGTATCGATCACTCCAGGCATCAACGCATTGACACGAATACCATGCTGAGCATGGTCGACAGCCATCGTTTTAGCGAGCGCAGTAATCGCGCCTTTAGAGGCGATATAGGCCGCATTATTTCCACCGCTTGAGATCACAAGTTGAGAGCCCAATAAAATTATTGAGCCTCGACCCGCCGCAATCATGTGAGGCAACGTCTCGTGCAACCAGAAATAACAGCCTTTTACGTTGACATCAAAGACTTTGTCCCACAACGTCTCATCGATCGTGGCGACCGTCCCGCCCACCGAAATTCCGGAGCCAGGCATCAAGATATCGATGCGCCCCCATTTTGAGACAACTTCTGGCACTGTCTGCGCGACCCTGACACCATCGGTCACATCCACAAGATACGTGTCGGCGATCCCGCCAGCGTTGCGGATACTTGCGGCCGTCTGTTCAAGAGCCTCGCCGTTCTTATCCACCAACGCGACCTTGGCTCCCTCTTGTGCAAACAACTGCGCTGTCGCCGCGCCAATCCCTGAGGCTGCACCAGTAATAATCGCGACGCGTGAATCCAGTTTTCCCATGAGATTTAATCAAGCCCAAGATAAGCATTACGAATTTTTGGACTTTGCCGCAGCTCTGCAGCATCTCCCTCAGCAACCACACGACCAAGCTCGAGAATAACGGCTCGAGAGGCCAGTCCAAGCGCCCAGATCGCATTTTGCTCAGACAAAATCACTGAAATTTTTTCTTTATCTTGTACCTCTTTTAATATCTCACCAATCCGCTCGACGATGATGGGCGCAAGACCGAGCGAGGGCTCATCCAATAAAAAGAGCTTTGGAAAAGACATCAAGGCGCGACCAATCGCAAGCATTTGCTGTTCACCTCCGCTTAAACTTCCCGCATCTTGCTTGAAACGCTCCTTTAATCTAGGAAAATAACGATAGATTTGCTCGCTGCGCTGATCAAATTCTTGACTGGTTCTTGTATAGGCTCCAACACGCAAGTTATCCGACACAGAAAGTGCCGGAAATACTCGACGTCCTTCCGGCGAGTATCCAACACCCAAACGCAAGACCTCGTGCGGCCTCAACCCCTTTAAAGGTTGTCCGTTGTAGGAAATCGATCCTGTCGGATATGAAGCCATCCCCAAAATAGCTTTGAGCGTACTACTTTTACCGGCGCCATTCGAG
>CAMAYE010000238.1 GCA_945862135.1 Bordetella parapertussis
TCAAGAGCTGGAGCAGCGGGTGGACCGTGGACGCGGCATGGACCGCGTCACCATTTATCGGGTACTCGAATGGCTGACCGGCCATGATCTGGCCCACCGTATCGCTGGCGATGACCGCACCTGGCGGTTTAATGCCGCCGGCCATGCCCGCGATGGCGATCATGCGCATTTCCAGTGCAATGCCTGCCGCACGGTGTTCTGCCTGGATGATTATTCACCGAATCCCGCCATACGTTTACCGCGGGGTTTTCGTTCGCAGCAGGTCGAACTCACTGTCAGGGGATTGTGCGCGAAGTGCATTCCTGCGGGTACACAGAAGTCCGACGGGAACTTGCTGCGGCATCGTCATTGAAGCGGATCAGAGACTTAAGTGTTTGCCATCGAACAACTCGTGCATGCCTACGCCGGCCAGCAAGTCCTGCGCATCGACGCCTGGCGTGCATCGCAAGGTGAACAATGGCTGATGCTTGGGCCTTCAGGCAGCGGCAAAACCACGTTGCTGCATGTCCTCGCCGGTATCCTGCGGCCGTCCGCAGGCGGTGCCAGTATTGCGGGGCCGGACTTTTCTGCGCTGTCTGCCGCGGAACTCGACCGCTTTCGCGGGCGCAATATCGGCATTGTGCTGCAGCGGCTGCATCTGCTCCCCAGCCTGACCGTGGCGCAGAACGTGCAACTCGCGCAATACCTTGCCGGGCTGCCGCAGGATGTTGGCCGGGTGCATGAAGTGCTGGCCGGACTGGATCTGGCGGACAAGGCTGATGTCCGGCCTCATGCACTGTCGCACGGACAGGCGCAACGTGCCGCAATCGCGCGCGCCGTGGTCAACCGGCCGCGCCTGCTGCTGGCCGATGAGCCGACTTCGAATCTCGACGATGCACGTTGTACGCAGGCGCTGGATCTGCTGCTGTCGCAGGCGGCTGCCTGCGGCGCAACGCTGGTCATTGCGACCCACGACCAGCGCGTGAAGGCGCGGGTTGCGAACCATTTTCAGCTCGGGGCGGCGCGATGAATCTTGTCAAACTATCGGCAAGTTATTTGCGCGCGCGTGCGCTGAATACGGCGCTGCAGGTCGTGCTGTTTGCACTGGGTATCGGCACCATCACCTTGCTGCTGCTGGCAACCACGCAACTGGATCAACGTATGCGCCGTGACGCCGAAGGCATTGATCTGGTGATCGGCGCCAAGGGCAGTCCGCTGCAGATCATTCTGTCGGCGATTTATCACCTGGATGTGCCGACCGGCAACATTCCCTACACGCAGGCCAGGGAAATCGCAGCGCATCGCGCGGTCAAGAAGACCATTCCGCTGGCGCTGGGAGACAGTTACAAGGGCTTCCGCATTGCAGGGACGACGCATGATTACGTCGCACATTACGGCGCGACACTGGCTTCAGGAAAATTGTGGCAGCAACCGCTGGATGCGGTCATCGGCGCGGAAGTTGCCATGCGCGCCGGTCACGGCATCGGCGCCAAATTCGCGGGCGCGCATGGCATGGGTGAGGGCGGCGATGCGCATGAGGGGGCCGATTACACCGTGGTCGGCGTGCTGGCGCCGAGCGGTACGGTTTTGGATCGGTTGGTGCTGACGTCGGTGGAAAGTGTATGGGCAGTGCATGCCCAGCATCAGGGCGTGCATGACATCGCGAATGCAGCGGCGCAGATGAAGGACGAAGAAAAGGAATACACCGCGCTGCTGGTGCAATATGCATCTCCGCTGGCTGCCGCGATCCTGCCGCGCTACGTCAACAACAACAGCGACATGCAGGCGGCATCGCCGGCGTTTGAGACTGCGCGCCTGTTCAGCATCATCGGCGTCGGCACTGATGTGTTGCGCGGATTCGCCCTGGTGCTGGTGTTCAGCGCCGCGCTTTCGGTATTCATTGCGCTTTACAACGCGCTGGAAGAGCGTCGTTACGATCTGGCGATCATGCGTACGCTTGGCGCTGCGCCGTTTCGGCTAATGGCGCTGCTGCTCGGCGAAGGCATGCTGCTGGCCGGCATTGGCGGCCTGTGCGGGATCGCACTCGGCCATGTTTTTGCAGAACTTACCGGCATGGCGATGCGCGCGGCCCAGCAAGGCGGCATGACCGGATGGATCTGGCTGCCGGAAGAATTCATCGTTCTTGCGCTGGCGATTCTGGTCGGCGCGCTGGCCGCTGTGATACCGGCATGGCGGGCTTATCGCACTGATATCGCCGGAACACTTTCGCGAGCCTGATCAATCAGTTTTAAAGCCGGATAAGCCGGCGTTCACCCATAAGGAGAGCCATATGAAATACGCTGAAATGCTTGGGGCCATCGGGATGGCGCTTGCGCTGATGGTGATGCCGGCCGGTGCTGCGGAAAAATCAAAAGCACACGGCGCGGCGGAAGCCAAAAAAGATATCGCCGACCATCGTGCGATGGCGGAAGCCCACCTCAATGCCGCAAAATGTTTTGAGGCCGGTAAGTCCGAGAAGGAATGCCACGGTCAACTGGCCAAGGATTGCAAAGGTCTGGCAATCGGCAAATACTGCGGGATGAAGCACAGCCACTAGCCTCAAGCAGGGCTCGCGGAATCATTTTAACTAATTGATTTTATTCATTATTTTATATTTATGAAAATTCAACTTGGTGCACTCATGCTTGCCTTGGTGGTCTCGGCCAGCGCGCAGGGATTCCAGGGTTCTGCAGGCAAGAATGATTTAATGAAAAAGCCGCTGGATGCAGATGCCAATTTGCCGCCTTCACCCTATGCCTTAAAACCGCTGCCCGAACTGAAGGGCGTGACGTCGTGGAAGACGCTGGCCGATGTCAAAACCGTGAAGCAGAAAGACCGCTTTATCCCGGAGTTTGGCAAAAGTGTGGCGACGCTCGACAAACAGGAAGTGCGAATCCAGGGCTTCATGATGCCTCTGGATATGGGCGAGCGGCAGAAGCGTTTCATCCTCGCGGCGCTGCCGCCCACCTGTTCATTCTGTATGCCCGGCGGTCCGGAGCAGATGGTTGAGGTTCAGGCCAAAACGCCGGTGAAATACGGTTTTGAGCCGATTGTCGTGTCGGGCCGGTTTACGGTGTTGCGCGATGATGCAATGGGCCTCTATTACCGGCTGACAGATGCTGTTGCCATCGCGGCACCGAAGTAACAAGGCATCCACGGACAGGCAATGAGCGGTTTTCCGCTGTTTGGCAGGGTTTTGCGTTCCACCTCGCTGCGGTGGGCGCTGGTGGCGCTGCTGCTGGCAGCGCAACAAGGGGCACTGACTCATGCCCTGAGCCATGCCGGTGGACACGCGCATGAAACGACGGCTTCGCTGCACGAGCCTGTTGATGCGCATGATCATGGCGTTGATGAGCAGCATGAGTCCGGCCGGCCCTTGGTATCCGAGCAATGCGCATTTGATCTGGTTTACAGCCAGGTTCTTGGCGCGCTGCATGCCGGCTACGGCGTGTATTTCGCTGCAACTGATGCCGTCGTACCGGTTGTCGTTGTTTCACGGCTGCGCGTCTTCAGCGCAAGCGTCCCCTACGATTCCCGCGGTCCCCCTGCGTTCTCCTGATCGGCTGCCGGCTTGTCCGGCGAAATTCCTTTAGATCATTTGCGGAGCGAGCTGCGCCGGCCTGTGGCTGCGCGCGCTGTTCTGCCACTCGGAGAATGTCATGAGATGCAAGCGCCCCATGCTTGCGCTGATGGCTGTTGCGGTGCAAGCCGCCACAGCCCACGCGCAGGTCAGCAGCAATTCTGCCCCGGCAACCCTGCCTGAAGTGATTGTTACCGGCAATCCGCTGGGCAGCGATCTTTTTGAACAGGCTTCGCCTGCTTCCATCCTGCAGGGGGAAGATCTTTTCCGCTTGCGCCGGTCCACGCTCGGCGACACGCTGGATGGTCTGCCTGGTGTTGCCGCCACGGGTTTCGGCCCCAACGCCAGCCGCCCGGTGATTCGCGGCCTGGATGGTGACCGCATCCGGCTGTTGCAGAACGGCACCGGCATGCTGGATGCATCGTCGCTGAGTTTTGACCATGCGGTATCGATTGATCCGCTGGTGATCGAGCGTGCGGAAGTCGTGCGCGGCCCCGCTGCGCTGTTCTACGGCGGCAGCGCCGTTGGTGGTGTTGTCAACGTGATCGACAACCGCATTCCGCAAACTGCAGTGAAAGGCGTCAGCGGTCGCGTCGAAGGCCGCTTTGGCGGCGCCGAGCGCGAGAAAGCCGGGGCTGTTGTGTTTGAAGCCGGCAATGGCAGCCTTGCATTGCATGCGGATGTTTATTCGCGCAATACCGAAGACCTGAAGATCAAGGGCTTTGCACGCTCGGCCCGACAGCGGATTGCGGATCCGCAGCCCGTAGAGGCGGAAGGTACTTTGCCGAACAGCGCGTCAAAATCCGATGGTGGCGCATTCGGCCTGTCGCATACCTGGGCCAATGGTTACGTTGGCATTTCCCGTTCCGGTTTCAATTCCATCTACGGTACGGTGGCAGAACCGACGGTAACTATCGACATGCAGAGCAGCCGTTGGGACATTGCCGGCGAGGTGCGTGAACTGGGCAACGTCATTCGTTCAGTCAAGTTCAAGGCGGGCAAGACCGACTATGAACACACCGAGCTGGACGCTGGCGTACCGGCGACGCGTTTTACCAACAAGGGACATGACATTCATCTCGAAGCCACCCACGGCAAACTGGGTCCGTTCCAGGGGGCATTCGGCCTGCAGGTCACTGATTTCGATTTTTCGGCGCTGGGTGCAGAGGCCTTTG
>CAMAYE010000239.1 GCA_945862135.1 Bordetella parapertussis
GTCTTGGTGATCAGCAAACGGTCGGCCAGCGCCGCCTGTTTGACGGACTCGGGCTGGGTTTCCAGTTGCTGCAGGCCGTTCACGCCATCGACCAGCGTAATCACGCTGTCGAGCATGTAAGTGGGCGCCAGCTTTTCATCGGTGACGACCGTCTGCACGATGGGCACCGGATCGGCAAGCCCGGTGGTTTCGATCAGCACGCGGTCGAACGGCGGCAGGTCGCCTTTGCGGCGCTGGGCGTCGAGGTCGCGCAGCGTGTTGACGAGATCACCGCGCACGGTGCAGCAGATGCAGCCGCTGGACAGCAACACCGTGTTTTCGTTGGGTGTGGCGATCAGCAGGTGATCGAGCCCGATCTCACCGAACTCGTTGATGATCACCGCGGCGCCGGCCATTGCAGGGTCCTGCAACAGCCGGTTGAGCAGCGTGGTTTTGCCGCTGCCCAGAAATCCGGTGATGATGGATACGGGCAGCCGCATTATGAAGTAAGCGCTAACAGTTACTTGTTAAGTATTTGTTTTTATTGTTATTTCTAACAATCAGCCCTTGCGCTCGAGATCCGCCGAATAACGACCGAGGCTGGCCAGTCCGTTCATGCGCGAGCGATGCGCCAGCGCCGCCTGCGCCGCCGGGACGTTGGCCGCCAGTCCCTTCCAGGCTTTCAGCGACGGTTGCTGCAAGGCACGGCCGTACGAGAACGACAGCGGCCACGGCAAATTGCCTTTGAACTGCTGGTTCATCGAATTGAGGTGGGCGGTCGCCAGCTCATCGCTTTGGCCACCGGACAGGAATACGATGCCGGCCACGGCCCCCGGCACGGTGCGTTTCAGCGTGCGCACGGTGCGTGCAGCCACTTCATCGACCGAAGCCTGTTTCGCGCATTTCTTGCCGGAGATCACCATCGACGGCTTGAGCACCGAGTGTTCGAGCACAACACGGTTCAGATACAGCGCTTCATAAACAGCATTCAGCGTCCATTCCGTCACTTCTTCGCAGCGATCAATAGTGTGGTCGCCGTCCATCAGCACTTCGGGTTCGACGATGGGTACCAGACCGGCTTCCTGGCAGATGGCGGCGTAACGCGCCAGCGCATGAGCGTTGGCGGCGATCGAGGTCGAGCTTGGCATGTCGCGGCCGATATCGATCACGGCGCGCCATTTGGCGAACTTGGCGCCGAGCTTGACGTATTCGGCGCAGCGCTTGGGCAGGTTGTCGAGACCTTCGGTGACGGTTTCGCCCGGGCAGAATGCCAGCGGTTTCGCGCCGGCATCGACCTTGATGCCCGGCAGGATGCCGGCCTTGGCCATCACCGTGACAAAGGGCGTGCCGTCGGCAGCGCTTTGGCGCAGCGTTTCGTCATAAAGAATGACGCCACTGATGTG
This sequence comes from Bordetella parapertussis, assembly GCA_945862135.1. GTDB lineage: Bacteria > Pseudomonadota > Gammaproteobacteria > Burkholderiales > SG8-41. The sequence goes on from CAMAYE010000239.1 coordinate 1,383, forward strand.
GTCGCCCACACCGCGGGTCGAGAACAGCATGTCGCGGTAGGCCCGGCGGTTTTCTTCGTTGTTTTCGACGCCGATACTGTCGAAGCGCTTGCCGATGGTGCCGGTGCTTTCATCGGCGGCGAGAATGCCTTTGCCGGGGGCGACCATCGCCTGGGCGATGGCGGCCAGATCATTTGCTGACATGGTTGCTCCTGCTGGTCTGGGTTGATTGGTGGAAATTACGAAAACGGGGCGTCATTTTACACCGGCCGCTTATTTCTTCCGGTGCTCGCCGACCTTGACGATTTTCAGGGTGTTGGTGCCACCGGCGCGGCCGAAGGGCTCACCGATGGTCAGCACGATCAGGTCGCCGTTCTGCACGACACCGCGCTTGATCAGTTCATCTTCGGCCATTTGCAGCGCTTTTTCCGGATTGCGCGCACCTTTGAACCGTACCGGATGTACGCCGCGGAACAGCGTGACGCGGCGCCGGGTTTCGATCACGGAACTCATCGCGTAAATCGGCACCGAGATCGCCATCCGCGACATCAACAGCGCCGTACGCCCGCTTTGCGTCAGCGCTGCCACGGCCTTGATCGGCAGGCCGGCAGCGGTAAACGCCGTCGCTCGGGCAATCGAGTTTTCCACGTCAATCTGCCCGGGGCCGCCGCGCCGCTCTTGTTGCAATTGGTCTTCCTTTTCAACTTCCACACACACACGGACCATCGCCGCGATGGTTTCGGCCGGATATTTGCCGGCTGCCGTTTCGGCGGAGGTCATCACCGCATCAGTGCCGTCCAGCACCGCGTTGGCAACGTCCGAAACTTCTGCACGCGTCGGAATCGGGCTGCTGATCATCGATTCCATCATCTGCGTCGCGGTGATGGTCAGCTTCTGCTTATCGCGCGCCATGCGGATCATGCGTTTTTGCAGCGCCGGTACCGCGGCGTCGCCGACTTCGACGGCAAGGTCGCCGCGAGCCACCATGATGGCGTCGGAAGCATCCAGAATTTCCTCAAGCGCCGGAATCGCCTCCGCACGCTCGATTTTCGACACAATCAGCCCGTGGCCGCCGGCCTTGTTGAACAGGTCGCGCGCCCAGCGCACGTCTTCACCGGATCGCGGAAAGGACACGGCCAGAAAGTCCGCCTTCAGTTCCGCTGCAAGTTTGATGTCCTGCTTGTCTTTTTCAGTCAGCGCCGGCGCGGTCAGGCCGCCGCCCTTGCGGTTGATGCCCTTGTTGTTCGAGAGCGGACCGCCCTGTTCGACAACAGTGGTGATTTTCGGGCCGCGCACGGTGGTTACGCCAAGCACGATGCGGCCGTCATCAAGCAGCAGCGTGTCGCCGGGACGTACGTCATTGGGCAGGTTCTTGTAATCGAGTCCGACGACATGCTGATCGCCGAGTTTGCATTCGGCATCCAGCACGAACTTGGCACCGGGCTCAAGGGTGATTTTCCCGTCCTTGAATTTGCCAACGCGAATTTTCGGGCCTTGGAGGTCGACCAGCACACCCACTGCGCGGCCAGCCTTGCGCGCCAACTGGCGCACCAGATTGACTCTGGCGCGGTGTTCGTCGGGCGCGCCATGGGAAAAATTGATTCGCACCACATCCAGCCCGGCATCAATCATGCGGGTCAGCGTCTTGGCGTCACTGGACGCGGGGCCCAGCGTGGCGACTACTTTAGTCCTGCGGATCATGCGCTACCCATCCCTGAAGTAAGAGGCTGGCTGCGCGCTCCGGTCATGCTGCGCGCTGCTCGAGAACCTCGACCGCCGGCAGTTTCTTGCCCTCGAGAAATTCGAGGAACGCACCGCCACCGGTTGAAATATAGGACACCTTGTCGGCAATGCCGTACTTGGCCACTGCGGCCAGCGTGTCACCGCCACCGGCGATTGAAAATGCCTTGGATACAGCAATCGCTTCGGCGATTGCCTTGGTGCCGCCTGCGAACTGATCATATTCGAATACGCCCACCGGACCGTTCCAGACCACGGTGCCGGCTTTGGCAATCAGGTCGGCAAAGATGCGAGCGGTTTTGACACCGACATCGAGGATCAGGTCATCGCCGCGAACGGCAGAAGCTTCAATCGGATTGGCGCGCGCCAACGCTGACAGTTCGTCGGCCACGACCACATCCACCGGCAGCGGCACCTGTGCGCCGCGCGATTTCATGATGTCGATGATGGCCTGGGCTTCACCGACCAGATCCGGTTCGGCCAGGGATTTGCCGATGCGCATGCCGGAAGCCAGCATGAAGGTATTGGCGATACCACCGCCAACGATCAGCTGATCGACTTTCGACGCCAGGGATTTGAGGATCGTCAGCTTGGTCGAGACCTTGGAGCCGGCAACAATCGCCAGCAGGGGTCGCGCCGGTTTTTCAAGCGCTTTACCAAGGGCATCGAGTTCGGCCGCCATCAACGGGCCGGCACAGGCTACCGGCGCGAATTTCGCAATGCCGTGTGTCGTGGCTTCGGCACGATGTGCGGTGCCAAAGGCGTCATTGACATAAACGTCGCACAACGCCGCCATTTTTTTGGCGAGCTGTTCGTCGTTTTTTTTCTCACCTTTGTTGACGCGACAATTTTCCAGCAACACCACTTCGCCGGGTTTGACAGTAAATCCGCCATCGACCCAGTCCTGAATCAACCGCACCGGCTGACCCAGGGTTTCCGACAATCGCTTGGCGATCGGCGCCAAGGTATCGCGGGGCTGCAGCGAACCTTCCGTCGGCCGGCCCAGATGCGAGGTCACCATCACCGCAGCGCCAGCAGCCAACGCGTGTTTGATGCCGGGAATCGTCGCGCGGATGCGCGTGTCTTCGGTGATGTTGCCGGCATCATCCTGCGGAACGTTGAGATCCGCGCGGATAAATACCCGCTTGCCAGCGAGGGGGAGGTCTGTCAGTCGAAGAAACTTCAAATCAACACCTTTTTAGCCACAGAGTTCACAGAGGACACAGAGATTGAACAGCAAAGAAACCCGGCAATGGATGAGCTTGCGGTTTTCTCTGTGATCTCTGTGTCCTCTGTGGCTATGCTTTTACGTTTGCTTACTTTTTCGCGACAACCCGCACCATTTCCAGCACCTTGCTGGAATAACCCCATTCGTTGTCGTACCAGGACACGACCTTGACAAAGGTGCTATCGAGCGCAATGCCGGCCTCGGCGTCAAAAACCGAGGTGCAGGTTTCGTCGCGGAAATCGGTGGAAACCACTTTGTCCTCGGTGTAACCGAGCACACCCTTCATAGCACCGGTTGATTGCGCTTTCATTTCAGCGCAGATCTCGGCGTAGGTTGCGGGCTTGTTCAGTTCCACAGTCAGGTCGACCACCGACACA
>CAMAYE010000240.1 GCA_945862135.1 Bordetella parapertussis
CGCGGTGTGGCCACTTCCGCTGCGGGTTGCAGGGAGACCGGTGGCTGGGCCGCCGGTTTTTCCTTCGACTTGGGCTGTATCACGGCTCTTACCCGGCCGTTGCCGCCGGAAGCTGTCGGGGTCCCGCTGCCAGTAACCTGGAAGAACTCGGTATTTGCGTCGTATGAAATATAATTACCGCGGACTTCGTCAGCGCCTTTTTTCATCGATGCCCGGTTGAACATCTGCACCTTGTCGGCACGACCGTCATATTCAATGCGTTCCGCCCAGCCTTCGATGTATTCATCGTAGCCGTCGCGTTTCTGCCGGAAATAGGCGAGATTGCCCCAGGTGATGCCTGTCTTGAACCCCTGGCTGTCCTGACGTACTTCCATGCGGTCGCCACGAATGATCAGCGTGCCCTGGGTCAATACGACGCGTCCTTCAAACGTGGAGATTTGTTTGGCATCGTCTACTGATACACGATCAGCTTCGAGATTGATCGGTTTTTCGCGGTCTGCCTTTTCCGCATGCGCGAGACCGCATACGAAAACGCCGGCAACCAGCATGCGGGCAGCAGCGCCGGCAAGCCGCGGCGTCATTTTGCTAGCGGCGTTTTTCGACACGGGACAGGTCATGGTAGGTGCCGCGGAATTGGGAATGGAACTTGACGGTGCGGGCTTCACTGTTCAATTCTAAGCCAATCGCCGTGGCAACGGTATGGGCGTCGGTAATCTTTACAGGACGGTCGGTGCGGGCAATGTTTTCATCCGGGATGACATGCAAAAAAGTGGTTTCTAGCACGAGATCGCTACGATCGGCATAGGCTGCGCGGACCACGCGGACATCATCCTCAAAATAGACGTTATCTCCACCGCTGGATACGCGGGCGGTTCGCGACGTGATTGAAACCGGCGCGCGCGAGGCGTTGCTGACAAAGCGCGGCGAAACGAGGTGTGTGCTGTCGTCAATGGGGAAATGCGTCATGCGCGCCGCATGCAGCGTGTGCTTCACGTTGCCGTTGGCATCAAGCCGGCGCGCAACGATGTTGTCGACAATGAAGTCCGGGTCAGAGCGCTCGTTTTCCGCGGGTTGGCTACCTTGCTGTACTGCCTGATCCAGCCAGAAGGTCAGTGTTGCCAGAACGGCCAGCAGCAGCAGCGGGAAGATTTGCGACAGGCGGTACATGGCAGGTTCATCATTATGCTTCAGTGAGCACCGAGGAAACGTGCTGTCTGTGCGGCCAGTGCGCCCTGATTGTGCAGGATCACCTCGCAGAACTCGCGGGCCGCGCCGTGTCCGCCTGCTGCACTTGTCACATAATCGGCGTGCCTCTTGAGCACTGCAGGGGCATCTGAGACAGTCACCGCAAAACCGCAGCGTTTGAGTACCGGCAGATCGACCAGGTCGTCGCCGAGGAATGCCGCCTGATCCGGCGTCAACCGCAGATCAGCGAGCAAGACTTCGAAAGCGGTGTATTTGTTGCCCACGCCTTGTTGTACATGTCGTATGCCAAGGTCCGCAGCGCGTTCCCGGACGCTGCCCGCTTTGCGGCTGGTTATGATCGCCAGTTCGACGCCCGAGTCCTGCAGCATTTTCATGCCCATACCGTCGCGAACGTCGAAAGTCTTCATGGCGTCGCCCGTTTCGGCGTAGTGCAGTCCGCCGTCGGACAAAACACCGTCGACATCGAATATGGCAATACGGACCTGCCTGGCTTGCGGAATCATGGTCAGGGTCGCAGCCGCTAAACCACTTTGTTGCGGAACAGGTCATGGATGTTCAGGGCGCCCAGCAGGCGATCTTGATCATCGACAACCAGCAGTTGCGTGACTTTACCCCGCTCCATGATTTCAACGGCTTCAGCAGCGAGCCGGTCGGGTCCGATGGTGCGCGGATTGGCCGACATTGCGTCCTTGATCAGGGTTTTGCGCAAATCCAGGCCTTTGCTGATCGCGCGGCGCAGGTCACCGTCGGTGAAAATGCCTTTGACCACCTGTGATGGGTCTACCACCGCAGTCATGCCCATGCGGCCACGCGACATTTCAAGCAAGGCATCAGTCAGCGAAGATGTTTCTGCGATACGGGGTGCTTCGGTGCCGGAGCGCATGACGTCCCTGACCAGCGTGAGCAGTTTGCGCCCGAGCGCGCCGCCCGGGTGAGAGCGGGCAAATTCATCCTGGGTGAATCCGCGTGCGCGCATCAGCGCTACAGCGATGGCATCACCCAGCGCAAGGGCTGCAGTAGTGCTGGCCGTAGGAGCCAGGTTGAGCGGGCAGGCTTCCTGTCGTGCGCCGGCATACAGATGGACATCAGCCTCCCTGCCCAGCGTCGAGGCCGGATTGCCTGTCAACGCCACGAGTTTTGCGCCTTGCCGCTTGAGTACCGGGATCAGAACCAGCAGTTCACCGGTTTCGCCCGAGTTAGACAGTGCCAGGAACACGTCATCCCGGGTCACCATGCCGAGGTCGCCATGACTGGCTTCGGCCGGGTGCACAAAAAACGCCGGCGTGCCGGTGCTCGCCAGTGTTGCGGCAATTTTGCGGGCGATGTGGCCGGACTTGCCGATGCCGCTGACAACGATGCGACCGCGACATTGCAGAAGGATGCGTATGGCCTGCTCGAATCGCGCATCGATATGCGCAATCAGGTCGGTAACGGCCTGTGCCTCGATGGCAAGCACTTCGCGCGCCGTCACAATGGCGGCGCTGCCTGCAGGGCCTTCTTCGACTGGGGAACTCATGTGGGAAATTATAACAAACACGCTGTCCTGAATCGCTTGTCCGCGCTTGCAATTCATTGAAGAAAAGGCAATATTCGACCGATACCTCTTCTTTTTCGCGAATGCACAACACCCTGCAACCCGTTCTCGTATTGCTCGCCGCTGCTGTGCTGGTGGTGGTGGTGTTTCGTTCTCTGCGACTACCACCGTTACTGGGTTATCTGAGTGTCGGCGTTTTGATCGGGCCGCACGCTCTTGGCTGGATTACGACCACCGATGAAGTACGCAGCCTCGCTGAAATCGGTGTTGTATTCCTGATGTTCAGCATCGGGCTTGAGTTCAGCCTGACGCGGCTGATGACCATGCGCCGTATCGTATTCGGATTGGGCACCGCGCAAGTCCTGATCACGCTGCTGCTGGTGGTTGGCGTTTCCGTTTCCGTAGGTGTGCCCTGGCGCAGCGGAATCGTTCTGGGTGGCGCGTTGGCAATGTCATCGACAGCAATACTGGCCAAACTGCTGGCGGAGCGTTTTGAGCTCAACTCCCCGCATGGCCGCCAGATCATCGGCATTCTGCTGTTCCAGGATCTTGCAGTGGTTCCTTTGCTGATCCTGATTCCTGCACTCGGCGCGCCACCAGAGCAATTCGCCGCAACGGTCGGTTATGCCGTACTCAAGGCGGCCGTCGTGCTTACGCTGCTGCTGTTCTTCGGGCAATGGCTGATGCGTGCCTGGTTTCATGTTGTAGCACGGCAGAAATCATCCGAGCTTTTCGTGCTCAACGTGTTGCTTATTACGCTGGGTATTGCCTATATCACCGAGCTGGCAGGGTTGTCGCTTGCGCTGGGTGCGTTTGTCGCCGGCGTGCTGATTTCCGAGACGGAATATCGCTATCAGGTAGAGGAAGACATCAAGCCTTTCCGAGACGTTCTGCTCGGATTGTTCTTCGTGACCATCGGCATGCTGCTCAATGTGAGCGTTGTCATTGAAAACTTCTGGGTGAGCGTGCTGCTGGTCACTCTGGTGCTGGTAAAAACGGTGCTGATTTTCGGTCTGAGTCGTCTGTTCGGGGCATCAAGCGGTGTCGCGATGCGCACCGGACTCGCCTTGGGCGCCTGTGGGGAATTCGGGTTTGTCATCCTTGCACACGCCTCGGGCAGCGGCGTGATTTCCCCTGAAATCCTGCAGCCGGTGCTCGCGGTGATGGTGTTGTCGATGCTGATCGCGCCATTCGTTATTGAACGCAGCGAGGCCATCGTCAAACGCTGGAGCGCCACTGAATGGATGAGCCGGGCCATGCAGCTGCACAATATTGCGGTGCAGTCGATGAGCGCGGATGAACACGTTCTGATCTGCGGTTACGGCCGCAGCGGGCAGAACCTGGCCCGTTTTCTTGACCAGGAAGGTGTGCCGTTTATTGCGCTCGACAATGATCCGCAGCGTATTGGTGATGCGACTGCGGCCGGCGAGCGGGTAGTGTTCGGCGATGCAGCCCGCCGCGAGGTGCTGCTTGCCGCCGGTCTGGCGCGGGCGAAAGTGGTGATCGTCACCTACGCCGATACGCCCTCGGCGTTGCGTATTCTTGCCCATGTGCAGGAAGCGCGGCCGGGTCTGCCGGTGATCGTGCGAACGATTGATGACAGCGATGTCGAGAAGCTGCGCAATGCGGGCGCTGCCGAAGTCGTTGCGGATTTGATGGAAGCGAGCCTGATGCTGGCGTCGAGCACGCTGATGCTGGTGGGCGTGCCCCTGACCCGTGTGCTGCAGCGTATCCGGGAAACCCGGGAAAGACGTTACGACCTTTTTCGGGGTTTTTACCGCGGCATGACCGATGCAGCGGAGGGAGAAGACCAGGCTTTGCAGCCCCGTCTGCACTCAGTGCTGGTGACGGCCGG
>CAMAYE010000241.1 GCA_945862135.1 Bordetella parapertussis
GGTCGTCAGCACTTCTGAACGTTCTTTCAGGCGGTAACGGCGCAGCGTATCCACTTTTTCGCTGGCCTTCACCGTTTCCGGGCGCGCCTGCAGGATGTAAATCTTGCCGTCGTTGCCGTCCTTGCCCCACTCGATGTCCATCGGACGCTGGTAATGCGCCTCGATGATCATGGCGTAACGGGCCAGTTCCAGCACATCGGCGTCGGAAATAGAGAACTTGCGGCGGTCCGCCTCGGGAACGTCGATGGTCTGCACCGATTTTCCGGCCTGACGGTTTTCAGTGAAGATCATGCGCAGCGCCTTGGAACCCAGTCCACGGCGCAGGATCGCACTTTTGTCTTCTTTCAGTGCGCGCTTGTAGACATAAAACTCGTCGGGGTTGACCTGCCCCTGCACCACGGTTTCACCGAGTCCGTATGCGGAAGTAATGAATACCACCTGATCAAAACCGGATTCCGTATCCAGCGTGAACATCACGCCACTGGAACCCTTGTCGCTGCGGACCATACGTTGCACCGCGGCAGAAAGCGCCACCTCGTCATGCGTAAATCCCTTGTGCACCCGATAGGAAATCGCACGATCGTTGTAAAGCGATGCAAAAACATGCTTGATAGCTTCGAGCAGATTGTCGAGGCCTTGTACGTTGAGGTAGGTCTCCTGCTGCCCAGCAAACGACGCATCCGGCAGATCTTCCGCCGTAGCCGACGATCGCACGGCAAAGGACACTTCTGGGCCTGACGTCTTGGTCAGCGCGTCGTAGGCGCCATCAATTGCCTGGCGGAAATCGGGACTGAAAGGCTGTGCGACGATCCAGTCGCGAATCTCCTTACCAGCTGCAGTCAGCGCATTGACGTCATCGGCATTGAGACTGGAAAGCCGTTTGGAGATTTTCTCGGCCAGGCCGTTATAGGCCAGAAACAACCGGTAGGCATCTGAAGTGGTGGCAAATCCACCGGGCACACGCACGCCGGCACCAGCCAACTGGCTGATCATTTCACCCAGCGAGGCATTTTTGCCGCCTACCCGACCCACGTCACTCATGCGCAGTGCACCGAGCTCAACGACCAGTTCTTTCCCGCTCATACCGTGTCCTTGATTGTAAGCAGCATCAAAAGCGGATATTTTACCGAATCCTCACACCGGTTCCGAGTATGAACTCACAACGCACTGCATTTTTTGTTTCTGATCGAACCGGTATTACGGCCGAGATGCTCGGGCACAGCCTGCTGACCCAGTTTGACGGTGTCCGCTTGAAGGAAATTACTGTTCCGTTCATCGATTCGGTTGAAAAAGCCCATAATTTTGTAAGGCAGGTCAATGCTGCCGCAGTCACGGACGGTGTTCGTCCGATTGTCATCAGTACACTGGTCAGCATCGAGATTGCCGGTATTGTTGCCAAAGCGAACGCCTTATTCCTTGATTCCTTTGAGATTTTCATAGAGCCGCTGGAACGGGAGCTCGGCGTAAAAGCCACACATGCGGTTGGCCGCTCACACAGCACTGATGACTTTGTGAACTATCATCACCGGATTGAGGCGGTGAACTATGCCCTGTCCCACGACGACGGCGTATCCAAGCGGGAGCTGACTGAAGCCGACATCATCCTTGTTGGCGTGTCACGCTGCGGAAAAACACCAACCTGCCTCTATCTGGCCATGCAGTTCGGCATCCGTGCGGCCAATTACCCGCTGATTCCGGAGGATTTCAGCACCATGCAGCTGCCTGCGCAAATCAAGTCCTTGCGCGCGCGGCTCTATGGTCTGACGATTCGCCCTGCACGATTGCAGCAGATCCGCAACGAACGCCGTCCCGGGAGCAAATACGCAACGCTCGCCAACTGTGAATTTGAAATCCGCGAAGCCGAGGCGCTAATGCGTCAGGAAGGCATTCCCTACCTTGACGCCACGAGCAAATCGGTCGAGGAACTCGCCACGACGATATTGCAGGAAGCCAAACTGGAACGACGCATCTACTGACGCAGCTGGCGCACGCGCTCGAACAGACAAACGGCGGCGGCGGCACCGACATTCAGCGATTCCGTTTTCCCCGGCATGGGAATATGCACGGTCTGGTGCGCCTGATCGGTCAGCGCGGCCGTCAAACCTGAACCCTCGTTGCCGAACAAGAGCGCCACATCGCCCGTCAGATCGGCATCAAAAACCGCAGTACCCTGATGCACACTGGTCGCCAGAATGCGTCCCGTGTAGCTGGCAGCCAGAATCTGAAGATCTGCACCTTCGATGATACGCAAGGCAAAATGCGCACCCATGCCTGCGCGCAACACTCTGGGTGACCAGGCATGTACCGAATGCCGGGACAGGCACACAGTGGCGATGCCGGCTGCGGCGGCCGAACGCAGGATAGACCCGACATTGCCCGGATCCTGGATGTCTTCCAACCAGACGCTTGGGCCTGACAGGCGATCGGGCTGTGTCACCCGCGGCGTGGGAACGATGCCGATAATCCCGGTCGGCGTTGCCACCGAAGACAATTGCCGGAACAGTCCATCCCCGTACACCACGGCATCGACACCGGGCATTTGCGCCAGCAATCCAGCGACTTCCGGATTCTCGAGCCCGCCCGGACTCAATGCGATTTGCACCGGTTGTCCGATATGTTCATGATAGGCCGCAACCAGATGCACGCCATCGAGCAATGACAGCCCCGATGTACGGCGCTCGCGTGCGGACTGCACCAGTTTCAGCAAGGCGCGAAAGCGCGGATTTTCAGTTGATGTGATGGCTTTCATAGGGCGCAAGTGCGGAATCCGGCGTAGACGTCGTTGCGTCCCGGCGTGTAGAAGTTGCGCCAGGTGTTGCGGATCAAAGTTGAACGTGTCGCATGGCAACCGCCACGCAGCACCTTGTGATTACCGAACCACGGCTCCGAATATTCGGCATACGGGTCACGCAAAAATCCGGGATAGGGCTGAAACCAGTCCGCAGTCCATTCCCAGATATTGCCAATCATCTGCCGAACACCCCAGGCACTGTCGCCCGCCGCGCAGGCACTTACCGGCAGGCATTGGCCGGCAACGCCGTAAAGATTCGCCGTTGACGAGTCCGGCAGATTCCCACCCCAGGGATAACGACGCTTGTCTGCCGAGTTCCCGGGTGCCGTTGCTGCGGCAAACTCCCATTCCGCCTCTGTCGGCAGACGACGGCCTGCCCAGCGGCACCAGGCTTCGGCTTCGTACCAACTGACGTGGATCACCGGCGCATGCGCTCGCAACGATTCCATTCGATCAAACTGCTGCCAGCGCCAGCCGGCGCCGGTATTCTGCCAATATCGGGGCATCTCCAAGCCCATGCGGGTTCGCCAGTTCCAGCCCTCATCGCCCCACCACTTCCGGGTCATATAACCCTGAGCTTCGACAAATTCGGCAAATTCTGCGTTTGTAACCGGCGCTCGCGCCATTCTGAAGGGCCGTACATCGACGATATGGGCGGTCTTTTCGTTATCGAAAACAAAACAATCGTCATCTGCCGCGCCAAGACTGAATCGCCCGCCATCGATTTCGACGTCGCCAGGCCATGCTCCACCGGCTTCGGAACGCAACGGCGATTCCGGTGCTGCATAGCCCAGCGTCTGGCGCGTGTACGTCCATGCCTCACAGTGCATTTCCTCATGAAAGGCACTGAGCCGGGCAAAATAATCCAAGGCTGCCTCCAGTTGCAGGCGTTCCTCAACCGCAATACGTACAGCCGACAGATAAGCTTGCGTGGCGTGAGGATCGGGAAGCGGCAATGTCCAGCGCTGCATATGCGGCACCTGCGCGGAGTCATAAAGCGCATCGGCACCGGTGCGAAGGCTGCCACGGCCCGAACCACCGTGACGCAGGCACCAGTGCTCTTCGAACCAGCCGACATGGCCCAGCTCCCATAACGGCGGGTTGACAATATCAAGCTTGGGTCCCAACCACTGCCCCGTTTCAAGCGAAGACACCAGCATCAGCGTACGGGCTCGGGCTGCCGCAAGCAATTCGCGCGGTGAAGTTACTGTCTCAATTGCAACGGCAGTCATCAGAAATCAGTCTTGGACTTTGTTATAGTCGGCCGAAGTGTAGCCGGATACCCCGCTCAATGAAAATCGCATTGATCACCCCAGCCGCCGCGACATCGCGATATGGCAACCGCAATACCGCCATGCGCTGGGCGGAACTGTTGCGTGAACTTGGACACCAGGTCGAGGTGCAGGAACGCTGGAATGGACGCAGCGCCGACCTGCTGCTGGCACTGCATGCGCGTCGCAGCCATGATTCGTTAGTGCGCTTTGCCGAGCGCCATCCTGATCGCCCCTTGATCCTTGCACTGACAGGCACGGATCTGTATCGCGACATTCGTGATGATGCCAACGCGCAGGAATCGATGGAACTGGCGACACGGATGATCGTGTTGCAAGACATGGGATTGCGCGAGCTCACCCCGCGCCTGAGACGCAAAACACAGGTAATTTACCAGTCATGCGAAACCATCGCTAAGCAACCGCCATTCCGCTCCTGCTTCGAAATCATTATCAGTGGTCATCTGCGCGAGGAAAAAGATCCGTTCTGCGGCGCTGCAGCGCTTTCGCACCTGCCGGC
>CAMAYE010000242.1 GCA_945862135.1 Bordetella parapertussis
ACATAACTGGAAACCTTGGCAATCTTTAGTTCGAGAACCGTTCCAACCTGGATCACACCAGCGCATTCAGTTAACGCCTATCCGGCGCTTCAGTCAATCACTTATATTGCTGAGGAATTGATTTGGATCATTAAGTCGATGTGGCCAGAGAAGGGGGGCTGACCGCCTTGGACTGGATTCCTAACTAAAGCGGATTTTGGCGGCAAGAATTGCGCCAGCCAATATCAATGTCACCGCGTTGGCTATGATCAGTGGCGCGTCTTTGATCAGGAGTCCATAAACCAGCCACATCGTGTTGCCTGCGACCATCATGGTGAACATGGTCAGTGATACATCTTTTGTGGAGCGTGACCGCCATGCCTTGAACGCTTGCGGGACGAAAGCGGCCGTAGTCAGCACCGCGGCAGCCATGCCGATCCAAGTCGGTGAGAACGTGGGTATTGTCATTGCCTGGCAGAGTGGATGCTTGGGTTCAGCGTTCCGAGAATGCGTAAGCCTTTGCCCGCAGCACCGGTTTCATCAGGTATGAGAGGATGCTTTTCTGGCCGCTGATGATGTCAACGGTGGCGCGCATGCCGGGAATGATGGGCAGGTTCACGCCCAATTGCGTCTTGTTGGTTTGCACGCGAACAAGATAATAGGCAACTCCATCTTCAGTGGTGATGGCATCCGGACTGATGCTGTTTACCGTGGCTTCAAGTCCGCCGTAGATCGCGAAGTCATATGCGGTGAGCTTGACCACGGCCCGCTGTCCTGGCCGGAGGAATGCAATGTCCTTGTGAGGGACACGCGCTTCAAGCACCAGTGCTTCGTCGATCGGAACGATTTCAACCAGATCCTTTGCGGCTACGGCGACGCCGCCGACGGTGTTGATCAGCAGGCGCTGAACAATCCCGTTAACCGGGGAACGCACCAGTGATTTGTCGACGCGATCCGTGAGCGCAACTTCGCCTTCGGACATGCTGTTGAGTTTACTCATGGTTTCGGCGAGTTCTTTGCGTGTTTCGTTCTTGAAGTTCAACTCGGCTTCCTGGGTTTTACGCTGTGCTTCGAGTATTGCGGCCTGTACTCGGGCCATATTCGCACCGGCCTGATCCTGTTCACCCCGGAACCGGGCAACCTCGCGTTCCAGCCGCAGAATGTCAACTTCCGAAACAGCGCCGGATTTGAGCAGCGGTTTCGTGACTTCGAGTTCCTTGGCCGAAAGCTCAAGACTGCGCTGGGCTTGCGTCCTGCGTGCCTGCATCTCCACCAGTTCCTGCTGGCGTTGTGCGACCTGTTGGCGGGAAATGCCGATCAAGGCCGACAGTTCGGAACGGCGATCCTCAAACAGCCGCTGTTCCTCCTGGATGACGCGTTTTTCGTCAGGCTGGATGGCTTCCGGCGGTACGAAGTTATTGCCCTCGGCAAGCGCCCTCAATCGCGCGGCCTTGGCGCGCAGAGAGAATGTCTGAGCCTGACTTTCTTTTACATTCGATGCGACGCGTGTTTGATCAAGCTTGAGTATGATCTGGCCCTTTTCAACCGTTTGTCCTTCCCGCACAAGGATCTCGGAAACAATTCCGCCATCCGCTGATTGCACTACCTGCAACTGGCGGGATGGGATGACTTTGGCATCTGCACGGGTGATTTCATCAACCCTGGCCAGCGCACTCCAGATGATTGCGATGACGACGATCACCACTGTCGTCCGGATCATGATGCGTGCCTGACGTGCGGAGTTTTCCCTTGAGCCGCCTTCCACCAGTTCGTCCAGTGACGCTGAAAAAGAAGCTACCCCCTCGGGCACGGGTGGTTCTGGTGGCGGAAAAATCGGTGCGATGATTTTTTCGATGCGGATGCGCAGCCATTCCAGCGCGCTTAAGACCTTTGGCGCCATTGTGGCAACCCATTGCTGAATGTTCATGGGGCAGCCTTGGTGATTTTTCCGGAGGAGAGTGCGGCCATCACCGATTCGCGCGGTCCATCAGCGACGATGCGACCCGAGTCCATGACGATGATTCTGTCGCAAAGTGTCAACAGGGTACTGCGATGGGTGGCGACCACGAGGGTGCGCCCTTTGCAAAACTTGGCGATGTTGGCGGCAACGGTTGCTTCCGTACTGTAATCCATGGCGCTTGTCGGTTCGTCCATCAGCAGGATGGGGGCGTGGTGGAGCACGGCCCTTGCAATCCCTACAGCCTGGCGTTGTCCGCCGGACAGCAGTTCACCGCGTTCGCCCACAGCCATGCCGAGTCCTTCGGGGTGAGCTTTGATGAAATCACTGAGTCCCGCAATTTCAGCTGCGGCAAGTATGGTTGCGTCATCAAGGTAAGGTTTTCCAAGTGCGATGTTCTCGCGCATTGATCCGAAGAACAGCATGATGTCCTGGGATACGAATCCTGCGCTGTTCCGTGTTTCAGCGGGATCCATTTGTCGCACGTCGATTCCATCGATCAGCACTGTTCCGCTGGAAGGTGCGTAGATATTGGTGATTAATCGATGGAGAGTGGATTTACCTGAGCCGACACGTCCCAGTATTGCCACGCGTTCGCCGGCATTGATGCGGAAGCTGATGCTATTAAGAACGTTTTCGGTGCGACCCGGGTAGGCGAAAGAAACATCCCGAAATTCGATGCTGCCGTTGGTGATGGCGTGTTCGACATAAGTCTTGCTGCTATCGCGATCCCTAGTTTTGCTCATGAATGAGTCCAGTGAAGCCAGGGCGGTGCGTGCGTTCTGGTACTGGAGCAGCAGGCCGACAATCTGTGTTGCGGGCGCAAGTGCCCGGCTGGTCAGCATGGAGCAGGCGATCAGGCCGCCAAGCGTCAGTTGCTTGTCAAATATCAGATAGACGCCGCCAAGCACCACGAGTACGGCTGACATTTGCTGGAACCAGTTTGCTCCGGAAATAGCCAATGAAGACAGTTCCCGCATTTGAACACCGGCTTTTGCGATGTAGCGTGTGGTTTGTTCCCAACGCCTTTGAAAAAGGCTTTCGGCGTGCTGTGCCTTGATGGTTTCCAGACCGATCAGGCTTTCAATCAGCAGTGCATTGCGCATGCAATTGCCTTTGAAGGTGGATTCAGAAAGGACATGCAGTCGTTCCTGGATCAGGTATCCAAAGATGACAATGCAAATGAACATAATCAGGCCTGGCATAACCAGCCAGGGATTGATCCATGCGACGCAGATAAAAAACAGGATTACGAATGGCAGGTCAACGAGTGCGATGACGGTGCTGGATGCAATCAGATCCCGGACTTGCTCAAAGGCGCGGATGTTGGAAGCAAAGGATCCGGTGGAAGGAGGACGTTCTGCGAAGCGGATGCCGAGCAGTTGTTCCATCATCGATGCCGAGATCTCGACATCGATTTTCGCGCTGGCCTGGTCTACGAGTTTGCTGCGCAACATTCGAAGAACAAGATCGCCGGTCAGCAGGAGACCGATTCCGACGGAGAGCGCCCATAGCGTTTCCTCGGCATTGTTCGGCACGACTCGATCGTAGATGTTCATCGTGAAAATGGGCATGCCGATCGAAAACAGGTTGATCAGCAGGGCCCCCAGGATTACATCCTTATAGGTGAGGCGCTGACGCAGGATTGCAGACCAGAACCAATGGCTGCTTCGATGAGGTTCGGCTGTCGGGGAGCGTGCGTCAAACTGAATTTGGGGCGCCAGCAATGCAATGACCCCGCTATAGCGGGCCTCAAGTTCTGCTTTGTTTAAAGCTGTGACCTCCCCGCCGTTCTCGGGTAGCTGGGCCTTGTACTGACCCGAGACGCTGTCGATTGACTGCAAAACGCATGCGTTTCCGTCATGCAGAAATAAAATTGCGGGCAATAAAAAAAAATCAATTGAATCAATGTTTTTTTTGCTTATCCGTAGGGACAGCCCTGCGCGCTGGGCAGCCCGTCCCATCAGTTCAGGTGTCAATTTTCCATGCGGCAAAGGAAGTCCCGCAGAAAGCACCATGCGACTGGCTGGATAACCGTGATGCCGCGCGACCAGGACCAGGCAGTCAAGGAAAAAATCTTTGTGTTCTGGAGGTATCATATCTATCATATTTAGTATATTATTCGTTTATGACTAGATGATCAATTTAAAACTTCATGTCGCTTGGGTGGAACAGTTTGATTTTACGGCTTTTTATTGATGTCAAACGTTGGTTTAAGGCGCATGCCAGGGGCCAGGTTGTGTTTAGGGGGAATTATTGGCATTACGCGCACTGAAACAAGAAGCGGTTCCACTAGCACCGCAAGTTTTATATGTAGAAAGTCTGGTGCAGCTATTTTTTATCAATTGAAAAATTGATGCTTACTAATTTCGCTTTTGTGAGGCTACTTTTTTGCGGGATCTGAGAGGGGTGGGCTTGCCTTGGGTCTTGATCAAAAAGTCTTTGGAAATTGCAAAATAAATCACGGAAACCTTATTTTCTTAACAAAATTTAATAAATAAACGCTAAATGCTGATTATCTTAAGAAATTTTTTAACTTCATATAGCTTGGTTATGCAAAAAGCATTTTTCGGCTGTCGAGTTTTCATTACTTTTGAAGGAATCTCGACAACTGAAGTGCTACTTCCGGATTTTTTCGTTCTACA
>CAMAYE010000243.1 GCA_945862135.1 Bordetella parapertussis
GGAAACCATCAATTCCCTGGAAGCCATGATGGCGCAGCAGGGCTTTCTTGAAGGACGGGACATGGCACGCGCGTTTCGCCTGCTGCGTTCGAACAGCCTGATCTGGCATTACTTCGTGCACAACTACCTGTATGGCGAAACGCCGCCGGCTTTCGACGTGCTGTACTGGAATACCGATGTCACGCGCATGCCGCGTGCAATGCATGCGTTTTATCTGCGCGAGTTCTACCTGCACAACAAGCTGGTGCAGAAGGACGGGCTGACCCTCGCCGGACACGGCATTGATCTGGGGCGTATCCGCCAGCCGCTGTATGCGGTGGGCTGCGAGGAAGATCACATCGCGCCATGGAAAGCCACGTTCAAGATTGCAGATAAGCTGAATGCGCCGGTGCATTACACACTGTCCAGCTCCGGACACATCCTCGGCATCATCAATCCGCCGGTGACGCCGCCGAAACGCAGTTACTGGAGCGGGCCCTGCGCCGATCAAAACGCTGATGAATGGAAGCACCAGTGCACCGAAGTGAAGGGCAGTTGGTGGGAGCACTGGACGCAGCGGCTTGCCGCGCAATGCGGGCCGCTGGTGACACCGCGACAGCCAGGAGACAGCAACCGTTACCCCGTTCTCTGCGCAGCGCCAGGCTTGTACGTGCAGGAACCTTAGCGATTGCTGATCAGCTCACAGCGGAAAAAAACGGCGCAGGGTTCTGCGCCGTTTTTATTAAAAGTTATTTAAAAACAATAACTTAAATTACATCCCTGATCAGTTACGGGTCTCCACCTGCTGCAACGGCTCGTTGGCCACCGCTTCAACCGGCGGACGCACACGTTTGACGCGTTTCGGAGCGCCGTCGTCAGCAGCGGCCATAGCGGCCTGAACGCGCGCGGCAATGGTTTCCACTTGCTGCAAGTCCGAAGGCCACTCGATTTTCAGCGGCTGCGGCGCAACTGGTACGGGTGTGGGTGCAGCGGCAGGCACTGCCGGAACGACCACAGCCTGCACGATTTCAGCCGGTTGCTGCTGGACTACTGCAACAGGTTCTGCAACAACAACAGGCTCAGGCTGAGTAACCGCAGCTTGCTCATGCACAAGCGGTACCGATACAGGTGTCGTAGCCGGTTCCGCGACATGCACGGGAACCGGCGGTGTCAGCGGGGCTGCGGTCTGCGTGGATTCGTTAACAACTTCTTCAACCGGCGCTGTATCAAGCGCATTCGGAATCACATTCTCCGATTCCGGGTTCGGTACAAACGGCGTGCGTGGATACCAGACGCGATCAGCCCGTTGCTGCTGACCCTGACGTTCCTGACGCTCCTGTCCTGGCTCGCCCGTGCGCTCACCGCGATCAGCGCCGCCACGACGACCGCGACGACGGCGACCGCCGCTGCGTTCTTCGCCGCCTTGCTGCTCCGGACCTTGCGTTACTGGTGCTGCATTTGCAAGATTGGCTTGATCCAGTTCCACGGCCTCCACTGCTGCTGGCGTGCGTTGCTGCTCGCGCGGTTCCTGCGGACGATCTTCACGCGGACCGCGTTCGCGACCCCGACGTTGCCGGTCATCACCATTGCGCTCGCTGCCTTCGCGCTCGCGGCGCGGACCACGCTCGCCACGGCCACCGCGTTCACCACGCTCACCTCGGCCACCACGCTCACTGCGTTCACCACGGGCCGAACCGCGTTCACCACGTTCGCCGCGTTGCGGACGGCCATTGCTACCGGCGGCACCACGTGCCGGACGCGCATTGCGGGCCGGTTCGGTTGCTGCGGGTGCAGCCGCTTCCGCAGAAGGTTTGCGGCGGAACCAGCCCATGATCTTGCCGATGATGCCGTCATCAGAAGCCGAGGGCAGTGCATTGGACTGCGCTGCCGCCACAGGGACTGGTGCTGAAGGTGCCGAAACCGGCGCCTGCTGCTGCATCATCGTGATGCCCTTGACCGCAGCTTCAGGACGCGCTGCTGCGGGCTCCGCAGCACCGTCGGACTTTTCTTCCTCCTTGGGCATCGCCACCATTTCGTAGCTGGGCGCCAGCGGTTCGCTCTGGTTCAGATCGTCGTGGCGCAGCCGCGTTACGGTGTAATTCGGCGTCTCGATGTGGATGTTGGGAATCAGAAGCACATTGACGCGGTGCCGCGCTTCCAGCAACTGCAGATCGACGCGTTTTTCATTCAACAGGAAGGTCGCGACATCAACCGGTACCTGTGCCTGCACCGAAGCCGTGTTGTCCTTCATCGACTCTTCCTGAATGATGCGCAGGATGTGCAGGGCGGTGGACTCGGTGCCGCGGATATGACCAACGCCGTGGCAACGCGGGCAGGGGCTGTGGCTGGATTCACCCAGCGACGGACGCAGGCGCTGGCGCGACAACTCCATCAGGCCGAAGCGCGAAATCTTGCCCAGTTGAACACGGGCACGGTCGTATTTCAGTGCATCACGCAGCCGGTTTTCGACTTCACGCTGATTGCGCTGCGATTCCATATCGATGAAGTCGATGACGATCAGGCCGCCAAGGTCACGCAAGCGTAACTGGCGCGCAACTTCATCAGCTGCTTCCAGATTGGTGCGAAATGCGGTTTCTTCAATATCAGCACCGCGTGTGGAACGCGCCGAGTTGACGTCAACGGCAACCAGCGCTTCGGTGTGGTCAATGACCACGGCACCGCCTGACGGCAGATTTACACTGCGCGAGAACGCGGATTCAATCTGGTGCTCGATCTGGAAACGCGAGAACAGCGGCACGTCATCGCGATAAAGCTTGGCGCGGCTGACGTAATTCGGCATCACGTGGCTCATGAACTGGACAGCCTGTTCATGGATCGATTCCGTATCGATCAGGATCTCGCCGATGTCTTCATGGAAATAGTCGCGGATTGCACGAATGACCAGGCTGGATTCCTGGAAAATCAGGAATGCGCCGTCCTGCTGGGTTGCCGCGGACTCAATGGCACGCCACAGCTGGAGCAGGTAGGCCAGATCCCAGTTGAGTTCCTCGGCCGTACGGCCAATGCCGGCAGTGCGGGCGATGACGCTCATGCCGTTTGGTACGTCGAGTTGGGCGACCGTTTCTTTCAGTTCGGCCCGCTCTTCGCCTTCGATGCGGCGGGATACGCCACCGCCACGGGGGTTATTCGGCATCAGCACCAGATAGCGTCCCGCGAGGCTGATGAAGGTGGTCAGTGCGGCGCCCTTATTGCCGCGCTCGTCCTTGTCGACCTGGACAATGATTTCCTGGCGTTCGCGCAAGGCGTCCTGGATTCGGGCTTTGCTGACGTCGATGCCAGCCTTGAAGTAGGCGCGGGCGACTTCCTTGAAAGGCAGGAAACCGTGGCGGTCATGACCGTAATCGACAAAGGCGGCTTCGAGGCTGGGCTCGATGCGGGTAATGACACCCTTGTAGATATTGCTCTTGCGCTGTTCCTTGCCGGCGGATTCGATGTCGAGGTCGATCAGTTTCTGACCATCGACAATGGCGACGCGCAGCTCTTCGGCTTGCGTCGCATTAAACAACATGCGTTTCATTTCTTCTTCTCCCGCGCTCAAGGATTTGCACGGGATGGACACAACGGCTTACCGCCCGCAGGCGGGGGACTCAGGATGGTTCAGCTGGTATTCAGCAGTATGAAACGATCGTGATTGGTGTCCTGGTTATTCAGTTGTGTCTTGCAGGGATCCGCGCGGTTCGCGCGAATCCGGGAAATCGAACAGTGCCTTGAGCGCGTAATTCGTCTAGTATCGCTACTTGTTTCGGTGAGCGACTTTAACCCTGTATTTATTTCAAACACGGCTGACGCCGTGGACATGCCGCGCAACATCGCTGCCGTCGCAATCGCGTACTGACAGCATCCATTGCAGAGAGCGCACCAGTTGCGGAATTCCTTCGCGTCGGGCTTGGCCCAAGTTCCGCGTCGTCCGCCAGGGGCAGCGCTGGCAAGAAGTATAAGTAAATGAACAAGTTAAGTAAAGATTCCACATTACGGCAAACGATTGACGAGGATTCCGTCGGCCAGCGCATCGACAACTACCTGATGCGCCGGCTTAAAGGGGTTCCGAAAAGCCACGTCTACCGGATCCTGCGCAGCGGGGAGGTCAGGGTCAACAGCGGCCGGATTGGCCCCGATTACCGCCTGCAGGCCGGGGATCAGGTGCGGATTCCGCCGGTGCGGACTGCCCAGAAAACCGAGCCCCGGATGCCTTCCGGGCCGGGTTTCAAGCCGGTCATCCTGTTTGAGGACGAGGCCCTGCTGGCCATCGATAAGCCCTCGGGCATGGCCGTGCATGGCGGCAGCGGGGTCAGTTTTGGCGTGATTGAAGCCCTGCGGTATGCCCGTCCGGAGGCCAAATTCCTGGAACTGGTGCACCGTCTGGATCGTGAAACCTCAGGTGTGCTGCTGCTGGCCAAAAAGCGCACCGCGTTGGTTGAACTGCATCGTCAGCTTCAAGCAGGAGAAACCGAAAAGCGCTACCTGACCCTAGTCAAAGGGCTGTGGACTGAACGCAAACGAATCGTCGATCTGGCATTGGAAAAATATGTGGCCGGTTCAGGCGAACGTCGAGTCAATGTTGACGCTGCCGG
>CAMAYE010000244.1 GCA_945862135.1 Bordetella parapertussis
GCGGGAGCCAAAATATGAGCCAACCGCTGCTTGTCGAGCTCTATACCGAAGAACTGCCCCCGAAGGCGCTGCGCAAGCTGGGTGAAGCCTTCGCCTCCGGCATTGCTGCCGGCCTGAAGCAGCGCGGATTGCTGGAACGTGACGGACACACCGTGTTTGCAACACCGCGCCGCCTTGCCGTGCTGTTTGATTTGGTGCTCGACAAGGGCCTGGATCAGCCGGTCGAACAAAAGCTGATGCCGCTGGAAGTGGTGCGCAAACCCAATGGCCCCGCAGCGCTGGAGAAAAAACTTGCCGCGATGGGCCGCGGGCATATGGCCGCACTGTTTCCGGATGGCCGGGACGGTCCCGATGCGTTTGTCATCAAAACGGAAGGCAAGTCTGAATTTGTTTACCTGCAGATGCTCTCGCGGGGACAGCCCCTCAGTCGTGCTTTAGAGGAATCGCTGGATGAGGCCATCAACAAGCTGCCCATTCCGAAAGTGATGACCTACCAGTTGTCCGACGGACTGACGACCGTGAAGTTCGTGCGCCCGGCCCATGGCCTGGTGGCGCTGCATGGCACCGAAATCATCAACGTCACTGCGCTGGGGCTGAAAGGCGGACGCACCACCCACGGCCACCGATTTCTCGGCACTTCCGACATTGAACTGAAATCCGCCACCGATTACGAAACGGTGCTGCAGGATGCCGGCAAGGTCGTGGCCGCTTTCGACAAGCGCCGCACCCTGATCGAAACCCAGCTGCAGGCCCAGGCCAAGGCGCTGAATGCCAGTCTCGGCGACTACGCCGGGCTGCTCGATGAAGTCACCGCGCTGGTGGAATGGCCCGTGGTTTATACCGCCAGTTTCGACGAAGCGTTTCTGGAAGTGCCGCAGGAATGTCTGATCCTGACCATGCGCACCAACCAGAAGTATTTCCCGCTGTTCGACGGCAAGGGCAAACTGACCCACCGTTTCCTGATCGTCAGCAATATGCAGGTCACCGATCCGGTGCATATCATCAGCGGCAATCAGCGCGTGGTGCGTCCCCGTCTCGACGATGCACGGTTCTTCTACAACCAGGACCGCAAGGAACGCCTTGAAGCGCGGATTTCGCGGCTGGGCAAGGTCGTTTATCACAATAAACTGGGTACCCAACTCGAACGCGTCGAACGCGTTGCGCAGCTGGCCAGCAACATCGCCCGCGCGCTGGGCGCGGACCACGTCGCAACCGGCCGTGCCGCCCGTCTCGCCAAGGCCGACCTGGTCACAGGCATGGTCGGCGAATTTCCGGAACTGCAAGGCGTGATGGGGCGTTACTACGCGCTGCACGACGGCGAGCCTGTGGATATCGCCAACGCCATCGCAGAGCACTACCAGCCGCGTTTTGCCGGCGACAAACTGCCGGAACACCACATTTCCTGCGCCGTCGCAATGGCCGACAAGCTGGAAACGCTGGCCGGCCTGTTCGGCATCGGCCAGCTGCCCACCGGTGACCGCGATCCGTTTGCATTGCGCCGCCATGCGCTGGGGGTGATTCGCATCCTGATTGAACGCAATCTCCCGCTGTCGCTGGGCGATCTGATCAAGGATGCGTTTGAGATATTCCCGAAGGAACTCAAGCTCGCCGACGCAAGAGGCGAACTCGAAACATTCGTGTTTGAACGCCTGCGCGGCTATTTCGCCGAGGCCGGCTATACGACACAGGAAATTGATGCGGTGCTGAGCCAGCGACCGCAGCAACTGCACACAGTGCCGCTCCGCCTCGCTGCGGTACGGGCATTCGCCGCCCTGCCGGAAGCCAAAGACCTGGCCGCCGCCAACAAGCGGGTACTGAACATCATCACCAAGAACGAAGACATCCGCAGCAAATCGGTGGCTCCGGATCGTGCGCTAATGACGGAAGCGGCGGAAATCGCACTGATGGACGGAGTCGAAAAGCTGGCACCGCAGGCCGAAAAACACTTCACGGCTGGCGAATACCAGGAAGCCCTGCAACTGCTCGCCAACATCAAACCTGCGGTGGACCGTTTTTTCACTGAAGTGATGGTAATGGTGGAAGATCCGGCGGTACGCAATAACCGCGCCGCGCTGCTGCAAGAACTGGGCACGCTGATGAACCGTGTTGCAGACATCTCCAAACTCGCCGCATGAAACTGGTCATCCTCGACCGCGACGGCGTCATCAATCACGACAGCGCGTCATACATCAAAAGCCCCGAGGAATGGAAGCCCATTCCCGGCAGCCTGGAAGCCATCGCATTGCTTAACCAGGCGGGTTATCGCGTACTGGTGGCGACCAATCAGTCGGGCGTCGGCCGCGGACTGTTCGACATGGCGACCTTGAATGCCATCCACGACAAAATGCACCGCGCGCTGGGACAAGCCGGCGGACGAGTCGATGGTATTTTCTACTGCCCCCATGCCCATGATGCCGGCTGCGCCTGTCGTAAACCGCGTCCAGGCCTGCTCGACGAGATTTCACGGCGCTTTGGCGTCAGCCTCGAAGGCGTTCCGATGATCGGTGATTCACTGCGCGACCTTCAGGCTGCGGCGGCCGTCGGCGCGCAACCCGTGCTGGTACTGACTGGCAAGGGCAAAAAAACCCGCAAGGATGGCAACCTTCCGGATGGCACTGTGATACATGACGACCTCGCCGAGGCCGTGCGCAACCTGCTGCAATGATGCTGGTCGCGCTCCGTTCCACCCTGTTCGCCGTATTTCAGCTTCTCATCACCCCCGTTTTTGCAATCATTGCGCTGCTGACGTTTCCGCTGCCGGCGCAAATGCGTTACCGCATCATTACCGTGTGGACACACTGGGTGATGTGGGCCTCGCGCGTGATCTGCGGTATCCGTTACCGGGTCATCGGTGCGGAGAACATCCCCAAAAAGCCCTGCATCATCCTCGCCAAACATCAATCGGCCTGGGAAACCATGGGTTTCCAGCTGATTTTCCCGCCGCAGGTCTGGGTGCTGAAGCGCGAGCTGTTGCGAGTGCCTTTTTTCGGCTGGGGTCTGGCAATGCTGTCGCCGATCGCCATTGATCGCAGCTCGCGCCGCCAGGCCCTGCAGCAACTGGTCGATCAGGGCCGGGAACGGCTCGCAGCCGGCTTTTGTATCGTCATTTTTCCGGAAGGCACACGCATTGCACCAGGCAAACGCGGCAAGTACCGCGCCGGCGGCGCGCGCCTGGCGCTGCAAACCGGGACGCCGGTTCTTCCGGTGGCGCACAATGCCGGTCTGTGCTGGGGCAAGAATGCGTTCATGAAATATCCTGGAATGGTCACCGTCAGCATCGGGCCGCTGATCCAGCCCGGCACCGATACCGCGGAAGCACTCGCCAAGCGTGTGGAAGACTGGATTGAAAACGAGATGCTGCACCTTGATTCGCGCTGAATGGCACACTGCGCGGCAATGAGCGCCAGCAACCGGGAAAAAGTCACATCTGCCGCCGATGGCTGCATTGAACTCGGCGATAAATACATCAGCTACACACTGCGCCGCAGTCCACGTCGCCGTTCCATCGCGCTCTTGATCGACGAACGCGGCTTGCGTGTTGCAGCGCCGCTCACAGCGCCGCAGCAGGCCATCGACAAGCTGCTGCGCGAACATGCGGCATGGGTACTGCGTAAAGTCAGCGATTGGGAACAGAAACGTCCGCCGCTCCGTACCTGGATGGCGGGGGAACAGATCATGTTTGTCGGGCAAACGCTGAGCCTCGCGCTTCAACCGGGCATAGAGACTCCGCAAATCCACGGTGACAGCCTGCTGGTGGGGCCACCGGCATTGACCCCCAAAGGCATTGAGGGACGCGTCAGAGCATGGCTTAAGCGGCAGGCCTTGGCACTGTATTCACACCGCTGCGCGGAATTCAGCGCACAACTCGGTCTGCCAGCCCCCGCTTTGCGCTTGTCCAGTGCGCGCACCCGCTGGGGCAGTTGTCATACCAGCGGACGCATCAGCATGAACTGGCGGTTGATTCAGACGCCATCGGCATGGATCGACTACGTCGCTGCCCATGAAGTCGCTCACCTGCGCCAGATGAATCACTCTCCGGCATTCTGGAACACCGTCGCCGCACTCGTACCCGATTACGCAGAACGTCGCGCCGCATTGCGACGCGAGTCTGCTCGCTATCTGCTGCTGTAAGTACGGCGCCGCATGGCGGCTGTGCTAAACTTTTTGCCATACATCCAGTCGAGCCCAACTTGCATTCCAAGCTGCTTTTCCTGATCGTCATTGCCCTTCTTTCAGGTTGCGGGCACAAGGGCCCGTTGTATCTGCCGGGTCAGAAACCACCGCCCGGGAAACCGGTAACAACTCAACCAGCACCACCGGCTGACACCACCCCGACTCAAGTCCCCCAGACTCACGCCCCAATGACCCAGCCATGAGCCAATTTCAGTACCGCGACGGCGCGCTGCACGCCGAACAGGTGCCGCTCGCCCGTATTGCGGCGCAGTACGGCACACCCTGCTATGTCTATTCGCGTGCTGCGCTGACGACCGCCTGGCGTGACTTCGACGCCGCCTTCGCCGGACGCGATCATCTGCTGTGTT
>CAMAYE010000245.1 GCA_945862135.1 Bordetella parapertussis
ATTTCAAGATAAGTGAATGACGCCGTCCAGCCGATCATCACGAAACCGGTAAGCGCCTCCATACCCGACATGAAACGGATCGGACCAACCGGCACCACGTCGCCGAAACCGACCGTGGTGTAGGTAATTGCAGACAGGTAAACCGAATCGAGCAGGCCAAGCCCCTGTTGCGGTGAACCGTTTGCAACAATCTGGCCGCACTCGGGCCAGTGCAGCAACGACCAGATCGTGACTCCAAATACCCAGATTTCGATCACGTGAAGTATCAGCATCGAGAAAATGCCGTACAACACCTTGATCCGCTGCGGGCCGCCAATACGCTGCAAACCGCGCGATGTCAGCAACAGACCCTCGTAATGAAGCAGCACACACAGCGCGACTGCAGCGACCGCACTTGTCACAACCCAAAGATTGGCCGACCAGTTCTCATACATGGCCGACAACCTGCATCACTGTCCGCATTGGTTTCATATGGCCAAGTATAGGGGGCATCAACAGATGCCGCCAAATCGCGGAAGCGCCCGAAGCTACCAGCGCAGCAGACGCGGCCCGGCGATGGCGCCGCACACCGCAGGGATCAGCATCCCCGCCAGATACCAGATGCCGATAAACGGCGCCTGCAGTTCCGGACAATGAACCGAGTATGCGGAAGCGCCGATAGCCCCGGCGAGCAGGCCGGCCATGCCGCCCGCCACGGCGAGCCGCGTCGGCGCCAGCGTGCGCAACACCGCAAAAAAACCGATCAGCGCCGGCATCGAAAAAAGCGTGACATAGACCAGGCAATAGGCCCAGGTGTCGCCGAAAATCAGATCGCTGCGCGCCCCCGGGGCCGCCTGCAGTAGTTCAAACAGGCCCAGCACCCAGATGATCACCACCGGAAGCGCCAGCCAACGCGGCACCGCACCCAATGCAACGCCTGGCCGGGACAGTCGCACGACGCCGGCAAAAGCAGCCATCGCCAGCAGCAGTGGGAAAATCTGTTTGACCCAGAACATCGGCAGCCGTACCGCTTCCGCGAGATCATCGCGCGGCCCAAGCAGCCACACCATCAGCAGCGCAGCAGCCACCAGCCCGCCTGCAGCAACAGCGGCATAACGCCGCCGCCATGCACGCGGCTCGACCGCTTCCGCGCCGGACGCAAGCATCGCAATCAACTGGTCTGTTTTCATGACACCTCTTTCCCGATCAGCGCCGCGAGCGCCTTGAGCCCGCGATGCACACCCACCTTCACTGCCGACTCGGACATCCCTGTCAGCGTGGCCGCTTCGGCGACCGATAATCCTTCCAGCTTCACGTGCTGGATCGGCAGCCTCTGGCGATCCGGCAACTGCGCCAGCAGGCGGCCGATATCCCGTCGCGCATCAGCCGCTTCATTTTCAGAATACGCAAACACCGCGGATTCCTCGTCCAGTGTTTCATTCAACAGTTCACGGCCTTCGCGGCGCCGGAACAGGTCCACCATCTTGTAGCGCGCGATCGCATGCACCCATGCCGTCAGCGGCTGCGCCGGATCATAGGTATGACGCTGGTTGTGCACGGCGAGCAAAGTCTCCTGCAACAGGTCTTCGACGTCATCCGGCAGGCGTTGCAGCCGAACCCGGAAAAAACCCCGCAGATGCAAACCGAGCGCCTGCAGGAATTCGTGATAGGCGGCAGCTTCGCCGGCCATGCCGCGGATCAGCAGATCCTTCAATCGTGTTTCGCTTGCGCTCACGCGGCCTTGCCTAATGGTTCGTTGCAGCGGGGTTACCGGTTACAGGCGGGAAGAAAAATATTGCCGACGCATTTTGCCTGACCCTGTAACCAATCGCCACTAACCAACGAACTACCCTGCAGACCGCGCAACAACGGCCGCTGTGGCCGGGATGTGCGGCTGCTAACCCAAACCCCATCAAGGAGCTTTGAACATGAATTCGAAATCCCTCGCCATCACCGCCGTCACCCTCGCCGCCCTCGCCTCCGGCGCCGCCATTGCACAGGACAAGGGCGCTTCGATCAAAGGTGAAAAAGAACGCTGCTACGGCATCTCGATGGCCGGCAAGAACGACTGCGCCGCCGGCCCCGGCACGAGCTGTGCCGGCACGTCCAAGACCGACTATCAGGCCAATGCCTGGAAATATGTCGCCAAGGGCACCTGCGCCGGCATCAAGACCCCGAAAGGCAATGGCTCGCTGAAAGCCATGTAAGAACGCATTGCCGCCAACCCGCATCTCGCAACCATGACCACCTTCCTCACCGCCGGACTGGGATTGAAGCCGCAGCATTTTGATGCCGCGCTCGATTGCGCTTCGGCGGGGTTGTGGTTCGAGGTGCACCCCGAGAATTACATGGTCGCCGGCGGTCCGCGGCTGGCCTGGTTGGAAGTCATTCGCAACAAACATGCGATTTCACTGCACGGCGTGGCCCTGTCGCTGGCCGCTGATGCCGAACCCGATGTTGCGCACCTGCGGCGTCTGGCGGAATTGACTCGACGTTTCGAACCGGCGCTGGTTTCCGAACATCTGGCCTGGTCAAGCTGGCGCGGCGCCTACCATCCCGACCTGCTGCCTTTCCCGAGAACCACCGAAGCGCTCGCGCGCATCACCGACAACATCATGCGTACGCAGGACGTATTGCAGCGGCGCATCGCCATCGAAAACCCTTCGCATTACCTGAAGCTCGATGGCCACGAATGGAGCGAAACCGATTTCCTCTGTGAGTTGGCGCGTCGCAGCGGCTGCGGACTGCTGCTCGACGTCAACAACGTCCATGTCAGCGCACACAATATGGCTTACTCCGCGCAAGACTATATCGATGCCTTTCCGGGCGAGGCCGTCATGGAAATCCACCTCGCCGGACACTCGCAGGATCCCAATCTCGGCGCTGCACTGCTGGTGGATTCGCACGACGCGCCGGTTGCTCCTGCAGTATGGGTTCTGTATGAACGCTTGATCCGCCGCATCGGCGCGCGGCCGACGCTGATCGAACGTGACGACAACCTTCCCGCTTTTGATGTGCTGCTCGCCGAGCGCGACCAGGCAGCCGCAGTGCTGCAGGAATCACTGGCGGAGGCCGCATGATTACGCCCGGCACCCTTGGCCGATTTCAGGATGATTTTGCCCACGCGCTGCTCGCCGTCGATGAGGCCGCACCGCCTGCAATGGCCGCGCTGGTCGGGCAACCGGCCTTCGCGGTCTATCGCAATACCGTGGTCAAGGCCTGCATCGACGCACTGCAGGCGAATTACCCTGCGGTAAACCGTCTGGTCGGTGATGAGTGGATACGTGCCGCCGCCGCGGTTTATGCGCGCAAAGCGCTGCCAGGCCTGCCGATGCTGCTGGAATACGGCGCGGACTTTGCCGGTTTTCTTGCGGCTTTCGAACCGGCGGCCGAGCTGCCCTATCTGCCTGGCGTTGCGCGGCTTGATCGTTGCTGGACCGAAGCGCATATCGCAGCAACCGAAGACCCGCTCGACGCCGCGGCCATTGCACAGTTTGCCGAAGGCAATTTTTACCGCCTGCGCCTGCAACCGCATGCCGCGGCGCGCTGGGTCTGGTGCGAAGATGCACCGGCCTACACCATCTGGTCACGCAATCGCAGCGATGCGCAGGATGACACTGAAATCGACTGGCGCGCCGAAGGCGCCTTGCTGACGCGGCCACGCGATGTCGTGACGTGGCGCGCACTCGACCGGGCCGGCTGCGTATTCCTCGATACCTGCGCCGCCGGCAGTACGGTCGCCGATGCCACACAGGCCGCGCTTGATATCGACAGCAAAGCCGACCTGTCGCAATTGATCGCCACCTTGCTTGATGCCGGCGCATTCAGCCGCATCCGCAACGATAAGCAATAAAACCCATCCGAATGACAACGTTGAATAAAAACGGAGACAACATCGTGAATCCCGCAAGCCCCCTGCAGAACACACCGGCCACCGGTCCCATCGCCTTGTGGAACCGCATCGTCGCGCTGCTCGATGACTGGATCGGCCATCAACTGATCGCCTTGTCTTCGCGCATCGCCATCGCGGCAATATTCCTCTATTCCGCACGCACCAAGGTTGACGGCCTGCTGACCATCAAGGACAGCACCTTCACGCTGTTCGCTGAAGAATACAAGGTGCCGCTGCTGCCGCCGGAATTCGCGGCGCATATGGCGACTTACGCCGAGCACCTGTTTCCGCTGCTGCTGATCATTGGTCTCGGCACGCGACTGTCAGCACTGTCACTGCTGGGCATGACCGCGGTGATCCAGATATTTGTTTATCCCGATGCTTGGCCGACGCACCTGACCTGGGCCGTGCCGATGCTCTACCTGATCGGCCGCGGCGGTGGCTGCCTGTCGCTGGACAGCCGTCTGGGTATAAAATAAATATAAATAAAATCAATTACTTATTGATTATGTCCAGCACCGGCTTGCCGACCATGCGGCGCTCTTCGTAGGCCGCATGCGCCTCCTCGACATTGTCCAGCGTGTAACGGCCCGCAATGCGGATATTCAGCGACCCGTCGATCAGCGCATCAA
>CAMAYE010000246.1 GCA_945862135.1 Bordetella parapertussis
CGAAGAGCGTTATTTCGATTCCGGCGATTCGCCCTGCGTTTTCGAGCACGAGGGTGTGCGGGTTGGCATCAACATCTGTGCCGATGTGTGGGAAGAGCCGGCGGCGCGGGCTGCCCGCGATGCCGGCGCACAGCTGTTGCTGGTCCTCAATGCATCGCCATACCACGTCAACAAGCAGTTGACGCGTTATGAGGTCGTGCGCGAGCGTATCGGCAAGACTGGCATGTCTGTTGTTTATGCCAACCAGGTTGGTGGTCAGGATGAACTGGTTTTCGACGGTGCGTCGTTTGCCGTGGATGGACGAGGCGAGCTGACGCACCAGTTTCCCGCTTTCAAAGAGGCGCTGGCGCTGGTCGAAGTGGTGGGCGGCACGCCGGTAAAGGGGGAGATCGCGCCGGTTACAACCCTAGAGCAGGACGTTTACAGCGCACTGACACTCGGGGTACGCGATTACCTGGGTAAAAACGGATTCCCCGGAGCCTTGCTGGGTTTGTCCGGCGGCATCGATTCGGCACTGACGCTTGCGGTTGCCGTTGATGCTTTGGGTGCAGACAAAGTTCATGCCGTCATGATGCCTTCGCAGTACACCGCAGGCATGAGTTGTGAGGACGCCAGTGCGCAGGCAAGAACCATGGGGGTGAAGTATTCGGAAATCGCGATTCGTCCGATGTATGACGCTTTTTGCACCGCGTTGGCGGAAGAGTTCCGAGGGCTGAAGGAAGATGTCACTGAAGAAAACCTGCAGGCGCGCATCCGCGGCACCTTGCTGATGGCGATGTCGAACAAGACGGGTGCCATCGTGCTGACGACTGGCAACAAAAGCGAGATGGGCACCGGTTACGCTACCCTGTATGGCGATATGGCCGGTGGTTTTGCGGTGCTCAAGGACATCAAGAAGACGCTGGTTTACCGCTTGTGCGAATACCGCAATTCGCTCAATCCGGTGATTCCACAGCGCGTGATCGACCGTCCGCCCTCGGCCGAACTACGGCCTGACCAGAAAGACCAGGACAGCCTGCCGCCGTACGATGTGCTGGATGCGATCATGGAGGCCTATGTCGAGCAGTACCGCAGCCCGCAGGAGATTGTTGCCTCTGGTTTTGCCCAGGCCGACGTGGACCGTGTGGTCAAGCTGCTGCGCATCAGCGAATACAAGCGGCGCCAGGCGCCCGTTGGCATCCGCATCACCAATCGCGGGTTCGGCAAGGACTGGCGCTATCCGATTACCAACAAGTTCAGGCACTGAGCGGTTCACCGCGCAGTCCTGTGTTATTCTTTTCAGTCAACCACCGCGTTTGCCGGAGTCATCATGAAAAAAATCGAAGCGATTTTCAAGCCATTCAAGCTAGATGAGGTGCGCGAGGCGCTGTCCGAGATCGGTGTCAGCGGATTAACCGTGACCGAGGTGAAGGGCTTCGGCCGGCAGAAGGGGCACACGGAGCTTTATCGTGGCGCTGAATACGTCGTCGACTTCCTGCCCAAGGTCAAAGTCGAGGTGGTGGTTGCCGACAAGATGCTGGATGCGGCCATTGATGCGATGGTGAAGGCTGCGCGAACCGGCAAGATTGGCGACGGCAAGATTTTTGTCAGTGATGTGTCACAGGTCATCCGCATCCGTACTGGCGAGACCGACGAAGCTGCAGTCTAGTTTGCGGCTTCATTTGTTGCTGTTGCGCGATCCCCTCAGCAGCACCAGCACGGCGCCGCCACCGCCTTCGGTCTGCGGCGCCTGACAGTAGGCCAGCACTTCATCGCGCTGCGCCAGCCATCCCGAAAGTTTTTTCTTCAATACCGGTTCGCGGTTCGGCGAGCTCAAGCCCTTGCCGTGAACGATGCGTACGCAGCGCAGACCGTTGCGGATTGCGTGTGCAAGGAATGCCGCGGTAAGCACGCGCGCTTCCATTGCGGTGTGTCCGTGCAGGTCAAGGTGATCCTGGATTTTCCAGTGGCCGCGCCTGAGTTTTCGGACATGCTGTTGTGACAGGCCGTCACGCCGGAAAAGCAGTTCTTCCCCGGTTTCAAGTCCCTGCTCCCAGGCCGGGTTGTCGCTGAGCGTGTCCCGGAGAACTTCCTGTTCATCGCGTTGACGCTGGGCGGCAACCGGGTGCGGCTTGGGGCGGATCAGAGATGCGCGGTTGGTGGGCGCCAGCGGTTTTACGTCTGCCAGCGCCGCGCGCAATAGTTCTGAGTCTTCAGGTGCGACGGATGCGCTGTGCGGCCGGTTGCGTTTCACAGCGCATCTCCGTCAACTTCCGGTCCGGTTCAAACCAGACCTTTGCTTTCCAGATATTTCTGTGCGTCGAGTGCTGCCATGCAGCCGGTTCCGGCGCTGGTGACGGCCTGACGATAAACGTGATCCTGTACGTCACCAGCGGCAAATACGCCTGGGACGCTGGTTGCGGTGGCATTTCCGGCGTTGCCGCCGTGGGTTTCGATATAGCCGTTTTTCATGTCCAGCTGGCCTTCGAAGATGTCCGTGTTCGGCTTGTGTCCGATCGCGATGAACACGCCCTGAAGCTGTTTGTCGGTGGTGGTCCCGGTTTTTGCATGTTTGATGCGCATGCCGGTGACGCCGGTATTGTCGCCGAGCACTTCGTCGAGTGTGTGATCCCACATTACCGTTGCTTTGCCGGCGGCGACACGCTCGTTAAGCTTGTCGATCAGGATGGCTTCGGCGCGGAACTTGTCGCGGCGGTGGACGATGGTGACGTGTTTGGCGATGTTGGTGAGATACAGCGCTTCTTCCACTGCGGTGTTGCCGCCGCCGATGACCGCGACGTCCTGGTTCTTGTAGAAAAACCCGTCGCAGGTGGCGCAGCCCGAAACGCCTTTACCCATGAACTTTTCTTCCGACGGCAGGCCGAGATACATCGCTGACGCACCGGTGGCGACGATCAGCGCATCGCAGGTGTAGGTGCCCTGGTCGCCGATCAGTGTGATTGGCTTCTCCTTCAGCTTTACGGTATGAATGTGGTCGAAAACCATCTCGGTATTGAAGCGTTCTGCATGTTTCTGGAATCGTTCCATCAGTTCCGGACCTTGCACGCCGTCGGCGTCAGCAGGCCAGTTGTCCACGTCGGTGGTCGTCATCAGCTGGCCGCCTTGGGCCATACCGGTAATCAGCACGGGTTTGAGATTGGCGCGGGCGGCATAAACCGCAGCGGAGTAGCCGGCGGGGCCGGAGCCAAGGATGAGAACACGGCAGTGTTTGGTTGCTGAAGTCATGATTTATGGAGGTAAGGAAGGTGAATTCTGGAAAAACGCGACTTTAACAGGTTGATGCGACGCAGGCGATAACGCGAATGCCGCAAAAATAAGCGTAACCCTTTGCTATATAAAGAAAAGTCGATTCTCCGACGATGCAAAATTTAGTATGCAACTTGCCTGATGTTCCATTTTAGTGGGGATGCAGATGTCGGCCGGGTATGTGGATGGCGTTTTGGTGAGTCTGACGACTACCGCAGGCACGGATATGGTGCATTTGGAGGAGGGGGGTATCGTACAGGTATTGTTTTTACTCGACTTTGCTGATGCCCTGTTTCAGCCAATGGGCGCTGTGTCGTCAGGAGAAAGGATTCTCGATTTCCAGCTTGATGGGGTTATCAAACGCACCGATTGCGTGCCATTCCTCATTCCTCACTGTGGTTCCTGGCCCCTGAGCGGGTCCACGGACAGTTCCGGCAAAGAAGGGCGGGCTGAAAGGAGCGATCGAAACAAGGGGCATGACTATTGCAGTATATTCTGGCAACATAAACTTCTTAAACGCAGATGGCAGTCCGCCATATGGGAAAAAACCCCGGATTGTGACAAAACAAAATGCCACCGCCCATCATTCCCAACCCCCAAATTCTCAAAACCGTTCCTCTGCTCTCATCGTTCTCCGATCAGCAGATTGCGACCCTCGCATCCTGCGTGCAACATCGAAGCTACCCTCGCGCAACAGCGATACTGCGGGCAGGTGAGGAGACGGATGCCCTTTACATAATCCTATCCGGTCGCGTGAAAGTGCTTATTCCGGATGAGGATGGGCGCGAAGTCATCCTCACGATGCTGGGCGCGCAGGACTTTGTCGGCGAGATGGGATTGCTGGACAATCTCCCGAGCTCAGCCACCGTCGAAACGCTGGAGCCCTGCGAAACATTGCGTATTCCCCGTACCGCATTCCTTTCCTGGATGGAAAGCAATGGCGAGGTTGCCATGCTGGTGATCAAAAATCTCGTCAAACGACTGCGTGATGCGGATCGAAAAATTGAGAGCCTGGCATTGATCGACGTTCACGGGCGTGTTGCCCGATTGATCATTGAAATGGCGGAACTGATTGATGGTTGCTGGGTTGTGCAGCGAGCTCCGCCCAAACAGGAAATAGCACGCATGATCGGCGCCTCCCGCGAGATGGTAAGCCGCGTCATCAAGGACCTTCAGG
>CAMAYE010000247.1 GCA_945862135.1 Bordetella parapertussis
AGGACACCGATTTCGAACGCCCCGCCGGCAGCATGGTGCCCATCATCAAACCGCCGTTTTATGGTTCAACCATGTGGGCGGTGATCTCCAACACCCAGGGCGGCCCGGTGCATGATGCGCAGTCGCGCATCATCGACGTTTACGGCAAACCGATCCCGCGGCTTTATGCTGCCGGTGAATGCGGCAGTTCCTTCGGCCACCTCTATCTGTCAGGCGGAAATATCGCGGAATGCGTGGTAACCGGAAGAATCGCCGGTCGGCTCGCAGCTGCGGGCTGACCGCAGCTGCGCCGTTCAAAACGATTACAGATCCGCCTTGATCCCTGCGGTTTTCACGATTTTTGCGTATTTGCCGATGTCCGACTTGATCGTCGCCGAAAACTGCTCGGCACTGCCGCCGATCGGTTCATAACCCAGCGTGCCAAGTCGTTGCAGGACGTCGGCCGACTTCAGGCTTCCTGCAATCGCATTGTTCAGACGCATCAACGCAGGCTTCGGTATGCCTTCAGGCGCCACCACCCCAAACCAGGGCGAGATATCGTAGCCAGGCAAACCGGATTCTGCGATGGTTGGGATATCCGGAGAGGATACAACCCGCTTTGCACTGGTCACACCGATAGCGCGTAATTTCCCGGCAGCGGCATGCGACTTGATCAGGGAGAGATCGGCAAACATCATGTCAATCTGCCCGCTGACGACATCCGTCAACGCAGGCGCCGTGCCTTTGTAAGGCACATGCAGGATCTTGGTTTGGGCCAGCGCATTGAACAATTCGGCGGCCAGGCTCGACATGCTGCCAGTGCCGGACGAACCGTAGCTCAGAAACCCCGCCTTTTTGGCGGCAATCGGAACGAGTTCCTTGACCGATTTTGCCGGTACGGTGGGATTCACCGCCAGTGCATACGGAACCAGCGCAACGTTGATGATCGGCGTGAAATCCTTGATCGGATCGTAGGACAGTTTCTGGTACAGGCTGGGCGCAACCGCGAGATTGCTGGTACCGCCCATGGCAATGCCGTAACCATCCTTGGGCAGTCTGGCCGCGGCTTCAAGACCGATCGTGCCGCCGGCACCACCGCGATTTTCCACAATCACCTGCTGGCTCCATTGCTCCGTAAGTTTCTGGGCGACCAGACGGCCGAGAATATCGTTCGGCCCGCCCGGCGCAAATGGAACGATCAGTCTGATGGGTTTGACCGGATATTGCTGTGCCATGCCTGGTGTTCCGGTTGCGAGCGCAACCAACGCAAGCCCGGAAGACAGCGAAAATGCAAACGTTTTCATACTGCACCCCTCATTAATTTGTTCAACAGGTAATGAGCAAGCATCGTGCCTGCATTTTGCAGCGAATTACGGACTGTCGCTGCCAAAAACGCATTTACATCGTGCGCAGCATCCTGCAAGCGCCCTACCAAGGTGCAACAAACACCACTCAGTGCACAGTGGTTATTGCTACGACTCCAAGGCGCGCTGGGCCATCCACACGTACCACAGCCCGATTGCCGCCGGCACCGCCAGCAAAGCAAACGTCAGGGTGTAATCACCGGTGAACAGGAAAACGTTGGCGCATGCAATCGGCCCGATCGCCTTGCCTGTGTTGACATAGACAAGCGCACCACCAGTCAGCGGGCTGATCTGTTCGCGCGGCACAATGCGTGCGATTTCGGCAAGGAAGGCGCCGTTCCACCCGCTGGCAGTGGAACCCATCACAAAAAACAATGCACATGCCGCGGCCATCGGCCATTGCGGCGTCAATGCGATACACAACAGCGATGAAGCCACCATCACCACACCGAGTATCACCATCGCCGCAAAGGCATTGCCCAGGCGATCCGCCATCCAGCCCCAGAAAATGCGCCCGGCGACACCGCCGACCTGTGCAGCTGTAAGCACGAATCCCGCCGCAATCAGATCCCAGCCCAGTTCTTCGTTGAACAGGATCACGGTAAAGGTGGAAATGCCGAACTGCACAACAACAAAACAACCACCGCAGATCGACAGCCCGCGCAATGCGGGATGGCGCCAGACCGCGATGACGCCGCTGAACGGGTTGCCGCCGATTGGCGCCTTCGGATTGCGGTCTACATCCCAGTACGGCCGTGCGCGTCCCATCACCCAAACCAGGATGAACAGCGCAAGCGAATTGCCGGCAATCGCCCATTGCCAGCCAAAATGCACAGCCACTGCCGGCGTGATCAGCGCAGCACCGATGCCACCCAACGGCACGCCGGTCTGTTTGATAGAGAAAATCAGATTGCGCTTGTCCTCCGGCGTAAAGCGCAGCAACAGGTTTGAAGCCGATGGCGTCAGCGAACCATAGCCCAGCCCCAGCGCAATCGATGCCAGGAAAAAGAAAGCGACATGCGGCAGGATCGCAATCAGTCCGCCGATGGCGACCAGCGACAAGCCGATCTGCTGCATGCGGGTCGAACCCCAGCGGCTGTTGAATTTACTGCCGAAAGCCAGTGAAACAATCATCGCGCAAGCGAGCAGACTGATCTGATAACCAACCAGCGCTGAGGAGATGCCATAGGTCTGCGCAACCTTCGGCGCCACCGCAGGAATCATCGTTGTCCCCATCGTGCCAATGCTCTGCCCGGCAAGCAGTACGCTCATCAGGAAGGTGAATGACGGCTGCCGCCTGTCGCCGTCAGACACGTCCGTACTCACCGCGAGACCGGTTGCGGAACCGTCCACAGATGAATGACTGAACTCCACAACCCGCTGACGTCGTATTTTTCGTTCAGCTCGACGCTGACCGAACGATCCGGCTTCCAGTCGCCAAAATCAAAATCGTGGGAAACGATGCGCGTGCCCGGTTTCAGTTCGCGCAGCAGTTTGGCGCGCAGCTCATGCATCATGGCCGGCAACAGGTACAGGGTCACCACCGTCGCCTCGCGGATATCCGCCTTGAGCACGTCCTCTTCAACAAAAACGGCCTGCTGTTCCAGTCCGAGTTTGCGTGCAGTCGTACGGCTGCGCGCCACCAGGTCAGGATCGATGTCATAACCGCGGCCGCGCGCGCCATGTTTCTGGGCCGCAGTGATGACAATGCGGCCGTCGCCGGAACCGAGATCGATCACAAAATCGTTCCGGGTAACACCAGCGACGCGCAGCATCTCATCAACGACCTGCTGTGGCGTCGGCACATAGGGCCCGCCGCTCAGCGCCAAGTCCGCCGCCTGCGCTACAGACATGCTCAACAGCAACCCCGCCACGATCCATCTGAAAAATGAAATTATTTTAATATAATCAAACACTTATTATTATCAATTCAAAATAAACAATCAGTCATTCGATTCATCCAGACCCACGCTGGAGCGCCAGTCCTTGCTCTTGAAAATCAACGGTTTCAAGGCCAAGCCAAGCAGCACCAGCCCCAGGACCAGCATCGTCACCGCAATCGGCCGCTCAATGAAAATAGCGTAACTGCCGCCACTCATTGCCAGCGACTGGCGCAGCGACAGTTCCAGCATCGGCCCCAGCACCAGACCCAGCGCCACCGGTGCAAGGTCGTAACCGAACTTGCGCAGCACATAACCGATGCCGCCCATCAACAACATGATCCACACATCCATCGTGCTGTTGCTCACCGAGTAGCAGCCGAGAATACAGAACGCAAGAATGCATGGATACAGATAGGCATAGGGAATGCGCAGCAGATTCACGAACAGGCCGACCATCGGCAGGTTGAGTACCAGCAGCACGACATTGCCGACATACATGCTCGCGACAAAACCCCAGAACAGATCAGGCTGCTGCTGGATCAGCATCGGTCCCGGCAGGATGCCGTGAACCATGATGGCAGCCAGCATCACCGCGGTCACCGGACCGGTGGGAATGCCCAGCGCGAGCATTGG
The DNA here is from genome assembly GCA_945862135.1 of Bordetella parapertussis. Taxonomy (GTDB): domain Bacteria; phylum Pseudomonadota; class Gammaproteobacteria; order Burkholderiales; family SG8-41. Next base: position 3,860 of record CAMAYE010000247.1, read on the forward strand.
CACAAATGCGCCGGTGGCTGCAGCGTTGTTCGCCGACTCCGGCCCCGCCACACCTTCAATGGCGCCGTTGCCGAAACGCTCAGGATGTTTCGAAAGGCGGCGCTCAATGCCATAAGAAACAAACGACGAAATGATATGCGCCGAGCCCGGAATGATGCCGATCATGAACCCGAGGAGGCTGCCGCGTGCAATCGGTCCGACAGACTGCCTGAGATCCTCCTTCGATGGCACCAGCTGACGCAGCGTCGGCTGCTGCACTTTCGGCGGATCCACCTGGCCAGCCGTCAGCAGAATCTCGGAAATGCCGAACAGGCCGACCGCCACCGGCACGATGCCGACGCCGTCACCCAGTTCAACAATGTCAAAACTGAAACGCGTATAACCGCTCATTACATCAATGCCGACCATGCCCAGCAGCAAGCCGAACACGGCCATCGCCAGCGTCTTCAGCATCGAGCCGCCGCTCATATAGGCCAGCACAAACAGGCCCATCAGCAACAGCGCTGTATATTCCGGCGGGCCGAAACGCAA
>CAMAYE010000248.1 GCA_945862135.1 Bordetella parapertussis
GTTTTTCACCGACCTCACGGTTCTTCGCGCGACGCGTCAGCGTGTGTTCAACGCCGTAAATTTCCGGCGTCTCCGACAGAATATGCGTGCCGCCATGACGCGCCAGCAAGTCCATCGCTGCACCCAGCGCCGGATTTGCAGTGATCGACGAAAAACCATCCGAACCGCCGCACTGCAGGCCGATCATCAGATGGCTGGCCGACACTTTCTGCCGCACCACCTTGTTTGCCGCAGGCAGCATTTCCTTGACTGCGGCAATACCGGCTTCGATGGTCTTGCGCGTGCCGCCGGATTCCTGCATCACAAAAGTCTTCAGACGATCGCTGACATCAAGACCTTCTTCCTTCATCAGCCCCTTGATCTGGTTGCGCTCGCAGCCGAGGCCGATGATCAACGCACCGGCGAGATTGGCGTGACGCGCGTAACCCGCCATGGTCCGCCGCAGCAGGTCCATCGGCTCACCGGTCATTTCCATGCCGCAACCGGTGCCGTGTGCAAACGCGCAGACGCCGTCGATATTCGGATATTCGGCCAGACGCTCCGGCGTAAAGTATTCAGCGATCTTGTGTGCCACTGTCGCCGAGCCGTTCACCGTTGCCAGTACGCCGAGATAGTTGCGCGTCGCGACCTGGCCATTGGCGCGGACGATGCCCATGAAACTGGCGCGCTCCGCCTCCGCAATCATCTGCTCGGGCTGGTAGTCCCGGGCATAGGCGTAGTCGCGATCAAACTCGCGAAACTCGAGGTTATGCGAATGCACGTATGTACCGGCGGGAATATCTGCCGATGCAAACCCAATGGTCACTGCGTACTTGAGTATGGGTTCGCCCTTCTGGATCGCTCTCGCAGCAATTTTGTGCCCGGCCGGAACCTGGCTTTTGGCGGTCAGTCCGCCATTGAGCTTGGTGCCGATACCGATATCGCCCCGCGCAATCAGCACATTGTCGTTTTCGTGCAGCCGGATCACCGGGCCCGAAGCCGGTTTGTCCTTGTTGATCTGTATGACGCCGTCGTCCATGGCCTGCCTCCTGATTTCCGATGGGCACTATTTTAGACTGTGGAGCCGCGCCTGTGCTCGTCTGCTGTGCATCATTCCAGCCGTATTCCAGCCTGTTTGATCAGACGCCCCCATTTTTCCAGTTCTGCACGGAGATGCGCGGCAAAATCAGCCGACCCGCCGCCGGCTACCTCAGACCCGAGCACCGAATTCCTCCCTTGATAGCCAGCTCGCCATTGTCTGACCCCGTGCGATAAAGCCGGGAATGGCATCAAAATCGAATGTCAGACAAACAATATGCTTACTCATGGACGCATTGGAGTTCGTCGAATGGAATCCGGTCTAGGCGGCCAAGAGGCTTTTCGATTAGCATCAATCCGATTATAGACGCCACCGAATCCCCATCCAGAATTCAAAGACACCCGCATGGACTCACATCTCGTACAGAACTGGAACGTCAGCAAACCTCTGATCACCTCGGCCCGCGGCGGCATTGTCGCTTCACAGAATCACATTGCCAGCGAGGCCGGCGCAAGTGTCCTCTCGGCGGGAGGGAATGCCGTGGATGCCGCAGTCGCCACCGGTCTGGCGCTGGCTGCGGTCGAGCCCTGGAACAGCGGCCTCGGCGGCGTCGGTTTCATGATGGTTTACCTGGCCCGCGAAAACCGGGTTCAAGTGGTCGACTTCGGTCCGATCTCACCGGCCGGGCTCAATCCTGATGACTATCCGCTGACCGGCGGATTTACCAGTGACCTGTTCACCTGGCCCAGCGTCAAGGACGACCGCAATGTGCACGGCCCGATGTCGATCGCCATTCCCGGACACGTCGACGGACTGGCCACGGCACTGCAAAAATTCGGAACCCTCCCTTTCCGTGAGGTGGTGCAACCGGCCATTGCGCTGGCCGAGGAAGGCATGACCGTTGACTGGTACCTGACGCTCAAAATTGCCACCATGGCCAAAGAACTGTCCCGCTACGCGGTCACCAGTGATATCTGGCTGCCCGGAGGCTTCCCGCCGGTCACCGCCGCAGGCGCCGCAATGGGCAGGCTCAAGCTGAAAGGACTCGCCGCAACGCTGCGCCGCCTTGCCGAGGCCGGACCGCGGGACTTCTACGAAGGCGAAATCGCGGCCGGCATTACCCGCGACATCCGTGCCATGGGCGGCAATCTGTCGGCAAGCGATCTGGCCAATTTCCACGCTCGCATCACAGATCCGATCGAAACCGAGTATCACGGCGCCAGGCTGGCGCTGCCGCCGCAGTTGACGGCGGGACCCACCATGCTGCGTGCGCTGGAGCCGCTGCGAAGCATGCAGTTTGCAAAGGGACAACCCGGCAGCGAAACCTTCATTGCCTATGCGGCTGCACTGCGCGACGCTTACGCCGAGCGCCTGAGCAGCATGGGCGACAACAGCGACCGCCGCGACCCGTCGACGACGACCCACCTCAACGTGATCGACCGCGACGGCAATATGGTTGCACTGACACAGACCCTGCTGTCGGTATTCGGCTCCAAGGTGGTGCTGCCATCGAGCGGCGTACTGATGAACAACGGCATCATGTGGTTCGATCCGCGGCCAGGAACACCGAATTGCCTGGCGCCGGGCAAACGCGCCCTCTCCAATATGTGCCCTGTGATTGCCACCCACGATGGGAAACCGTGGTTTTCAGTCGGCGCTTCCGGCGGCCGAAAGATCCTGCCGGCGGTTTATCAGATCAGCTCCTTCCTGATTGATCACGGCATGACACTGCAGGATGCCTTCCATCAGCCGCGCATCGATGCCAGCGGCGGCGACACGGTTGGAGTGGACCCGCGACACAGCGATACAACCAAACAGGCACTTGCGGCAAAATTCCCGCTCAGCATGACCGAACTGGTGGTCTACCCGACAAACTTTGCATGCCCCAGCGCAGTGCTTCATAACCCTAAAACGGGCGAACGCCAAGGCATCGCCGACGTCATGTCACCATGGTCCGGTGCCGTAGCGGCACACTGAGGGAGACGGCGCAGAACTTGCAACATCCACTGAAAACCCGGAAAAGCATTGCATCAAAGTCATAAACTGTATTTGGCCAAACTGAAACGAGGAAATCGAAATGATCGTGAACTTCATTCGTAACCTCGCTGCACAGCTCGGGTTTTTGACCCTTGCTTCTGCAGGCAATGTCCATGCGCAGGAGCCCACGAATTTCCCGAACCGTCCGATGCGCATCATTACGGGCTACTTACCCGGAGGGGTCAGTGACACCGTGGCCCGCACCATAGCCACCCAACTCGGTGAGCAGCTGAACCAGCGCATCATCATCAACAGCCGTCCTGGCGCAGGCGGCACGCTGGCGATGGAAATTGCAGGCGGGACAAGAACGCCCTCCCTGCCGTAGAGCTTGCCGCCATTCGATGCACACGCTTGGCCCAATGAATCTTTGACGACTACAGAGGAACTTCATGATCAACGCCGGAATCATCGGGCTGGGACGCTGGGGACAAAACCTGGTCAACAGCGTGCAGGGCAAAAGCAAACTCATCCGCTTTGTTGCGGGCGCGGTACGCACGCCGGCTCCGGTGCAGGAATACGCCGACAGCCGCAATCTGCGGCTCTACGATGACTACCGCAAGCTGCTGGCTGATCCGGCAGTCGATGCCATCGTCCTGGCCACGCCCCACAGCATCCATGCCGAATTGATCGTCGCCGCTGCAAAAGCCGGCAAGCATGTGTTCACGGAAAAACCCTTCACCCTGACAACCGGGTCCGCTAAGGAAGCGGTGCGCGCCTGTGCGAAGCGCGGTGTCACACTGGCCGTCGGCTACAACTGGCGCTTCCAGCCTGCGCTGCAGGAAATCCGCCGCATGCTCGATGACGGCCGACTCGGAAAACTGCTGCATATCGAGGGCAACTTCTGCGGCCCGAGCGTCTACTGGTATCCGAAGGACCACTGGCGCCAGAAACGGGATGAAGGTCCCGGCGGAGGCATGACCGGGCGCGGCGTGCACGTGGTTGATGCGATGCTGTACCTCGCGGGACAGGTCGACACGGTGTATTCGCAGAGCTTCCGCCGCGCACTGGATTACGGCATCGACGACACGACCTCAATGCTGTTCCGCTTCAAGGGTGGCGCCAGCGGCTACCTCGGCACCTTCATTGCCACAGCAGAAACCTGGCGCATGCAGGTGTTCGGCTCCAACGGCTGGGTCGAGGTGGGCGACGTCGAGCACCTCAGCACCTGGCAGATGAAGGTCTGCCTGCTCAATCCGGACAACCTGCGTGAACGCAAACGCCCGGAAGTGATGACCTTTCCGGAAACCAGCACAGAGCGCGCCGAACTGGAATATTTTGCCGAAGCAGTGGCCGCGCGAAAGGCACTGGCAATTGCAG
>CAMAYE010000249.1 GCA_945862135.1 Bordetella parapertussis
TCCGCCTGGTGCAGATCGACGGCGGAAACCACGCCGTTGTTGAAGCGCAATTTTACGAGGCGCAGTGAATCGCTGCGGGTCTTGGCAGTCTGCTTTGCGGTTTCAAGCTGTGCGTCAAGCGACATCAGGTCGAGATAGGTCTGCGCGACCTGGGCAATCAGACTGATGTGCAGTGCGCGGCGATTTTCTTCGCTGGCCATGAAGTTGCGGTAGGCGGCTTCGTTCAGCGAACGCACGCGGCCCCAGAGGTCTATCTCCCAACTGGGAATGGCGAGGCCGAAGCGGTACAGTTCGCTGCTGCGGTTTTCGACGGCACTGGCGGCTGAAGGCTGGCGGTTGCGTTCGTAACTCGCATCCGCAGCGACTGTCGGAAACAGGTTGGCGCGCTGGATGCCGTATTGCGCACGGAGCAGTTCAACCCTTGCAGCAGCAATGCGCAGGTCGCTGTTTTCCGTAATCGCAGTGTTGATCAGCGCCTGCAGCTCTGCGGTACGGAACAGGGCACCCCAGGGATAGTCAGCCAGTGATTCGGTGGTGTTGCTGTCGGTGCGCCATGCCGCGGGGATGTCGACGGCAGGTCGTTTGAATTCCGGCGTCATGCAGCCTGCAAGGCAAAGGGCGAGGACTGCCGCACTTAAATGCAGGGTTTTCATGATTCCACCTTCGCAGATTCGCTCGATGGGGATTTTTTGCGTTTGTCGCCACCGAGATAGGTCATCGCGATGAAGTAGAACAGCGGCGTAAAGAATACGCCGATCAGTGTGGCCGCAAGCATGCCGCCGAGTATGCCGGTGCCCACCGAGTGCTGGGTGGCGGCACCGGCGCCGGAGGCACGCACCAGCGGCAGTACGCCGAGGATGAAGGCCAGAGAAGTCATCACAATCGGTCGCAAGCGCAAACGTGCGGCATCGAGCGCGGCGTCGATGACCGACAAGCCTTCCTCATAACGCTGCTTGGCGAATTCGACGATCAGGATGCCGTTTTTACCGGCAAGGCCGACCAGCGTGATCAGACTGACCTGGAAAAACACGTCATTGGGCGAATGGCGCAGGAACAGCGCAACCAGCGCACCGAGTATGCCGATGGGCACGATCATGAACACCGAGATCGGCAACGTCCAGCTCTCATATAGCGCGGCGAGAAACAGGAACACAAAGATGAAGGACAGCAGGAAGATGAAACCCGCCTGGCCACCGGAGATTTTTTCCTGCAGTGACTGTCCGGACCACTGGAATCCGATACCCTGGGGCAGCGTTGCGGCGGAAATTTCTTCCATCGCCGCCAATGCTTCGCCGGAACTGCGACCGGGGGGCGAGCTGCCGCTCAATTGCACGGCGGGGTAGCCGTTGTAGCGGGTCAATGCGATCGGCGCGGAGCGGTATTCGACAGAAGCCAGCGTTGCAATCGGCACGATATTGCCGCCGGCATTGCGTACGTAGAAGCGCTGCAGATAAGCCGGGTCCGAACGGAATTTTTCATCAGCCTGCATTTTCACCTTCAGGTTGGTGCCGAAGGCGCTGAACTGGTTGACGAAGCTGGAGCCGAGCAGGGTGCCGATCGTGGAGTAGACGTCGGACAACGGTACGCCGAGAGCTTTGGCCTTGTTGCGGTCGACATCAACAAACAGCGTCTGCACGTTCGGTGAGGCCACGTTGCGCGCGCCGGCGAGCCTTTCGTCCTTGGCTGCCGCAGCGACGACCTCCCGTGCCGTCTTGTCGAGTTTCTCCCGGTCGCCGTCGAGCGCCAGCAGCCGGTAATCAAAGCCGGCGATATTGCCCATGCCGGAGATCGGCGGTTCGTTGATAGCGAAGACACGGGCTTCGGGGATGCCCAGATAGAACTTGGCGTTCAGGCGCTGGATGATGCGCCGGACGTGTTGTGTCGTGTCGGCGCGTTCTTCCCAGGGTTTGAGGGTGACGTAGAGGAAGCCCTGATTGGCGTAGCGATAGAAAATCGAAAATCCCGGAATGCTGATGATGTCCTTGACGCTGGGTTCGGTGCGTACGATGGCTTCACTGCGCTTCATCACCTCGGCGACCCGTTCCGGCGAGGCACCGGCAGGGAGGTCGATCGCGACAAACATGGTGCCCTTGTCTTCTTCCGGTACGAAGCCGCCAGGAATCATCTTGAACAGAAAGATGACGCCGGCGAGGATCACGGCATAGATGAGCATGGAGCGCACGCCGCGCTTGATCACCACACCGACAATGCCGACGTAGCGGCTGGTGACCTTCTCGAAAAAGCGGTCGAAGGCGAGGATGGGTTTGGGCTTGTGTACGCCGGGTTTGAGGATCAGTGCGCAAAGCGCAGGCGTCAGCGTCAGGGCGGTGACCGCAGACAGCAGTGTGGATACGGTGATGGTGACGGCAAACTGCTTGTAGAGGGTGCCGGTGACGCCGCCAAGGAAGGCGATGGGCACGAATACCGCGCAGATCACCGCAGTGACACCGATGATGGCGCCGCCGATGCCGTCCATCGCCTTGCGTGCGGCTTCGGCTGGCGGCAGCTTGTCGTCCTGCATGATTTTTTCGACGGACTCCACCACCACGATGGCATCGTCGACGACGATGCCGATGGCCAGGACCATGGCGAACAACGTCAGCATATTGATCGAGAAGCCCATCAGCAGCATGCCGGCGAGGGTGCCGATCAGCGAAACCGGGATGGCGATCATCGGGATGATTGTGGCGCGGACGCTGCCGAGGAACAGGTAAACCACCAGCAGCACCAGGATGAAGGCTTCAACGAAGGTGTGCAGCACCAGTTCGATGGAGGCGTTGACGAATACCGTGGTGTCGTATGGTACGTCCCAGACGATGCCTTGCGGGATGGTGGGGGCCAATTCGGTCATCTTGGCGCGCACCGATTTGGCGACTTCCAGCGCGTTGGCGCCGGCCCGCAGGTAGACGCCAATGCCGGTACCTGGCTTGCCGTTCATGTTCAGGCTGATCTGATAGTCCTCGGCACCGAGTTCCACGCGAGCCACGTCGCGCACCCGTACTACAGAACCATCGGCAGCGGCACGAACGATGATGTTGGCGAATTGTTCCGGCTGGGTATAGGTGCCGGTCGTTTGTACCGGGAAGGTCAGTACCTGACCGCGCGGCGTCGGGGAATTGCCGATTTCGCCCACGGGGTAGTTCTGGTTCTGTTCACGGATGGCATTGGAGACATCCGTGACGGTGAGCCGGTATTTAGCCAACTGGTCGGGGTCGAGCCAGACGCGCATGGCATAGGGGTAGCCGAACAGCGTGGCTTCACCGACGCCACCCAGGCGCTTGAGTTCCGGAATGATGCTGGCGTTGGCCATATTGGCCAGGTATTCACGGTCGAAGCGCGGGTCTTCGGAATACATGGTGACGATCTGCAGCATCTGCGGATTCGTCTGGTCGACGCGGATGCCGTTTTGCAGCACCGGCTGCGGCATCAGGGCTTCGACGCGTTTGACCCGGTTGTTGACTTCAACGGTGGCGATGGCGGTATCGGTGCCGGCCTCGAATACGACATAGAGGTCCATCAGTCCGCTCGATGAACTGGTCGAATACATATAGAGCAGACCGTTCACACCATTCATTTCGCGTTCCAGCGGCGCGGCGACAGTGCTTTCGAGAATTTCCGGGCTGGCGCCCGGATACACCGCGCTGACCTTGACCTGCGGCGGGGCGACGTTGGGATACTGCTCGATGGCAAGCTGGCGCGAAGCGAGCGCGCCCACCAGGGTCAGGATCAGCGCGATGACGGTCGCGAGTACCGGGCGGTCGACAAAAAATCGCATGATCGCGCTTTATTTTTCAGTGGCGGGTTTGTTGGCGGCTTTTGCGGCCGGTTTTGCCGGCGGCTCCCCCTTGGCCTGGGCGACAAACGGCGTGGGTTTGACGGGCCCCCCCGGCTGCGCTTTCTGGATGCCGTCGACGATGACCTTGTCGCCGGCGGCCAGACCTTTTTCGATGATCCAGCCGTCATTGATCCACTCGCCGACGACCAGATCCCGGCGCTCGGCCTTGTTGTCTTCGGTGACGACAAAAACAGCGTGTCCCGCCGGTGTTTTCATGACGGCACGCTGCGGCACCACGATGGCACCGGGACGCTGGCCGGCGGTCATGCGCACATGCACGAACATGCCGGGCAGCAGATTGGGGTAGCCCCGGTTCGGCAGCACCGCGCGCAGCGTGATGGTTCCGGTTTCGCGGTTGATCTGCGCATCGGCAACGTCAATACGACCAGCCTGGCTGAATTCACTGCCGTCGGGCAGGATCATGCGCACATTCTCGCCGCCCTGTTCCTTGATGGCGCCGCTGCGGAAGGCGCGTTGCAGAACCAATGCGTCGCGGTCCGGCATGGTGAAATTGACGTAAATCGGATCGAG
>CAMAYE010000250.1 GCA_945862135.1 Bordetella parapertussis
TTGTAGAACGCGACGGCGCGTTCCTGCTCGTCGAAGAACAAACCAGCGAGGGCATCCGTTATAACCAACCGGCTGGACATCTTGAAGCCGGAGAGTCGCTGATCGATGCCGTAATCCGTGAAACGCTGGAAGAATCGGCGCGGGATTTCAAGCCGGAAGCCTTGCTTGGCATTTATCAGTACCGCCAAGCAGGCAGCGGCGTGACCTATCTCCGTTTTGCCTTTACCGGCACGCTGTCAGAACCACATCCGGGTCGTCCTCTGGATACCGGAATCCTGCGAGCGCTGTGGATGCCCGTTGCCGAAATTCGTGCCTGCAGCGAACGGCACCGGAGCCCGTTGCTGATGCAGTGCATCGACGACTACCTGGGCGGACAGCGTCATCCGCTGCAATTGCTGCATCATTACAACTGAATTTCATCAATGGCACGCAAGAAAAAAATCGTGATCGGCCTGTCAGGCGGCGTTGACTCCTCGGTCGCCGCCCTGCTGCTGAAACAGCAGGGATACGAGGTCACCGGCCTGTTCATGAAGAACTGGGAAGATGACGATACCGACGAGCATTGCACATCCCGCCAGGATCTGATCGATGCCGTTGCGGTAGCCGACCGCATCGGCATCGACATTGAAGCAGTCAATTTCAGCGCCGAATACAAGGACCGGGTATTCAGCGAATTTCTCAGTGAATACCAGGCTGGACGCACGCCCAATCCCGACGTGCTTTGCAATGCCGAAATCAAGTTCAAGTCATTCCTTGATCACGCGATGAATCTCGGCGCAGACTGCATTGCCACCGGCCACTACGCGCAGGTGCGGGAAGTCGACGGCATGTTTCAGTTGCTGAAGGCTGAAGATGGCACCAAGGACCAGAGCTACTTTCTCTACCGCCTGAACCAGCAACAGCTAGGCAAAACGCTTTTTCCGCTGGGGAAACTCTACAAGCGGGAAGTCCGCGAGATTGCGCGCCGCGAAGGACTCCCCAATCACGACAAGAAGGACTCCACGGGCATCTGTTTCATCGGCGAACGGCCGTTTCGTGAATTTCTCAACCGTTATCTGCCATCGAATCCCGGCGATATCGTCACACCGGAAGGTCGCCGCATCGGCCGGCACATGGGTCTGACGTTCTACACGCTCGGCCAGCGTCAGGGCTTGGGTATCGGCGGCACGCGTGATGGTGATGGCGACGCGTGGTACGTTGCGCAGAAAGACATGGTCAACAATCGGCTGGTCGTCGTACAGGGTCACGACCACGGACTGCTGCTGTCGGACCAACTCACCGCAGTCAACGTCAACTGGATCAGCGGTGAAGCGCCGCATACGCAATGGGTCTACAGCGCAAAAACGCGTTATCGCCAGCGTGACGCCGCATGCTCAATGGAAAAAGCTTCAAGGGAGCGCTGCATTGTCGATTTTGCCGAAAATCAGTGGGCAGTCACGCCCGGCCAGTCAGTAGTGATCTACGAAAGCCGCGTCTGCATCGGCGGCGGCGTCATTGAGTCTGCACGCCAGGCACAACCCGCATTGTCCATTGATGAAGTGTGTCCGCCGGAAACCCTGCCCGGCGAGGACTGATCAGACGGCGGTATCCTTGAAGGACGGGCGCTGAGCCAGCTTGTCGGCCAGCCGGGCCAGATTCGGATGATTGCGCCGCCACGGCAGTTCGGACAAGCGCAGTTCAAGCCAGCCGAGGCAGCAACCGACGGCGATGTCGGCAAGGGTGAAAAAATCCCCGGCACACCACGGCTTTGCGGCAAGATCATCCGCCATCGCCTGCAACGCGCGATCGACCTTGCCCTGCTGGCGGGTCACCCACTCGGTTGATTGCTGTTCTGCGGGCTTACGTTTTTCGTTATACAACGCAATGGCTGCATCCGTACAACCGTCGGCCAGCGCTTCCCAGCGCCGTACCTGAATGCGCGGCCTTTTCTCCTCAGGGATCAGGCGATTGCCAGGGCTGGCGTTGTCGAGATACTCGACAATCACGCGTGAATCGAAAATCGTATTCTCATCGTCAAGCACCATCACCGGGATTTTGCCCAGAGGGTTATATCGCGTAACAACACTGTCCGGCGTGTTCGGCACATCAGTGATGAACTCACACTCCATGCGTTTTTCGGCAAGCGCGACACGCACCTTGCGGGTATAGGGACTGGTGACGGTCCCGATCAGCTTCATCATATGGATTGTTCGCAGCGCAAAAATGCAGGAAAAAAGCGCGCGGATTATAGCATCGACATCCTTGACGCCCAACGCCGCTGAACGTTAGTCTGGACTCCCTTTCAACCGCCTGCAAAGAGGCCACACATGGGCGCCAACGAACAGTTCATCCTGTTTACCCAACCGGGATGAAGCAGCTGTCTCCGGGCGAAAGAGTTTCTTTCGCGCAAAAAAATCGATTTCATCGCCATTGATGTCCTGAACGACCCGGATGGCCGCGAACGCCTGCTGAAGTTCGGCGTGCGCAATGTCCCTGTCGTTGCCAAGGGCGATCAGTTTGTATTCGGACAAAACCTTGAAGATGTCGCCGAATTTGTCGGGCTTCAAGGCACCGGCCACAAGCCCTTGCCACCTGAAGAACTGATCAAGCGCTGGATCATGATACTGCGCGCCGCTCAGCGTTTGATTCGTCAGTTGCCGGATGCCAAGCTGCTGGAGCGCGTCATTCCCAACCGCGATCGCTCCATCCGGCTGATGTGCCACCACATCTTCCGCATCGGCGAGGCTTACCTGGAGTCCGTCGAAGGCGGTGTTGAATACGCAGTACAACTCGCCAACATTCCTCCAAAAGACGGCACCTTCATGACCGGCGCTGAAATTGCGCAGTATGGCGACACGGTCATCGAGCGGCTGGAAAACTGGTGGAACAAGCTCGAAGACAAATCCTGCCAGCAGAAGATCAAGACCTTCTTCGGCATGCAGCCCATCCACATGCTCTACGAGCGTTCAACCTGGCACAGCGCGCAACACGCACGTCAACTTGCCGCAGTGCTGGAGGGCATCGGCATCACGCCGGACCAGCCATTGACGCCCGAACAACTGGCGGGTTTGCCACTCCCTGAAAGGTTGTGGGAATAGTTGTTTACAATCAATAGCTTAAAACAAAATGCCGGCATCACCGATGCCGGCATTTTGTTTTACTGCAAATCCGCTTACTGCGGCTTGATGCCCGCCGCCTTGACGATCTTCGCGTACAGCGCAAGATCATCCTTGATCACCTTTGCAAACTCTTCCGGCGTGTTGCCGACGAGATCATTGCCGCCCTGCGTTGCCAGACGGTCGATGACATCGGGCATTTTCAGCGCCTTCACTACTTCGCGGTTCAAGCGATCAATCACCGGTTTCGGCGTACCGGCAGGCGCGACCACAGCCTGCCACTGCGTCAGCTGAAACCCCTTCAGACCCAGTTCATTCAGCGTCGGTACATCGGGCAATGCCGAAGCACGCTTGCCGCCGGTGACACCAATCGCCCGCAGCTTGCCGCCGCGCAGCTGCGGCACCGCAGTGATCACGGTATCGAACATATAGCTGATCTGGCCGCCCAGCAGTGCCGCCAGCGCCAGCGAACTCCCGGTGTAAGGCACATGGATCGATTTGGTATTCGTCATCAGGTTGAACAGCTCACCCGAGAGATGATTGCCACCGCCGATACCGGTTGAACCGTAAGTCATCTGCCCCGGCTTGGACTGCAGCAGCTTGATGAAATCCGGCAACGATTTCACCGGTGCCGCAGGCTGAACCACCAGCACGTACATGTATGAAGTGCCCTGCGTGACGGGCGCAAAATCCTTGACCGGGTCGTAACCCAGTTTCAAATAAAGATTCGGATTGACGGTCATCGGCCCGGCGTTGCCCATCAGCAGCGTGTAACCGTCGGCCGGTGCACGCGCCACCAGTTCAGTACCAATACCACCATTGGCGCCGGCACGGTTATCGACCACCACGGTCGTGCCCAGCGCTTCGCCGAGTTTCTGCCCGATGGTGCGGGTAAAAATATCGCCCGCGCCGCCTGGCGCGTAAGGGCAAATAAATCGAATCGGTTTGATCGGGTAGCTTGAATCGGCAGCCTGTGCCACACCTGCTGCCAGCAGCAACACACCCATTAATATTCGCATCATCTTGAATTTCCCCGCATTTTGGTTGTTTTACGCCTGCAGCAGCAGGCGGCGGCAGAATAGCACGCGCCCTGCAAGTTACGCTAAACTGCGCCCTCCACTTTTACCGCAACTCCCACTCCGGCAATCCGCATGTCCCGCCGCGTCTACATACCCCGATGGTGAATCCAGAAGCAGCCGCGCGTCGCGCGTTGCCCTCGGTTGATCGCCTGCTCGGCAGCGAGACAGTCGCGGTCATTATTGCCGCTC
>CAMAYE010000251.1 GCA_945862135.1 Bordetella parapertussis
GCGGTCGTTGATCGGCACCACGCGGATTTTCACACCCTTTTCTTCGACCAGCATCTGCCAGGGAACGATGTTCGAGTGGTGCTCCAGCGTGGTCAGGATGATCTCGTCGCCGGCCTTGAAGAATTTGCGGCCGTAACCCTGCGCCACCAAATTGATTCCGTCAGTGGTGCCGCTGGTGAAAATACACTCGCGCAATTCTTTGGCGTTGATGAAGGCCTGGACCTTGAGTCGCGCCTTTTCGTATTCCGCAGTCGCAGTTTCCGACAGGTAATGCACGGCGCGGTGGATGTTGGCGTGCTGCGCGCTGCGGTATTTCACCCAGCGATCGATCACCGACTGCGGCATCTGACTCGATGCCGCATTATCCAGAAAAATCAATGGCTTATCTTTGATCCTCAGACTCAGGATGGGAAAGTCCCGGCGCAGCGCTGCAACATCCAGCGGTGTCGCGAGTTTGTCGCGCGCGCTCACAGGCTGGCCTCGGTGCGCGCCATCACCAGCTTCTCCAGCGCAACGACCAGTGACGGCACGGGAATGTGATCGATGATCTCGGCGCCGAAAGCATAGGTCAGCAGGTTGCGCGCCTGCGCTTCCGGCAGTCCGCGGCTTTTCAGATAAAACAGATGCTCGGCATCGAGCTGGCCGACGGCGGCGCCATGCGCGCACTTCACGTCATCGGCATAGATTTCCAGCTGCGGCTTGGTATCGACACGCGCCTTGTCCGACAGCAGCAGGTTGCGGCTTTGCTGCGACGAATCGGTGAGTTGCGCACCCTCGCGCACAAACACCTTGCCGTTGAATACCGCATGCCCCGCGCCGCCGACGATAGTCTTGTGGGTCTGTTTGCAGACGCCGTGCGGTTTGGCGTGATCCAGCAGCGTGTGCGTATCCGCAGTCTGCCGTCCGCCGATCAGCGCCAGACCGTCGATCTCGACGTTTACACCCTCGCCCTGCTGGCTGACGTTCAGATTGTTGCGCGACAGCCTTGCACCGAGTGTCACTGCATGCGACTGGAAACGGGCGTCCTTCGCCAGCGTCACTGCGCAGTTGCTGATATGAAAAGCTTTCTGGCTTTCGCGTTGCAGCTTGATGTGGCGCAGCGAAGCGTTCGGCGCCACGGCAATTTCGGTGACCGCGTTGGTCAGATAAGCCTCATCACCCAGCGCGACATAGTCTTCAATCACGCAGGCTTCGGCGCCGCTCTCAGCAACGATCAGGCAGCGCGGATAAGCCGCGACACCATTTCCGGCAGCGACAAACAGCAGATGGATCGGCGCTTTCAGCTGCGCGTCCTTCGCCAGATGGATGAATACGCCGTGCTGCAGAAAAGCCGTGTTGAGCGCAGTAAACAGCTCCTGCTCGGCACCCGCAAGCTTTGCCAGGTGAGGCTCGACCAGTGCGGCATGGGATTTCAGTGCATCGCTCAAGGCAATCACCGTCACACCGACGGGCAATTTGCCCTGCTGCGCGAGTTCCGGCGCCGGCACACCATCAACAAACACCAGACGCATCGCCGCTTCCGGTACGACATGCGCCGCAATATCAGCCGCCGAAACCTTGACCGCCGCGGCAGCAGGCTGCACCTGCAGTTTGGTCAGCGGCGTCAGGTCGGTGAAGCGCCATTCTTCGTCGCGCGTGGTCGGAACCGACAGCGCGTTGGCACGCTCCAGCGCCGCCGCACGGCGCGCATCCAGCCAGGCCGCCGGGCTTTTCGGCAGCGCAGCGCTG
Source organism: Bordetella parapertussis (assembly GCA_945862135.1). GTDB lineage: Bacteria > Pseudomonadota > Gammaproteobacteria > Burkholderiales > SG8-41. Next base: position 1,729 of record CAMAYE010000251.1, read on the forward strand.
CCGGCGAGCAGCGCCGCCACGTACGGATGGGTTGTGGTCACGTTCACGCTGCAGCCTTTTTGGCCGCTTTTTTGTCATCCAGCAGCCAGTCGTAACCGCGCGACTCCAACTCCAGCGCGAGCGCCTTGTCGCCGGACTTGATGATGCGGCCAGCCGACATCACGTGCACGTAATCGGGTGTGATGTAGTTGAGCAGGCGCTGGTAATGCGTGACCAGCACGCAGGCATTGTCGGGGGTCAGCAGCTTGTTGACGCCGCCGGCAACCACGCGCAGCGCGTCAATGTCGAGGCCGGAGTCGGTTTCATCGAGCAGCGACAGCTTCGGCTCGAGCAGCGCCATCTGCAGGATTTCATTGCGTTTCTTTTCGCCGCCGGAAAAGCCGTCATTGACGCTGCGGCTGAGGAACTCCGGATTCATTTCCAGCAGCTTCATTTTTTCGCGCACCAGATCATCGAACTCCAGCGGGTCGAGTTCTTCCTTGCCGCGGCCACCCTGCACCGTGTTGTAGGCGAGGCGCAGGAAGGCGCTGTTGGTGACACCGGGAATTTCGACGGGATACTGGAAGCCGAGAAAAACGCCGGCGCGGGCGCGTTCATCCGAGGCCAGCGCAAACAGGTCCTTGCCCTCGAACAGCACTTCGCCGCCCTTGACCTCATAGGCCGGATGCCCCGCCAGCACTTTCGAGAACGTGCTTTTGCCGGAGCCGTTGGGCCCCATGATCGCGTGCACTTCACCGGCACGCACCGTCAGGTTGATGCCCTTGAGAATATCGATGCCGGCCACCGTCGCCGTCAGGTTGCGGACTTCGAGAATTGTTTTTGCGTTGCTGTTGATCATGTTTTAAAACCTAAAAAAACCTTAGCCACAGAGGGCACAGAGCTCACAGAGAAAAACCCCATTAATCTCGCCGCTGAGGAACAGACCGGTTATTGGAGATTCGGCATCCCGCCGAAATCTCTGTGCCCTCTGTGTCCTCTGTGGCTGCTTTTCGCTTTTGAATTTGACCTTTATCCCACGCTACCTTCCAATTTCAAACCAAGGAGTTTGGTTGCCTCAACGGCGAACTCCATCGGCAGTTGCTGGAAAACGTCCTTGCAGAAACCGTTGATGATCATCGACACCGCTTCTTCGGTGGGGATGCCGCGGCTCTGAAAATAGAACAACTGGTCTTCGCCGATTTTCGACGTAGTGGCTTCGTGCTCCACCTTCGCCGTCGGGTTCTGCACATCGATGTAGGGGAAGGTGTTGGCGCCGCATTTGGCGCCAATCAGCATCGAGTCGCACTGCGAGAAATTGCGCGCACCCTCCGCCTTCGCGCCGATTTTCACCAGCCCGCGATAGCTGTTGTTGGAATGCCCGGCCGAGATGCCCTTGCTGATGATCGTGCTCTTGGTGTTTTTGCCGATGTGAATCATCTTGGTACCGGTATCGGCCTGCTGTTTATGATTGGTCAGCGCCACCGAATAGAACTCACCGATCGAATTGTCGCCGAGCAGCACGCAGGACGGATATTTCCAGGTGATCGCCGAACCGGTTTCGACCTGGGTCCAGGAAATCTTCGAATTACGACCCTTGCACAAACCGCGTTTGGTGACGAAGTTGTAGATGCCGCCAACGCCGTTCTCGTCACCGGCATACCAGTTCTGCACCGTCGAATACTTGATGTCAGCATCGTCCAGCGCAACCAGTTCAACCACCGCCGCGTGCAGCTGGTTGGTGTCGAACTTCGGCGCGGTGCAGCCTTCGAGATACGAGACCTTGGCGCCCTCTTCGGCGATGATCAGCGTGCGCTCGAACTGCCCGGAGTCCTGGGTGTTGATGCGGAAATAGGTCGACAGCTCCATCGGGCATTTGACGCCCTTCGGAATGAAGCAGAAGGAACCGTCGGTAAACACCGCGGAATTCAGCGCGGCGTAATAGTTGTCGGCAGTCGGCACCACAGAACCCATGTATTTCTTCACCAGCTCCGGGTGGTTGTGCACGGCTTCGGAGATCGAGCAGAAAATGATGCCGACTTCGGCGAGTTTTTCCTTGTAAGTGGTCGTCACCGACACCGAATCAAAAATGACGTCGACTGCCACGCCGGCCAGCGCCGCGCGTTCGTGCATCGGCACGCCGAGTTTTTCAAAGGTCCGCAGCAGTTCCGGATCGACCTCGTCCATGCTCAGTTTTTTCTTCGGCTTGGGCGCGGCGTAATAGCTGATCGCCTGGAAATCGATGTTCGGGTAATGGACGTTCGGCCACTGCGGCTCGGTCATCGTCAGCCAGTGACGATAGGCCTGCAGGCGGAATTCCAGCAGCCAGTCCGGCTCGTTCTTTTTCGCCGAAATCATGCGGATGATGTCTTCGTTCAGCCCCTTGGGCGCGGTCTCGGACTCTATGTCCGTGACAAAGCCGTGCTTGTAAGGCTGGCTGACGAGGGTGTCTAAAACGCTGCTCATGAATGAATCCTGAAAATCCGTGGGGACGTGTTAACTGCCCGCCTTGACCGTGAAACTTTCGCCGCAGCCGCAGGTGGCATCGACGTTGGGGTTTTCGACCTTGAAGGCCTGCTTCAGGCCTTCACGCACATAGTCGACGGTGGAACCGTTGAGAAACTCCAGGCTTTCGCCGTCGATTACCAGC
>CAMAYE010000252.1 GCA_945862135.1 Bordetella parapertussis
GTCCCCCCAAAGGCGCTCGAGGGTTGGAAAGTAACCACCATTGGCGAAGATATCGCCTGGATCAAACCAGGACCTGACGGTCGTCTGTACGCGATCAACCCGGAATCCGGGGCTTTTGGCGTCGCACCGGGTACTTCCGTCGAGACCAATGCCAACTGCCTGGCCGCACTGCATAAAAACACAATTTTTACCAATGTCGCGATGACCGATGACGGCGACGTGTGGTGGGAGGGTTTGACCAAGGAAGCGCCGAAGCACCTGATCGACTGGACCGGCAAATCCTGGACGCCGGACAGCGGCCGCCTCGCGGCTCACCCGAACTCGCGCTTCACAGTCCATGCGTCGCAGATTCCCTGCATGGATGACGACTGGGAAAACCCGGCAGGTGTACCGATCAGCGCCTTCCTGTTTGGCGGTCGTCGCACGACCACTGTTCCGCTGGTCACAGAAGCCAAGGATTGGGCACACGGCGTGTACCTGGCTGCAACGATGGCCTCTGAAACGACTGCGGCTATCGTTGGCAAGGTGGGCGTGGTGCGTCGTGACCCGTTTGCGATGCTGCCGTTCTGCGGCTATCACTTCGGTGATTATTTCAAGCATTGGCTCAGCGTTGGCTCCAAAGTGAAAGCGCCGCCAAAGATTTTTGCGGTGAACTGGTTCCGTCGCGATTCCAACGGCAAGTTCATGTGGCCCGGTTTTGGCGACAACATGCGCGTGCTGAAATGGGTGGTCGAGCGCTGCGAAGGTAAATCAGGCGCCACTGAGACCCCGATCGGCAACATGCCACGTTACGAAGACATGGAGTGGAGCGGCATGAGCAGTTTCAGCCGTGAGGCATTTGACGAACTGACCCATGTCGATCACGACGCCTGGCGTGCCGAGATCAAGGATCATGACGAGCTTTTCGGAAAACTCAAATCACGCCTGCCGGCTGAAATGACCGCACAGCGGCAAGCGCTGGAGAAGGCACTATAAGCAGCACCTCCAGTCCGGTTGCAGCGACAACGGCGACGGCGCTTTTGCGCCGCCGCCGTTTTATTTTTCTACAGGAGCAACGTGCATGAAACCGAATTACGGTTTTGCCAAACGGCAGCGTGAACTGGCGAAGAAGCAAAAGAAGGAAGAAAAGAAACTGCGCAAACAGGCGGAAGATGCCACGCAGGATTCTCCTGTTGAAGAGCAACAGGAATCCAAACCACCGGTCGAGCCGGGTTCATCCCAAGTTGCCTGATTGAGAGGGCGGGCAGCATGAAGCATGCCTGCCGCGCGTAAGTCCTCTGTTATTCTTCCCTGAAGCCGATCACCTTGATCAGTTTCGCATAGCGCGCCAGTTCGGCCTTGATGTGCTCAGCCAGTTGCTGCGGTGAGCTGCCTTCAGGCTCATAACCAACTCGTGCCATCCGATCCTGCATATCCTTGGCACGCATTGCCTCGACCACCGCCGCATTCAGCCGGTTCAACACGTTCTGCGGTGCTCCTTTAGGGGTCACCAGACCGTACCAGGGCGTCATCTCGTACCCCGGAACGCCGCTCTCAGCGATAGTTGGAATCCGCGGGTCCAGCGGCGAACGTTTGGCGCTGGTCACCGCAATCACCCGCAGTTTTTTTGCATTGACAAAGGGCGACAGTGCCGACAGGCTGCCAAAGGTCATGGTGGTCTCACCGCTCAGCACTGCGTTCATGGCGGTATTGCCGCCCTTGTAGGGCACATGGAGGATATCCACACCCGCCAGCGTTTTGAACTGCTCTCCTGAAAAATGGGTGCCGGTTCCTGCGCCTGCCGAGGAAAAGGTCATCTGTCCGGGGCGTGACTTGGCCAGTGCGATCACCTGCTTGATTGAAGTGACCGGAAGCGAAGGATGAACGGCGAGTGCAAATGACTGCTTGGCCAGCAGTGAAACCGGTTCAAAATCGCGAATCGGGTCGTAGCCGAGTTTGGGCCGCAGGTTAGGCAGAAGGGCATATGTGGTATGACTGGTAATCAACAGCGTGTAACCGTCAGCCGGTGCTCGCGCAACAATTTCCGCACCGATTGAAGTGCTTCCTCCTGGACGGTTATCGACCAGCATCTGCTGCCCGAGTCTTTTGCCAAGATCATCAGCGACGATACGTCCGATGATGTCATTGCCGCCACCGGGTGGGTAAGGAATAACCACTCGTACTGCTTTCACCGGATAGGCCGGCTGCGCCATCGCAGAGAAACTGCTGCTGGCAAGAACAACTGCAGCACATAAAGCAACACCGGATTGCATGATTTTTCCTCGAATTTTCTTGTGGCCGAACGATAAGCCATTTTCCGTCATCGCTGCAATTGGTCCACTTGGTGAGCAAGCGCGATATATGACTCATCAATCAGGCTTGCGCCTTCATTACCTGAACGTTAATCTGAAGTTGATTGAGCATCCGGCATCCCGGTTTATTAGGTTTTACCAACAGACATCGAACAGAAATGGCTTCAGACGAACTGACCCTGTTAAGTGCTTCGGAACAATCACGACTGATTCGTGACCGCAAGCTGTCGCCGGTGGAACTGATGCAGGCCTGCCTGGCACGCATCGAACGCTGGGATCCGTTGCTTCGGGCCTACATCACCGTTTGCGGCGAAGCTGCAATGGATGAGGCAGGTGTTGCCGAACGCGAGATTGCGGCTGGACGGTGGCGTGGCCCGCTTCACGGATTGCCGTTTGGCGTAAAGGATCAGCTGAACACCAAGGATGTGCTGACCACACTGGGCTCGAAAGTACTGGCAAACAACGTACCGGATCACGATGCAACGGTGATTCAACGCCTGAAAGCAGCCGGCGCCATCCTCATCGGCAAGGAAAACCTGCACGAGTTCGGCAAGGGCGGCACCGTGGATTTCCCCTATGGCCAGCCGAGAAACCCGTGGAACCCGGCGCACAACCCGGCCGGATCCTCCAGCGGATCAGGCATTGCGGTCGCTGCAGGATTTTCCTCGGGCTCTTTGGGCGAAGACACTGGCGGATCGGTCCGCAGCCCGGCGGCTGCGAACGGCATTGTCGGTCTGCGCCCGACATTCGGACGGGTCAGTCGAACAGGCGGCATCATGTACGGCTGGACGGCCGACACCATCGGACCACTGACCCGTACGGTTGAAGACAACGCACTGTTTCTTCAGGCCATCGCCGGTCACGACCCGCAAGACCCGCTATCAAGCACACGGCCGGTGCCGGATTATCCGGCAACCCTGAACGATGGCGTACGCGGCATGACTCTGGGCGTTGTTCGCGAATTGAGCTGGCCGGATGGCGCCAATGTCGAGGTGATTGCAGCGATGCGGGAAGCCATTCGCGTTTTTGAAAGCCTTGGTGCGACCGTTCGTGAAGTTTCCCTGTCCCGAGCAAAATATGCAGTGCCCTTGCAGTTGCTGACGTCCGACTCGGATATCGCGACGATGATGCTGCGCAAGTGGCTGCGCACACACTGGAGTGACCTGGATGTCGGCACCCGCACACGGCTGGCTGCTGGCTGCCTGATTCCCGCCGCCGTCTACCATCGCGCCATGCGCGGAAGAGCGCTGGTACGGCGCGAGGTGCTGGATGTTCTGGGTGGCGTTGACGCGCTGATCTGCCCGACCAACCTGCACCCACCGGGACTCATCGAAGCCGTCAAGGAAACCGTGGACTCGGAGGAAGCCATGGAGAAGAAGGTGCTGCTGCGCCGCATCAGCACTTATCCATTCAGCATGGCCAATATTCCGGCACTTGCTCTGCCGATGGGATTTACTAAAAACGGATTGCCCATATCGCTACAGATTGCTGCAAAACCATTTGCTGAAACGACCGTGTTCCGCATCGCCCAGTCTTATGAACAATCGACAGCATGGCACAGCCGACACCCCAATCTGTTGCAACTGGATTCAGGAGCCAAGCACTCATGAAGCTGAACCGTGAACAAACCCGCACACTCGCCGCTGCCGTAGGCCTCGATATTCCCGATGCTGATCTCGATAATGTGATGCTACGGACGTCGGCTTTACTGGCATCCATGGCCCGAATGGAAGCCGAACTCGGTGCAGAAATGGACGCTGTAGAACCCTTGCCACCGGTATTTCCGCGCGAAGATTTCGCCTGAACTTGTTCTGACCGAAGCTGGCAAGAACATTGCTCTGTAAACAGTGCGTTTGGTGATGCTGCAATCTGCCAGAATGCCTTACTCAAAAATTTTGTTAATTTATCAAAGGAATCAAATGGTTACGAAGAATCATCCCTGGTCGCTTTCAGCATTGGCGCTTCTGGCATGCACCATCAGTCAGCTGGCTGCCGCACAAGCGGTCAAAGCTGGTGCCGATTATCCGAATCGGCCGATTCGGCTTGTCGTTTCCGCAGC
>CAMAYE010000253.1 GCA_945862135.1 Bordetella parapertussis
AACATGAGCCATGAAATCCGTACGCCGATGAACGGCATTCTCGGAATGGTGCAGATTCTTGAAGACGATGAATTAACGCCGACGCAACGACGCGATAGCCTGCGCGTGATCCGGAACTCCGGCAACACGCTGATGCAGTTGCTAAATGACATCCTCGACTTGTCCAAAGTAGAGGCTGGCAAGGTGCGTATTCACCCGGTGCCCTCATCCCCCACGCAACTGGTCTCGAGCACTGTCGCTCTGTATACGGATATGGCTCATGTCAAGGGAATCGACATCAAGGCCAGTTCGGATTTCTCCTCGCTTTTACGCTATAACTTGGATGATGACCGCATACGCCAGATGATCGGCAATCTTATCAGCAACGCCATCAAATTCACCGAGTTTGGGGAGGTGCGCGTGCACGCCTCGCTGATTGTGGGCCAGGACCGGTCCCAATTTCTAGAGTTTTCGGTCGAAGACACCGGCGTGGGTATCCCCAATGACTACCAGGATGTATTGTTCAAGCGCTTTATGCAGGTGGATGACTCCAGAACCCGGCGCTACGACGGTAGCGGCCTTGGGCTCTATATCGTCGGTCAGTTCGCGCAAATCATGGGTGGAATGGTCGGTTTCAAATCAACCTTTGGCCAAGGCTCCCGTTTCTGGTTCAGGATTCCTGCCGACGAAGTCAAGGTTGAGGAATTTGTTGCCCGCGATAAAACCCCGGATACCGGGGACACCCCTGTAAAAAGACTAGCCGGCCATATTCTGGTGGCCGAAGACAATCCCATCAACCGCGTGATAATTGATGCCATGCTCAAACGCATGGGATTGTCCACGCGCCTTGTGGAAGACGGTCAATTAGCCTTTGATGTCTATACCGCTAGCGAGGAATTTGACTGCATCTTGATGGATGTTTCGATGCCAAGAATGAGCGGTCTGGAGTCAACCTTGAAGATTCGGGAGTGGGAGCGGAAAAACCAGCAACCGCACTGCCCTATCATTGCGATCACCGCCAACGCCTACAACGAAGACCGTCAAGCTTGTCTGGACGCGGGTATGGATGATTTCGTCGCCAAGCCGATCATCCTAGAACAACTCTCGGCATTACTAGTTAAATTCCTAGGCGTTCGCAATTCCCGGCTTAACCGTCAGGTTTAGCCCGTATGAAACGAAGTGAAATACGGGAATCGATATCCCGTAATCGGATTCGCTACCTACGGGATACTCGATATCGTCTCTTAAGGGTATTGCGTCGATTTCATTACCCGTATCAACTTGAATCGACCGCCTCCGTGGTCAATTCAAGTATTTGATTTTATTTATATTTTTAAGGGGTCTGGCGATATGCACCAGCCTCACTCCTGCACAATCCCGGCAATCTTCACCACCTTCGCCCAGCGCGCGATCTCGGCTTTGTAGAAGGCATCGAATTTTTCGCCGGACCAGTCGCGCGGCTCGACGCCTTGTTCGTTGTACTTCTGCAGCAGGTCGTTTGCCGCAAGCGCCTTGTTAGACGCGTCGACCAGACGTTTGACCACGGCGGGGTTGGTTTTGGCCGGGCCGCAGAGGCCGTACCACACCGTGATCTCGAAACCCTTGAAGCCCGATTCGTTGAACGTGGCCACCTCCGGCAGTGACGGCTGGCGTTTCATCGAGGTCACTGCGATCGCGCGTACCCTGCCGGCCTTGATGTTCAGTAACTGCGAGGGCAGGTTGTTGAACTGGGTGTGAACTTCACCGGCCATCACGTCCTGCGTTGCCTGCGCGCCGACCTTGTACGGCACGTGCAGGATGTTGAAGCCGGCGATGGACTTGAAGTATTCCATCGTCAGGTGCGGCGACAGGCCGACGCCCGACGAGGCGTAGCGGAATTTTCCGTCATTGGATTTTGCGTGCGCGACAAACTCCTTGAGGTTGCGCACCGGCACCGAGGGATGCACCACCAGGATGTTCGGCACCGCGCCGTAGAGCGTGATGCGCGTGAAATCATTCAGCGGGTCAAAGGGCAGCTTTTTGTACAGCGCCGGGCGGATGGCCTGGCCGAGGCTGCAGCCCACCAGCGTGTAGCCGTCGGGATTGGCGCGCGAGACGACTTCCATGCCGATGATGCCGCCGGCGCCGGGGCGGTTGTCGACGACGATCTGCTGGCCGAGCAGTTCGGTCATCTTGCTGGTGTAGATGCGCGCGGTGAGGTCGGGTGCGGCGCCGGCGCCGGTGCCGAGGATCAGGCGCACCGGGCGTTCCGGGTAGCCGGCGGCGAGTGCGGTATTGGCTGCTGCAGTGGCTAATGCCGCGGCGACGATGGCGGCACACAGTGTCTTGCTGCGCGGTTTGATGGGGGCTGCAGTGGTCGGGCTGTTCATGGTGTTTTCCTCGTTATTTTATTAATTGGTCATTGCGGTTGGTCGGGCATCGGCGCGGCGTGATGTGATGAATGTTGTCAGCGCGACGATCATCTGTTCAAGATTCGCGGCCAGCGTCGCAAACCCTTCGTTACGCTCGCGGCTGCTCTCGTCCATGTATAACGCGCGGTTGACTTCGATCTGGATGCTGTGGCGGTTGGCGGCAGGGTTGGAATAACGGCGCACCAGTTCCGCGCCCTTGTACGGGTTGTTGACGTTGACGCGATAACCCAGCCCGCGCAGCGTATCGACGGCGCAGCCGATGAAGCCGGGTTCGCTGGTGCTGCCTTCGCGGTCGCTGATCACAAAATCCGGGCGCGCCTGGCCGGCGTCGATGTTCATCGCGTTACCGCGTGATTTCATTGAATGGCAATCCACATGCCACACGCCGCCGAAGCGGGCATGCAATGCATCGAGCTGTGTGCTGACTGCGGCATGGTAGGGATCGTAATAGTCACGGATCAGGGCTTCGACTTCGGCGACGGTGAATTTGCGGCCGTGCACCGGTACGCCCGGCAGCGCAAGGCGGCGGATCAGGCCCATGCCGCTGAGTGATTTGTCGGACACCGTGATCGGCTCCGGCCACGGCGTATCGAGCAGTTCCGGGTCGATGTCATCGCGCGCGCGGTTGGGGTCGATCATCCAGCGCGGGAAGGTGGCGGCGATCAGCGTGCAGCCGTGGCGGGTGGCTGCGCCGTAGAGTTCATCCACATAGGCGTCGCAGCTGGTGGCGAGGGCAGTGGCCGGCGCGGCCGGGGTCATGTGCGGCGGCACCATAAACCCGCTGTGCGGCGAATCGAACAGCAGCGGCACTGGCGTGCCCTGCGGGGCGCGCACGATGACGGGAGGGGCGATACCGGTCTGGGGCATGCTCATGTTGCAATCCTGATTGCGGAATACAGCCAGTGTCGCCAGCGCGCAACGATCCTGCAACAAGATTCAATAAACGTATTAACCTATGCCATTCAGGTATGGGAGGCGCTATGACCATGGACTACCGGCAACTGGAGGTGTTTCGCGCGGTGATGGATGCCGGATCGGTGAGCGCGGCAGCGCGCCTGCTCGGCGTGTCGCAGCCGGAGGTGAGCCGCAAGGTCGCCCGGCTGGAGGCGGATTTTGATATCGACCTGTTTGCGCGCGAGCGTGGCCGCCTGATGCCGACCGCGCATGCGCTGGCGCTGTACCGCGAGGTGTCGCATGCCTTCGAGGGCGTCGAGCGCGTGCTGAACCTGGTGCGCAAGATGCGCGCCAACAATACCGGCACGCTGCGCATCGCCGCGCCCTACAGTGCCTGCGAGGTGCTGCTGCCGCGGATCATCGCGCGCCTCGCGTTGCGCCATCCGGATCTGCGTTATGCCGTCGAGCTTGGCCGCTACGAGGCTATCGCGGCGATGGTCGCCAAGCGTGAGGTGGACATCGGCATCCTCAAGGAGCCGGTGGCGCACAGCGGCATTTCAACACTGCCATTGGTCGACAGCTGTGTGGCCTGCGCGCTGCCGCCGAAGCACCCGCTGGCGCGCGGGCGTGTGATCCGCGCCAGTGACCTCGCGCGCGAGCCGCTGGTCGTACTGGGCCGCCATGCCGGCTGGCTGCAGGAAATCCGCGCGTTGTTGAGCCGCAGCGGCGACACGCCGATGGTGCGGCTGGAGACGCATGCCGTGGGTGCGGCCTGCGGTTTTGCCGCCAGCGGCCTCGGCATCTCACTGGTGCCCGAACTGCTCGGCGCGCAATTCATAGATCGCGGCGTGGTGTTGCGGCCACTGGCCGAACGCATCGAGCAGCGTTTTTCAGTGGCATTCCCCAAAGGCCTGCAGCGCGAAGGGCTGGTGGGTGAATTCCGTCAGGCGGCGGTGCAGGTTGCGCGCGAGCTGCTGCGCGAGGGGCGGCGCGGGGCGTGAAAGACTGCGATGGATAAGAGTTGATTT
>CAMAYE010000254.1 GCA_945862135.1 Bordetella parapertussis
AGCCTAGCGCGCGCGCATCCAGCGTGCGTCCAACAGCATAACAATAAGCGCGACAGGCAGAATATGTGGTGTACATATCGGCAAGTTTGCCTTGAATCAATTGAAACTCTCCAATCGATTGTCCAAATTGACGTCGCTCGTGGACATACGGCAACACGATATCCAGACAGGCACCCATAATACCGAGGGGACCCGCCGCAAGCACTGCTCGTTCGTAGTCCAATCCACTCATCAATACATTGACACCACCATCGAGCTGACCCAGAATGTTTTCAGCCGGAACAAAGACGTGATCAAAGACCAGTTCGCCCGTGTGAGAGCCGCGCATACCGAGTTTGTCGAGTCGTTGCGCAACAGAGAAACCCGGCATGTCACGATCGATTAAAAATGCGGTAATACCGCGTGCTTTTTTATCCGGATCCGTCTTGGCATACACCACGAGCGTCTGAGCATCCGGACCATTGGTAATCCACATTTTGGTGCCATTGAGACGATAGCCCCCCCCGTCTGGTGTCGCACGTAATTTCATGCTTACAACATCCGAACCCGCCTCAGGCTCACTCATCGCAAGTGCGCCAATGTGATCGCCGCTAATTAAGAGCGGTAAGTATTTTGCACGCTGAGCGTCTGTACCGTTTCGCATGATTTGATTCACGCATAAATTGGAGTGAGCTCCATATGACAAGCCGACAGAAGCAGAAGCCCGAGAAATTTCTTCCATGACGATCATGTGCGCAAGATATCCCATACCTGCGCCACCATATTCGGGACTCGCGGTCACGCCAAGCAATCCCATATCACCCATCTTGCGCCAGAGATCCATCGGAAACTGATCCTCTCGATCAATCTGAGAGGCTCTCGGAGCAATCTCCTTGACCGCAAACGTACGGACGGCTTCGCGCAAGGCATTTAATTCTTCTGAAAGTCCATCGTCAAGCGTGTATGTCAGCATCATTGATCCTTAGGGCTTACTTCATTCAGTCAGCTTAATTTAGCTTAATGTAGCTTAACGATACTCAATGTAAAAGCCCCCTCACTCATTTCAAGCAAGGGGGCTCCGTTTGGTTGAGTGAATAAGGGATTAACCTGGACCCATCAACAAATTAGGCAGCCAAGTGGAGATAATCGGGATGTAAGTCACCACAAGCAACAATCCAACCATCAGGAAGAAAAATGGCATCGTGCCACGCAATACCTGCGCCAAGGGAATCTTAGAGATATTGCTAATCACGAACAGATTCAAGCCCACAGGGGGCGACATCAACGCTAACTCCATGTTGATGACCAGCATCACACCAAAATGAATCGGATCGATACCCAGAGGCTCAAGCAAAGGCAAGATAATCGGCACCATGATCAACAAGATCGAGAAGACCTCGAGGAACATACCCAGGATAATCAGGATGATGTTGACCGCCAACAAGAACTGCCAAGGCTCAATATCCAGACCTTTCACAAAATCAAGCGTCTTTTGCGCTATGCCCGTTTCAGTAATCAAGTGACCAAAAGCAAGCGCCATTGCAATGATGATCATGATGGCCGCCGCACTGCGCACAGCATGCGTCATCACTTGTAAAAAGTCTCCTAGCTTGACTTCGCGGTAGACAAACAGGGCAAGCGCAATCGCCACAACGGCCGATAAAGCCGCTGTTTCAGTCAGCGTAACAAAGCCACCGTATAGACCACCCAGCACCACGACGGGTACCAGCAAGGCAGGAATCGCATAAATGGTCTTTTTGATTTTCTCATCGCGAGGCATCGGCACGCGATCGACGTAACCATTTTTCTTGCTGTAAAAATAAACGTAAACACCCATCATGGCGGCGCTAATGAGACCGGGTACAACACCCCCCAAGAACAAGCGAGGAATAGATGCATCAGCGAGTACGCCGTAAACCACAAAAGCCAGCGACGGTGGAATCAAGATACCCAAGGTCCCTGCAGAGACCAAGATGCCGCCCGCAAAGGCAGGGTTGTAGCCATTACGAAGCATGGCCGGGATCATGATCGTACCCATCGCGATTGCGGTCGCGACCGAGGATCCACACATGGCGGCAAAAATCGCACAGGTCAGCACAGAGACCAAACCTAAGCCACCGTGAACACGTCCGATCCAGGCTGTCGCTGCATTAATCAGCGCTTTGGCCACACCACCACGCTCCATGAACGTTGCAGCAATCACAAAATACGGGATAGCCAACAAAGTGGGCGAGTTCAGCTCGTCAATGATCTTTTGCGCGAGAGGAAGCAGGCTGCCTTCAGAGGCAAAGACTAAGCCCGAGGTCACACCCATTGTCAAATAAATGGGTACGCCAAGAAACAGTAAAATAATAAAGAGGGGAGAAAAGAAACTAAGCATGCTGCTGCTCCCGCTTACACCATTTACGATAGAGGCGGACGATATAGGCCAGACCCATTACAAAAGCGCCACCTGGCAAAGCCGCAAAATATATCCATAATGGAACTCTGAGCACGGTTGTTGAAACATCGCCGAATTCCCAGGCTTGATAGGCCACTGCACTACCGTAGTAAACAGCAAAAACTGAAAACACCAAACCAAGCACGTCAGCAAGTACTTCGACGCCATGCTTCAGTTTTGATGGGAACATATTGATAAAAAAATCTTACTTGACGTGACGATCAAGCAGGGTCACGTTGCCAAGCGATAAAAAAACCGCCCAGATCACCATGTACACCTGTACTTCTTCGACAAAGTCCAGTGTCAACGAGGGTTCGGTCAATCTCACAATGACGTTGTAGGAACACATTGCCAGAGCAAGCGTTGCCAAGCCGCCCACCACCAAAGCTTCGATAGGATGAGACTTGGGTACTGCATGGGCTTCTGCCTCGAGGTCAGCCTGAGCTTTTTGACGCAACGTCTCATATAGTCTATTGCCTGTCGGCTCGGCTGCCTGAACTGTATCTTTGACTTGCATGATTAGTACGCTAAGCCTGCTGCTTTAAGGTTTTTAAGTGCTTCGTCGACCACGTCATTATCCATCTTGATGCTCTTGACGAGTGCGGGTTGCATCTTCATCAACTTTTGACGGCTTTCGAGCAACTCTGCCTGAGAAGGCACCACGACTTTTAGTCCGCTTTTAACCAATGCTTCTTTAGCTTTTAATTGCGCATTCGTCGCGTCTTTACGTTGCTGTGTCGCGGCAATATCCCAGGCCTCAAGAATCGCCTGTTGCACTTCTTTGGGCTGTTTATTGAAGAAGTTTGCGCGCATCATAGGCACATATTGATTGAACTGGTTACTATCCTCGTAGGCAAAACGCATCCCAGAATCCATGAGTTTGGAGGAAAGACTACTTTCGTATGTCGTCACCAGTCCATCCATCACGCCTTGGCTCATTGCCAATGGAACATCAGGCCATGGCACAAGCAGTGCAGTACCGCCGAGGGTATTGATACGTTGCGCATTTGCAGTACCACCTGCATAGCGTAATTTCATGCCAGTGATGTCAGCCGGCGTTTTAATTTCTTTCTTCATGCTGTAAGTGTGCTGCATACCGAGCTCCATCCACTTACCAAGAATCTTGATGCGCATACGGTCTTCGAATTTTTTATTCAAAAAATCACCGAGCTTACCGTCCATCACTTTATAAACGGTCGGACCATCCACGCCGTAAAACATCGGCAAACTTTGCAAAGCTGCGTTTGGCTCTGCACTGTCGAGTTGCCATGTGCCTGGAACAGCCATTTCAACTGCGTCCTGACGCAATGCGCGTGGGACATCGCGATCACGGAACAACTGACCGCTTGGGTAGACTTCAATCGCAAAACGGTTACCTGTGCGTTTCTTCAATTCTTCAACAAAAATTTCCACGCCCTTGTTACGGACATGAACAGGGTTCGTGTCGAGCGCAATGCGAAGTTTTTCCTGAGCCGAGGCGGGTGTCGCGACCAACGCCGACGCCAAAACTGCGAACGACGCAGTCAAGAGTTTTACGGATAACGAGGACATGTGATTTCCTTGAAAAAAAAGAAGTCTAGTCCACGCTGTGAACTAGACGCTGATTCACTGTAACGAAATAGCATTGCTCTGTAAATAATGTTTACCCTATTACCTAGAAAAACCTAGGAAAACATCGGGGAAACCATTAGTTACTAAAGCGTACGCCCAAGAGCTTTGAAAAATAACTCGGACTGAAGTCGTTCACCAAGCGTCTGATCTCCAACACGCTTAGCTAATAATGCATCGACAGGCTCCAGTGGCAATCCAGAAGACATCGCCAGCACTTGCATCATGCATGCGCGCTCTAAAAAGTACAGATCATCGTAGGCATAGTCTA
>CAMAYE010000255.1 GCA_945862135.1 Bordetella parapertussis
CCGGTGGTGGTGAATATCCCGCGCGACCTGTTCAATCACGACATCGATGTGCACATGCCGATGCACCCGCCGGCAACCAGCCGCCCGCCGGCTGCTGATCCTGCCGCGCTGGCTGAAATCAGCAAAATGATTCTCGCGGCAAAGAAGCCGGTGTTCCATGCCGGCGCCGGCATCAAGTGGGCGCGTGCCAGTGCGAAGCTCGCTGCACTTGCCGAGAAACTGCAGATTCCGGTGACCAGTTCCGCCGGTCATGCCGACATCCTGCCGATGGATTTTCCGCTGCATGCCGGCGGGGTTGGTCCGCGCGGCAATCCGGTGGCGAGTGATCTGACCCGCGAAGCCGATCTGATCATTGCGCTGGGCACGCGCCTCGGCTTCAACACGACGTTCTACAAGTACACCGATATCGCAACCGGTGCGAAGATCATCCAGATCGACGTTGATCCCGCGGCGCTGGGGCGTTATTTCCCGACGGCGTTGGCGGTGACCGCGGATGCCGGTTCGGTCATTGATGGTCTGACCGCGCTGATGGCGCCGATAGCAGCCGACAAGGCACCTTGGCGCACGCGTAACGAGCAGTATCTGAAAGCCCGCGCCGCGTTGTGGGCGGAACGTGAAGCTTCCGGCTCACGCACGCAGACGCCGCTGCATCCGGACGTGATCTACTCGGAACTGCGCAAGGCTGCGCCGCGCAATTCGATATTCACACTGGACGCCGGCACGACAGGATTTCAGGCAACAGACCAGCTGCCCTGTTACCAGGCGCCGGCGCTGCTGACGCCGCTGGATTGCGGCATGGTCGGCTTCTCGTATTCGGCCGCCATCGGCGCAAAAGTCGCTGCACCAGACCGCGCGGTGATTTCGCTGATGGGTGACGGTGGCTTCGGCATGACCATGGGCGAGATGACCACCGCGGTGATGAGCAACATCCCGGCGATCGGCATCGTCATGGATAACGGCACCTGGGGTTCGGAAATCGCCTATCAACGCGATTTCTACGCCGGGCGTTATATCGGCGCGCATGTGCACAGCCCGCGCTTTGATGAAGTGATGAAACTCACGGGCGGTAACGGTTATCACCCGACGGCAGCCGGCGAAACCGCCGATGCACTGCGTGATGCACTGAAAGCCGGAAAACCGGCGATCATCCACGTCAAGGTTGATCCCGAAGCAACAATCAGTTTCCGCAAGGACGCACTGCAGAAACGCGCCTGAGACGAATGCACCGGAGACCGCGATGATCCTGCAGATTACTCCGGTGCATGTGATGGATTTTCTCGGCGTTGCCGTGTTTGCCGTCAGCGGCGTGCTGGCTGCCGGGCGCAAACATCTCGACTGGTTCGGCGTACTGGTGATCGCCATGGTCACCGCCGTCGGTGGCGGCACGCTGCGCGATCTGCTGATCGACCGGCCGGTGTTCTGGCTGATCCATACCGGTTACCTGTGGGTGATCATTGCGGCGACGCTGCTGACGATGGTGATTGTCCGTGTCCGTGACATTCCGATGCGTGCGTTGTTGATCGCCGATGCGCTGGGGCTCGCCTTGTTTGCGATCAGCGGCGCGCGGATTGCCGAGGCCGCGGGTTATGGCGGCATCGTCGCGGTGATTCTCGGCACCATGACGGGGGTGGCCGGCGGGGTGGTGCGCGACATGCTGCTCGCTGAAATCCCGCTGCTGCTGCGCGACGGCGAAATCTATGCGACAGCTGCACTGCTCGGCATTGTTGTTTATCTGGGTCTGCAGACGCTGGGATTGGAACGTACAACCGCCGCTTACTTCGGCATGGCGGTCATCGTGGCGCTGCGGTTCACCGGCATATTCCTTGGTCTGAAAATGCCTGTGCTGCGGTTGGGCGAGCCGCCGAAGTAGGTAACAATCAAATTCAGAACCTTTTTACCGCCAAGTCGCCAAGAGCGCCAAGAAAACCGGAACAAGACCCTGAGCAACACCCGAGGATCAACCCGGTTTTAACAGCACTTTCTGCAAATCCAGTTCTTTTAGTTTTCTGATCTTCTTGGCGATCTTGGCGTACCCGTCGAGCGGGTATTAAAAAGAATCTTGGCCGTAAGACGTGCTTTTGTGTCAATCAATGCAGGTGGCGGTTGCGCGGATGCAGCGGGATGACGGTCGAACTGCTGCTTCCGGCGGGATCGCTGGCCGGCTTCTCCGGTTTGTGCGCGTCAAACATCCGCTTGACCATCTCGGTGACCTGTTCGACTTCGGTTTTGCCGAGGTGACGTGCAAGCATGTGGTCGAGATCTTCAACGACACACTGGCGGCGGAATTCATGGATCGCTTCCGGCGTCGGGCCGACAAAGAACTGATAGAACTCGTCTTCGCCGCTGTCCGGGTAATAGGTGACTTCGACTTCGGAGGCGTATTCGGTCAGCGGGCCGAGGCTGTTGCAGGCTTCGGTGAGTTTGTTATGGAAGCTGCGGCCGACTTCACCGGTCCAGCAGAAGCTGACCACGCGTTCACCGGCTTCGTAAACGATACCCGGTTCATCGCGCTCAAGACTTTTTGCATCGGCCAGATGGTCGGCATCCACGTAATCGAGCCAGGGGCGCAGAGCGAGTTCAACCTGCGCCAGGCGTACGCCTTTGCATAGGAATACGCTGCCGTGGACATGCACTTCGGTTTTCATTACGCGGGACTCCGATGCGGGTGCTGGGGCAGGCGATGGTTGCCTGCGAGGGGCGCCAAGGATAACACACTTGGCCGGGGTGTTATAAAATAATCAATAAAATCAATTATTTATACAACTTCTTGATTAGCCCCAGCGTATTCAATTGCGCACCCAGCGTCGCCTCTTCCTGATCGAGAAAGCTCCGGAGTGCTTCACCATCCATCCAGGTGTTGCCCCAGTACTGGTCGGTGAGTACGGCAGCCCATTCCGGCGACGCCGTTGCGCTGCGCAGCACCTGCTGCCAGTACGCGGTTTGCGCCGGTGTGATGTCTGCGGCGCCAATGACGCCGCGCCAGGTGCCGATGACACAATCCACGCCGAGTTCTTTCCAGGTCGGCGTGTCTGAAAAAGGTCCGGACAGGCGTTGCGGCGACGAGACCGCAATCGCGCGCAAACGGCCATCGGCCAGCGCTCGTGCGGCGCTGACCGCCGTGATCGCACCTACTTCGGCGCGTTGCGCAATCACGTCATCGACGGCGTACAGCGCGGAATCAAAGACGTTGATGTGCAGCGCATCGATGCGGCCACCGGCGTGGCGGGTGACCTGCGCGAGTGCCATGTGATTGGTATTGCCGAGTGCGGTGGCCAGCGCAATGCGGCAACCTGCCGTGTCGGCGGCGATGCGCTGCATGAAGTCATGGCCATTGCGGATCGGCGAATCCGCGCGCACCACGAATGCGATGTATTCCGTGTAGAGATTCGCCAGGGGTGTCAGCGCGCCATGATCGAAATCGCTGACGCCGAGATGGCGGTTGGTGATGATTGTCGGTGAGTTGATCGCCAGCACATGCGGATTGCCGTGTTGTGTGCGCAGGTAATCCCAGCCGTTGCCTCCGCCTTTGCCGGGAATGTTGGTCAGCCGGATGGTGTGGCCGATTAGTTTGCCGGCCTCAAGGCGGGAGATCAGCGCACGGGCCGGGCGGTCCTGACCGCCGCCGGCCGGTGTGCCGGCGATCAGCTCAATGTCGTGTACGGGGCACCAGCTGGCACCAGTGTTCATGCGCCGGCAGCTTGCGGGTTGCCGGTCTTCGGTATGAACAGCACCAGCAGGTTGGCGGCAATGATGGTGCCGGCGAGGAAATAAAAGGCCGTGTACACACTCCAGGTGTCGGCGATGATGCCGAAGGTCGCCGGCGCGATGCTGCCGCCGATGGCGAGGATGGTGAACTGCAGGCCGACCCCCGTGCCGGCAAGCCGCTTGGGCGTGTTCTCCACCGCCCAGGCCTGCATCACCGGGCGCATCGCGTACAGGAAGAATCCGACCAGCGCGACGAACACGATGAACAAAAAGGATTGGCCGGCGAAGACCATGCCGATGATGGTGACGCCGGTCAGGATCATGCTTGACAGCACGACCTGGCGCCGGCCGACCTTGTCCGAAACATGCCCGGCAATCGGTCCCGCGATCAGGCCGGCGACCTGCAGCACCGTCATGCAAACGCCGATGGCAATCGTCGAATAACCCTGTTCGTACGCCAGGTACACCGGCAGGAACACCATCAGTCCGACCTGTGTCAGTGTACGGAACCCGCCGCTGATGCAGATCAGCATCAGCGTGCGGTCGCGCATCAGCGTGCCCAG
>CAMAYE010000256.1 GCA_945862135.1 Bordetella parapertussis
ATATTTATCAGGCATGTGCCCCGGAAACCGCCGGTATCGTTGCCTCAGCCGGCTTCTGTCCCACCACGGTCTTGAACACGTTGTAGGCCATGATCAGCATCCCGGAGAAATACAGCGTTCCGCCGAGTAGCCGAACCATGTCGTAGGGATAGGTCGCCTTGACCGACTCGACGAAGGCATAGGTCAGCGTGCCGTCCGGATTCACTGCGCGCCACATCAGGCCCTGCATCACACCGGCAATCCACATGGCTGCGATGTAGAGCACGATACCGATGGTCGCGACCCAGAAGTGCAGCGTCACCAGCTTCATGCTGTGCATCTCGGTGCGGCCGAACAGACGCGGAATCAGGTAATAGAGGCTGCCCACCGACACCATGCCGACCCAGCCCAGCGCACCGCTGTGCACATGGCCCACCGTCCAGTCGGTGTAATGCGACAGCGCATTGACCGTCTTGATCGACATCATCGGACCTTCAAAGGTCGACATGCCGTAGAACGACAGGGAAACCACGAGAAACTTGAGGATCGGGTCAGTGCGCAGTTTGTGCCATGCGCCGGACAGCGTCATGATGCCGTTGATCATGCCGCCCCACGACGGCGCCAGCAGCACCAGTGAAAAGATCATGCCGATCGACTGCGCCCAGTCCGGCAGCGCGGTGTAATGCAGGTGGTGCGGGCCCGCCCACATATAGGTAAAGATCAGCGCCCAGAAATGCACCACCGACAGGCGGTAGGAGTAGACCGGACGCCCGGCCTGCTTGGGAATGAAGTAATACATCATGCCGAGGAAACCTGCGGTCAGGAAAAATCCGACCGCATTGTGGCCGTACCACCACTGCACCATGGCGTCCTGCACCCCGGCATAGGCAGAGTAGGACTTGGTCAGGGAAACCGGTATCGCCGCGCTGTTGACCAGGTGCAGCACCGCGACCGTCAGGATGAACGCGCCGAAGAACCAGTTGGCGACGTAGATGTGCGGGGTCTTGCGTTTGGCCACGGTGCCGAAAAACACAATTGCGTAGGAAACCCAGACCGCAGTGATCAGCAGATCGATCGGCCATTCCAGTTCAGCGTATTCCTTGGAACTGGTATAGCCCAGCGGCAGGGTCACTGCCGCCAGCACGATGACCGCCTGCCAGCCCCAGAACGTGAATGCAGCCAAGCCACCACCGAACAGACGTGCGTGGCAGGTGCGCTGCACCACGTAGTAGGAAGTCGCAAACAGCGCCGAACCGCCGAACGCGAAAATGACCGCGTTGGTATGCAGCGGCCTTAGGCGGCCATAGGACAGCCACGAGGCAAGGTTGAGATCGGGCCAGATCAGCTGTGCTGCGATCAGCACGCCGACAAGCATGCCGACGATACCCCAGACAACGGTCATGATCGCGAACTGCCGGACCACAGTGTAGTTATAAGTTGATTGCGACTGCATGGAGGCTCCCTGCCAGATTGGTCACAGGGCGAGGATAAACAGGCAGGGCAGGCGCGATTTTGATCTACATCAAGCTCCCCTCAAGCCAAACGACTAAATTGAGCTTGTGCTTTTATAAAACTACCCTTAAGGAGGTCATTCATGTTCCGCAATATCATGGTTCCGATAGACGGATCGGCGCTGTCCCGCAAAGCCATCAAAAATGCCGTGTCCCTTGCCAAGCTGAGTGGCGCAAAAGTCACCGGATTTCATGTGGCACCGGCCTACAAATTCAATGTCTATGCCGATTACATCCCGCCCAATTTTGTGTTGCCCAAGGACTTCGAGGCCCGGGCCAAGAAAGTCGCGGAAAAACACCTGGAGGCAGTTAAAAAAGAGGCTGCCGCAGCCGGCGTCAAGGCAGACTGCTTTTATGTGACGAGCGATTTTCCGGCAGATGCCATCGTCAAGGCCGTCAAGAAATATCGCTGCGACCTGATCGCAATGGCGTCGCACGGACGCAGTGGCCTGTCCAAGATGATATTGGGCAGCGAAACACAGAAAGTGCTCGCAAACACCACAATACCAGTTCTGGTAATGCGCTGAAATCAGACTTCTGCCATCCAATCAGTACCGGTTGAGTCCTGGCCCTGAACCCGCTCCGCAGTGCGGCATTGCCACGATGCCCGCTGCTGAGCAATTTCATTTCCAAGCAGCCTCGCCATGACAATTACTGAGCGTATTGACAACATTACGCGTATTCCGCCGGCATTCCTGCACGCAAAACCGCCTGCCCCTAAAAGCGTAAAAATCGAAATTTCGCCTCGCTGCAATTACCGTTGCGGTTTCTGCGCGCTACGCACCCGCGAAGTGCAGCCGAAATGGGACATGGACTTCAATCTCTTCCAGCGCATCACGCGGGAAATGCGTGAAGCCGGCGTCGAGGAAGTCGGCATGTTCTACCTTGGCGAATCCTTCATGAATCCGCGCCTGCTGGTGGATTGCATCGCTTACACCAAACAGGAACTCGGTTTCCCCTATGTTTTCCTGACCTCCAATGCATCCATGGCGTTTCCTGAAGCACTGGAAGCCTGCATGAAAGCCGGCCTTGATTCGCTGAAGTGGTCGGTCAACGCTGCTGACGAGGAGCAGTTTGAAAAGGTCATGGGCGTTGCAGGCCGCCTGTTCCATCGTGCCCTCGCCAACATTCGAAGCGCTTGGGAGATCCGTGCAGCAGGCGCTTACAAAACCGGCCTCTACGCTTCATCAATCCGTTACGACGGCGAACAACAGCTGAAAATGGAAGCGCTGCTGCACGAAAAAGTAACACCTTACGTCGATCAGCATTACTGGTTGCCGCTGTATTCGATGGGCGCATTCGCCATCCAGCGCGAAGAACAACTGGGCTACCGCCCCACCGCAGGCAATCAGGGGCGTATTGGTGCATTGCGTGAGCCTCTGCCCTGCTGGTCGGCATTTACCGAGGGGCACGTCACCGCCGAAGGCAACCTGTCGGCCTGCTGCTTCGACGCCACTGCCAACTGGACCATGGGCGATCTGAACAAAATGCCATTCATGGCGGCGTGGAATTCGGAACCCTTTACCAGTCTGCGCGCGGCCCATCTCAAACGCGATGTACGCGGCACCGTCTGTGAAAACTGCATTGCTTACGGCTGAACGCTGCGGATCTGCAATCCCTACAATCCCTGACAACGACAAAATGGACACCGCCACAAAAGCCAACTCCGCATTCCGGCAATCACCGCTGCACGGTTGGCAGCTCAGAGGGCGAGAATTGCTGCCTGTAGTTCAAGGCGGCATGGGCGTTGGCGTCTCGGCGCATCGTCTTGCCGGCAGCGTCGCAGCTCTGGGGGCGCTCGGCACGATCTCCAGCGTTGACCTGAGACACCACCATCCCGACCTGCTCGCGCAGTCAATGACTTGCCATGACCGCGAAACACTGGACCGCATCAATCTGGTCGCCCTGGACCGCGAGATCCGCATGGCGCTCGACAACGCGGCGGGCCGCGGCGCCATCGCTGTCAACATCATGAAAGCCGTGGCTGCCCATCCGGCCTACGTACGGCAATCCTGTGAAAGCGGTGCGCACGCGATTGTCATGGGGGCAGGACTTCCGCTTGATTTGCCGGACATGACTCGTGATTTTCCCGATGTGGCGCTGATTCCCATTCTTTCCGATGCACGGGGTGTCGGCATCATTGTCAAAAAATGGCTGCGCAAACAGCGCCTGCCCGATGCAATCGTGATCGAACATCCGCGTTATGCAGGCGGGCACCTTGGCGCCACGAAAGTGGATGAAATCGACGACCCTCGATTCAACTTCGAAAGGGCGCTGACCGAGATCCTCGAATTATTCCGCACCATGGGCCTTGAAAGCGTACGCATCCCGCTGATTACGGGCGGCGGCATCCACAACCATGAGCAGGTCCGCGAGTTGCTGCAAATGGGTGCCTCGGCCGTACAGATCGGCACTGCGTTTGCTGTGACCGAAGAGGGTGATGCAGACACCGCTTTCAAACGCGTGCTGGCAGAAGCCAGACCCGAAGACATCATCACCTTCATGAGCGTTGCCGGCCTTCCGGCACGGGCCGTGCGCACGCCTTGGCTGAAAAATTACCTGGGCCGCGAAAAAGCCCTGCAGTCCCATGCTAAAGCCGACCAGCGCCGTTGCGTACAGGGGCTGAATTGCCTGACGATGTGCGGTCTGCGCGACGGAATCCAGTCGGCAGGCCAATTCTGCATCGACACCCGCCTTGCGTACGCCCTCAAGGGCGACGTTAAAAAAGGCCCGTTTTTCCGTGGTTCGGAACCGTTGCCGTTTGGACCGGCCA
>CAMAYE010000257.1 GCA_945862135.1 Bordetella parapertussis
GACGGGCGCCGGCAGCGAGCAGGTGGCGGTAGATGCGCTGAAAGGCGGTGCATCCGATTACCTGAGAAAACCGATTGAACTGGCCGCCCTGCGACTGGTGATCGAGCGTGTATTGTCGCGGCGCCGCTTCGATGACTGGCCGCGGGTGATTCGCGAATCGGGCAAGACCAAGCCGATGGATACCTTGCAGCGCCGTCGCCAGTCGGATCAATTTGCCGAGCAGAAAACTTCATGGCGGGGCAAGCTCGTTCTTGAACCGCAGCAGGGCAGGGCAAAAATTGCCGCAACAATGACCGGCCCCGTGTTTCCCGATCTGGTCGGCGGTTCTGAAGCCATGCTGTCGCTCAAAACCCTGATCAGCCGGATCATTGACGCCGATTTGCGTGTGTCGGGCGCCGAGCCGCCCTCGGTGCTGATTGCCGGCGAAACCGGAACCGGCAAGGAACTGGTTGCGCGCGCGCTGCACTATGAGGGCCGCCGTAAATCGGGGCCGTTCATTGAACTCAATTGCGCGGGGAGTCCGTCTTCGCTGCTCGAGTCCGAGCTGTTCGGTCACGAGCGCGGCGCTTTCACCGACGCCAAGCTGGCCAAGCCCGGCATGATCGAGTCAGCGAACGGCGGCACGCTGTTTCTGGATGAAATCGGCGACCTTGATCTCGGCGCCCAGGCCAAGCTGCTGAAAGTCCTCGAAGAGCGCAAGGTGCGGCGACTGGGCAGTGTCACTGAAAAGCCCGTTGACGCGCGCTTTGTCGCGGCGACCAGCCGGGACTTGGAAAAGATGGTACGTGACGGACAGTTTCGCGCCGATCTTTACTATCGGCTGCGCATGATCCGCGTTGCCGTACCGCCGCTGCGTGAGCGTGTTGGTGATATTGCACGGCTTGCCGAGCATTTTGCCAAAGCGACCGGTCTGCGCTACGGCAAGCCGCACGTCCACCTCAGCAGCGATGCCATTGCCGCTCTGGCCCGACACCCCTGGCAGGGCAATGTACGTGAGCTCAAGCACGCGATCGAGCAGGCTGTCGTGCTGACGGAGAATGCGGTGATCAATGCATCGGACTTTTCACTGCAGACCTTCAGCGGCGGTGCCTTTGTAAACCCCGGCATCAGACTGGCCGAGGTCGCCGACCGGCCGGATGCCGAGCGTGAGCTCCTGACCGAAACACTGCGCGAAACCCGCCTGAACATCAGCAAGGCGGCGCGCCTGCTGGGTATTTCGCGTGACACGCTGCGCTATCGGATCAAGAAACACGGAATCGGCAGCTGAAGTCGCCGGAAACAGCATTAACCCTGGCCCGGGACTTTAAACCGGCCGCCGTTTGCTGGAACCGCGGTCGCCGGTTTCATGCCCCGGCAGCGAGGAATTCCACAAGTTTGTTTTCGGTCATCGGCTTGGCAATGTAATAGCCCTGCACGATGTCGCAGCCGAGGACCCGGAGTTTGTCGAGAGCAGCCTCCGACTCGACGCCTTCTGCGACGCTCTCGATCCCCAGTTTGTGCGCCATGTCGATGCTCGACTTGACGATGGCGGTCAGTGAATCGACATTGGCGCAGTCGGTGACAAAGGATTTGTCGATCTTCAGTTCGGTGAACGGCACCCGCGTCAATTGGCGCAGGCTGGAGAATCCGGTGCCGTAGTCGTCAACGGACAGGCCGAAGCCGCGCAGGCGCAGACGCGCCAGATTCTCAAGCGCCGGCGCCACCTCGGTCATGGCAACAGTTTCGGTGATTTCCAGGATCATATTCTGTGGCATGACCCCGGCATCGATGACCATACGGGTGATTTTGTCCGCCAGCGAAAAATCCGTCAGTGAGACCAGCGACAGGTTGACCGAGACCTTGAGGTTCAGCCCTTGTTGTTGCCAGCGGGCACTGGCCGCCGCCGCTTTGGACAACATCTCAAAGGTCAGGCCGTCAATTTTCTTGTGCTGCTCCAGCAGCTCGATAAACGCACCGGGCCCGACCAATCCCTGTTCCGGGTGATTCCACCGGGCCAGCGCCTCAACGCCGACGATGCCGCCGGTATGCAGCGAAAACTTGGGCTGGAAATGCGGTTCAAACTGGTCATTGCCCAGGCCCTGGATGATTTCCTCCAGGCTGAAGCGGGTATCCGGCATTGATTTCGGCTTGGGCTGTACTTTCGTGACATGCCGCCGTTCGATCAAGGAGCCAATCGCCTCCCGTGTGAACGGTTTCTGGATCACACCCAGAAGGCGTACGCCGTATTCCCTGGCCATCAGATGGGCGGCGTTGAGCAGGGGCAGTTCCTTGGCGCTGCAGATGGCCACGGACATTTTCGGATGGTTCTGGCCGATATGCCGTAAAAATTCCAGTCCATCCATGTCGGGCATGTCGATATCGCAAATCACCAGATCGACGGGTTCACCGGTCTGGCTGCGGATGAGTTCCAGCGCCGGCCTGCCGTTATCTGCTTCGAGAATCTTCTTGGCGCCCAGGGATTTCAAGACCTGCACCAGGGTCTGGCGCTGGAAAGCATGATCCTCAACAACCAGAATCACCAGTTCATCTGCAGATTGCATGGAGCCCTCAGCGGTTGTTTTTGTGATGCCTGCAAATTTTGTGCAGATTCGGATTTTAAAGGGACTCGGGCGAGGTGTGCGTCACCGGTTACAGGGTCTGGCGCGGCCCCTGATTATTGCGGTCATCCGTACCGGCCAGCCAGCGTTCCAGTACCGTTTTCAGTTCAGCGACCACGATCGGCTTGGTGAGATAGTCATCCATCCCCGCATTCTTGCAGTTCTGACGGTCTTCGGCATAGGCACCGGCGGTCAGGGCGGCAATGGGCGTTCTCGCTTTGGCGTGATCATGTTCCCACTGGCGAATGAGTTCCGCGGCTTTCAGGCCGTCCATCACGGGCATTTGGATGTCCATCAACACCAGATCATAACCAACAGCATCAGATTGTATCCGCTTCACGGCTTCCTCGCCGTTTGAGGCGTCGTCGCAATCGATGCCCAGGCGCTTGAGCATGGTTTTGATGACAATGCGGTTGGTTGCCAGATCCTCGACCACAAGTACGCGGCCGCTGATCGGGTTGCTGTGTTTCGAAAACGGTGTGGCGGCCGGTGAGCCTTTATTCGACACTCCGGCATCGGCTGCGCCCACCCCGGCCCTGATCGTGAACCAGAAACGCGCACCTTGTCCCGGCGTGCTTTCAACCCCGACATCGCCGCCCATCATTTTGGCAAGTGCATCGACAATGTAAAGACCCAGTCCGGTACCCCCGTGCTTCCGGGTGGTGGAGGCATCCACCTGTGAAAACGGCTGAAACAGTTTCGCAATGCCCTCTGCCGGAATGCCGATGCCGGTGTCGCTGACCGAGAACTCCAGCTTTGCGTGGCGGCCGTCACTCTCCAGTTCGCGGATTCCCACCACGACGCCGCCCTGACTGGTGAACTTCAACGCGTTGCTGATCAGGTTGGAGATCATCTCCCGCAAGCGGACCGAGTCGCTGATGTAATTGGCGCTGGACAGCTTGTTGACGGCGAGGTCGATGCGCAGGGATTTTGCTTTCGCTGTGGCGCTGAACAGTTCGACGGTCTCCCGGATCACCGAAACGGGATTGAAGTTGTCCTCGACCAGCTGCAGTTTTCCCGCCTCGATTTTGGACAGATCCAGCACGTCATTCAGAATGTTCAGCAGCACCTTGCCGGAATTGAGGATGATGCCGGCATATTGCCGGCGCTCCTCGTCAGACACAGAGTCCGCCTGCAACAGCTGGGTCATGCCCAGTATGCCGTTCATCGGCGTCCGGATTTCATGTGACATGTTGGCGAGGAAAGCGCTCTTGGCCCGGCTGGTGGATTCCGACAGATTCTTGGCGATTTCCATTTGGCGGGTCGCCTGCTGTCGCTCGTTGACCAGCATGTTGATCGTGGAAATCAGCGTGTTGATGTCGACCTCTTGATCGATCTCGCCGGTTTCATGCGGCAGCAGATCGCCAACCAGGCGCCGCAGTGAGTGCAGGATTTTTTCCCGGTCGGCGAGTTGCGAGCGCAGCTGGTTTGCGGTTTTTTCCAGTGAGCGCAGAGTCTCCCTGAATTCCAGCGGCGCTGATTCGATCAGTTTCTGCTGGACTTCGGGGCTGGCTGCAATGACCGAGCTGCCGACCAGTTCCTGCGAACGTTGCAGCGTATTGAGCCATTGCCGCAGCGGCAGCCAGACCATCAGCAGGCCGCCCATCAGGCTCAACAGGGCGATCAGCGTTCCTGTCTCGACGACTTCC
>CAMAYE010000258.1 GCA_945862135.1 Bordetella parapertussis
CACCAGCATCGCCAGTGAGCCGAAGAAATACCAGAAGTTGAAATTTTTCGGTGCGTAGTACTGCGACAGGTGATCGCGCCACAGCGACATCAGCGGGAAGCGTTGGTCAACCCAGGTGAGCACGCCGCTGATCGGCGCGTTGAGCGGGCCGGCGCCGCTGAATTGAACGGGTTCTTTGGGTGCAGATGCCATGTTGATCAGGCTCCCTTGGTGTCTTCACCGATCACGATGCGCGTGTCGGAGAGGTATTTATGCGGCGGTACCACCAGATTGTCCGGGGCGGGCTTGTTCTTGTAGACACGGCCGGCGAGGTCGAACAGCGAGCCGTGGCAGGGGCAGTAGAAGCCGCCCTGCCAGTTCGGATCAAAGGCTTCAGCCTGCTTTGCGAATTTGCCCACGGGGGAGCAGCCCAGATGCGTGCAGATGCCGACGACGACCAGATACTCGTCCTTGATCGCGCGCATTTCGTTGGTCGCATACGCGGGCTGCATTTTTTTTAGCGACTTGGGATCGGCGACTTGCGCATCGTTGGCGCGGATCGTGTCGAGCATTTCCTTGGTGCGGCGAACGATCCACACCGGCTTGCCCTGCCACTCGACCGTTACGCGTTCGCCGGGGGCGAGAGTGCTCAGGTCTACTTCAACCGGCGCACCTGCGGCTTTCGCGCGTTCGGACGGCAACATGCTCGCCACAAACGGCACAGCGGCCGCACCGGCGGCGACACCGCCGGCCACACTGGTCGCTGCAACGAGAAACTGTCGCTTCCCCTGATCGGTATTCTGCTCGGACATGCCTATAGCCCCCTCTAGTGCTTGATGCTGGGAAAAAGGCAGTATTCTACACGTGGACCGGGGGGAAAGTTAAGTAATTAGTGAAATAAGTTAATATAATCAAACAATTAGGGTTCCACTCCAAGGCAGCGAAATCCTAGTCCGCCTTGATTCCCGCATCCTTGATCAGCTTGCTCCATCGCGAAAGCTCTGCCTTGATATAGGCACTGAACTCCTGGGGATTTTTCATTACAGAATCCAGCCCAGATTTGTCCAGAAACGCCTGCGTATCCTGCTGCGCCATCACAGCCTGCGTCTCTTTGTACATGCGCTGAACGATGGCCGCCGGGGTCTTCGCCGGGAATGCAATGCCCAGCCAGCCGCTCGCCTCAAAACCCGGGTAGCCCTGTTCCGCAACAGTCGGCACTTCCGACAGAATCTTTGAACGTTTCGCACTGGTCACCCCGAGGCCGCGCAACTTGCCGGCTTTGACATGGGGAGCGCCGGAGGAAATGATGCCAGCCAGATGTTCCACCTGACCGGAAATGGCTGCCGTGGCCGCCAATCCACCACTCTTGTAGGGCACGTTGACCACCTTGATGCCGGCCGCACTGCTGAAACGCTCAAACGCCAGATGACCAACGCTGCCAATCCCGGGATTGCCGACAATCAGAGCACCGGGATCTTTTTTTGCCCGCGCGACCAGATCACCCAGCGTTTTAGACACGCTTGATGGATGCGCCGAAAACAGCGTTGCCGCATCAACCACCTGTGCAACCGGCAGGAAATCGCGGATGGGGTCATAAGGCACCTTGCCACGCAAGGCCGGCGCCATCGCCAGCCCCGTGACCGAAGCCAGAATCATCGTGTAACCATCGGGGGCGGAATTGACCAGCAGTTCATGAGCGAGAATACCGCCGCCACCGGCACGATTATCAACAATCACCTGTTGCCCCAGTCGCGGCACCAGCTTGTTGGCCACCAGCCGCGCGACCAGATCATTGGCGCCACCGGCGGCGAAACCCACCAGAAAACGGATCGGACGGGACGGATACGCCTCCGCTTGTTCCGCCGCTATTGCAGCAAACGGCATCAGCGTCAGTGCCGCACACAGCAGCCCCCGGCAAGTCAGCGAACTTTTCATTTCATGCACTCCTCATTTTGCATTGCGCCTGTGCGCAGATTGGATTTTTGTTCAGGAACCCGAGTATACAATTGCGCGCTCCAGTCCATCGTTAAGGAAACATCCGTGTCCATGATCTCGTTGTCACAGGCCGAAAAAATCATTGATGCCATCCTGACCCGCGCGCGGGAACTCGATTGTCGCCCGATCTCGGTGGTTGTGGTGGAGCATGGCGCCGTGGTGAAGGCGTTCAAAAAGGAAGACGGATCGGCAATGATGCGTTTTGAGATGGCCCTCGGCAAAGCGCATGCGGCGCTGGCGCTCGGACGCTCGTCCAGTCTGGTCCGGCTGCGTACCGAACAACGGCCGCTGTTCATGGACTTCCTGTTCAAGGCATCCCAGGACCGCATTTTCGCGGAAGGCGGCGGCATGCTGATCCGCGACAAGGACGGCGCATTGCTGGGCGCTGTAGGCGTCACCGGCGATACCCAGGAGCGCGATGAAGAACTGGCGGCACACGGCATCCGTAGCGCAGGCCTCAAGACCGACGAAGACTGTGCCGGTCTTGAACACCACGTACGACTGAAAAACTGACCGGCAGAAGCGCCGTGGAAATCCGGCGCTACGGTCAAGAATAGTTTACTGCGGCGGCGGATGCGGAACGACGCGTTGCCAGGGCGATGAACAGGACTCAACGTACGGATAGTACGACTCCGAGTCTGCGCAATAAAACCAAGTCGGCGCCGATGTTCCGGTCTGTGGCTGCGTCTGTACAGGCGCACGGGCCTGGGTCTGTGGTTGCGCCGGCGGCACCGGATTGCCGCGTTCATCGTAAAACACCAGCGGCTCCCGCACCACTTCGCGGACCACAACAGGCGCGGGTGAATAGTAGTAAGGGTACGGCGCGTAGTACGGACGCGGCCCCCACCAGCCGCCAATGACTACCGGCGCACCAATATAAACACCGACCCGCGCGTGAGAGTGTCCGCGCCCGCCGCCTGCATGTGCCGGCAGACTTGCCGCCATCAGCAAGGCAGCGGCTAACGTGGAAATGATGATCCTGTGCATATGCGCTCCAGCAACAGCCTTAAAACCTGATGATAGACCCGCGACCTGCAGCCGACGCGGACTAAATTGTTACAGACTGTAAACGGCAGGAAATCAACCCCCGTCCCTACCTCTTCCCCGCGACATTAGACGGGATTTTCAATCTCGATGAACCGGTGCTGAAGGCCAAAATGCTGTGCCAGATGCGTCCCCAGTGCCTGTACGCCGTAACGCTCGGTGGCATGATGACCCGCTGCGATATAAGCCACCCCGGATTCGCGCGCCAGATGCACGGTCTGCTCGGAAATCTCGCCGCTAAGATAGGCATCCACACCCAGTGCAATGGCCTGCTCGAACATCCCCTGCGCCCCGCCGGTGCACCAGGCGATGTGGCGCAGCGGGCGCGCAGCGTCCCCGATCACCAAGGGCACCCGCTCGAGTTTTTCGTTGATGATTCGCGTGAATGAAGCCACGGTACTGCCTTCGGCCAAGGTACCCAGGGCCGCAATTTCCTGTTCTCCGAAGCGCTTGGTGACCTCGAGGCCCAGCTGACGCGCCAATGTGGCGTTGTTGCCAATTTCAGGGTGTGCGTCGAGCGGCAGATGATAGGCAAACAGGTTGATGTCGTTCTCTATCAGCAGGCCGATGCGCCGACGGCGCATGCCGGTAATGCGGGCGTCTTCGCCGCGCCAGAAATAGCCGTGGTGGACGATCAGCGCATCTGCGCCGTCGGCAATGGCCGCCTCGATCAAGGCCGCGGATGCGGTAACCCCGGTAACAATCCGGGTGATTTCGCCACGCCCTTCCACCTGCAGACCGTTTGGGCAATAATCACGAAAATCATGCACTTGCAGGTAATCGGCAAGATAGTTATCGAGTGCTGCGCGTTCCATCCCATTCATCCGTCTTCAGCAAAAAGTCATTGTAACCGCGCCACTGCGGACCTCTCATGCGAAAACTCTGGCTCCTGTTCAGCCAAACTGCGACGATCTGCCTCGCCGCACTGTTTGTCATCGGCACTCTACGGCCGGATCTGCTCAATGGCATGACGCAAAATGCCGTGGTGACCGTAGGCCAGTCAGCCGTCGATACGGGCAGCAGCGCACCGCGCGTCTCTTCATACAGCGATGCCGCGAAGAAAGCCATGCCCGCCGTCGTCAATATTTACACCATGAAGGCGGTCAAGGTACAACAGCATCCGCTGCGCAACGATCCGCTGTTCCAGTTTTTCTTCGGCGACCAGC
>CAMAYE010000259.1 GCA_945862135.1 Bordetella parapertussis
CTGCTGCCGGGGCGGCGCGCCATCGAGTTCATCAAAACCCAGGGCGGCGTGGCCGAGGCCACGGTGATAGGCACGAACATCGTGACGTCCGCGATTAATGCCGCACTGGCCAACGGCATGCATGCCCATGCCGACGAAACGGACGACACCTATTACCTTGCACTGGTGCATCCGGGCTGCGGCGTGGTGCCTGCGGCATTGGCGCTGGCCGAGCGTCAGCGCGCGAGCGGTACGGAACTGCTCAGGGCGATGGTGCTCGGCTACGACGTCTGTGCGCGCATGTCGATTGCGCTGGGCATCGAACGGTTCCGTGAGCGCGGCCATTCCACGCACAGCTTCGGCCACATGTTCGGCGCCGCTGCAGCATCGGCGGCAATCATGAAACTCAATGTGGATCAGACGCGTTACCTGCTGTCCTACACCGCGCAGCAGGCGTCGGGTCTGTCGTGCTGGGCGCGCGACATCGAGCATATTGAAAAAGCTTTTGATTTCGGCGGCATGCCGGCACGCAACGGCGTCACAGCGGCGCTGATGACCTCGATGCGGTTTACCGGCGTCGAGGATGTATTCGACGGCGACCGCAGCTTTTTCCATGCCCATGGACTGACCGCTGATCCGAAAAAACTGATTCAGGGTCTCGGCAAAACCTACGAAATCATGAACACTTCGATCAAGCGCTGGGCCGTGGGTTATCCGATCCAGGCGCCGCTGGATGCAGTGCTGAACCTGATCGAAAAACATCATCTCAGCGCCGGCGATATCGAACGGGTGACCATCACCATCGACGATCAGGGTGCGCGCACCGTCAACCAGCGCACGATGGCGAGCATCAACATCCAGCACCTGGTGGCGGTGATGCTTCTGGATGGCGACATCACCTTTGCTTCGGCGCATGACGACCGTCGCGTGCGCGACCCGCGTGTGTTGAAACTGAAGGAGCGCATCACGCTGCAGGGCAGTGCGGCGCTGGGTCGCGCCAAGACCACCCAGGCCATCGTCGAGATTACGACACGTGACGGCCGCCGCTTGCGCCATCACACCAAAGCGGTCCGCGGTACGGCGGCCAATCCGATGCCGCGCACCGAAGTAGCCGCCAAAGCCCGCGATTTGCTGCAGCCCTTGCTGGGCAATCGACGTGCCGAACGGCTGATCGATACCGTCTGGCAGATCGAGCGGGTGCGCGATATCCGAGTATTGCGTCCTTTGCTGCGCGGCGGGCAGCGGTAGAATCCGTCTTGTTTTTCTGATTTATTTGATCGGTCTTTATTTCGTTTATCCACAGGAAACCCGGAATCATGCGCTACGACCTGCACAGCCACGTCATCCCGCCGACCATCAGTGCGGCGATGGAAAAAGACCCCAAGCGTTTCGAAACCAGCATCACCGAGAAGGATGGCAAGAAATATTTCGACGTGCATGGTCGTCCGGCGATACTGAGCCCGGAGTTCTACGACGCCGACGTCAAGGTCGAGTGGATGAACAAGAACAAATTGGACGTGTCGGTGATTTCGGTCGGCCCACCCATCTATTTCTACTGGCTGTCGGCGGAGGCCGGGCTGCATGCGGCGAAACTGGCCAATGACGGCATTGCGCAGATGGTGGCGAAACACCCGTCGCGGCTGCGCGGCATGGCGCATCTGCCGATGCAGGATCCGGATGCGGCAATCGCCGAACTCGAGCGCGTGGTCAAGGAGCACGGCTTCAAGGCAGTAGAGCTGGCCACTTCAATCGAGGGCACGCCGTTGGCCGCGCAGAAATTCCGCAAGGTGCTGAAGACCATCGAACAACTCGGCTGTTTCATCTTCGCCCACCCGTATCAGTGCCTCGCCAAGGGCGGCATGGAAGATTATTACCTGTCGAACTTCGTCGGTTTCCCGCTCGACACCACGCTGATGGTGGCGCACCTGATGTTCAGCGGCGCGATGGACGAAATGCCGGCACTGCGGGTCGTGCTGCCCCATGGCGGCGGTTTCATTCCGTACCAGATCGGTCGTTTCCGTCACGGCCATCAGGTGCGTAATGAACCCAAGGTCAACAATGTCACGCCGCCGCGTGAACTGTTCAAACGCTTCTATTTCGACTGTCTGACGCATGATCCGCAGGCGGCCAAATATCTGATTGATCAGGTTGGCGCCGACCGTGTGGTGATCGGTACCGATCATCCCTTCGACATGGCGCCGCTGGATGTGCCGGCCGCGGTAGAGGGCATTCCCGGCTTGACGGCGGAGCAGCGCGAATGGGTTTGCGAACGCACGGCAAAATCCTTGCTGGGTGAGCGTTGAGCCGAATTTTACGGGTTTTGGCGTATCCTTCGGATTAATTCAATAGTCGGTAAGGGAGACGGTGATGGCCAAATTGAGTTTGCCTAAACTGGAATTCGACAAGAAAAAAGCCGGCATTGCCGGCGGTGCATTACTGGTGGCTGTGGCCGGCTGGTTTGCCTGGGACATGTTCATGGCCGAGCCGCCACCGCCTCCGCCACCACCCCCCGTTGCGACCAAACCGCCTGCGCCGAAGCCCCCGGTTGCTGCTGTGACGGAAAAGCCGGCAGAGGGTGAGAAAAAAGGTGACGCGACTGCGGACGCCAAGCCGGCTCCCGATGGTGCAGCTGAGGCGAAGCCCTCGGCTGATGCGACCCCGGCGAAAAAGCCCGCTGCTGCAGATGTCCCTGCTTCAAAGACCGTTGCCGCGAAGGCCCCTGCAGAGAAAGCGCCAAGCGCGCCGGAAATGGCGGCACCGGTGGATTCGGGTCCGCGAATGCTCACGGCCCGTTCAAAACTGGATGCACGTGAATGCCTCAAGCATGAAACCAATAAGGCCATACAACAATGTGCTGAACGTTTCCGCTGATACGCGTCTGAACGGAACGTTAAAAAAGCGCAGCTGCGGCTGCGCTTTTTTATTGCCGGCGATTTCAGCCGTTGGTCAGGCTTGCAAGCGCTGTTTCAGGCGAACGACGGCTGAATCGGGACTGGTGAGTATTGTGCAGCCGGCTTGTGGCTTGATCCTGCGCGCCGCACTGGCCATCGAGAATTGCCCCAGCACCAGTGCATCGCAGGGCATCAGTTCCGCAGCAGCTTCCGCGACGAGGCGGTCGTGGGTTTCGGCATCGCCCTTTTGCAGTGCAGTCCAGGCAGGAGCCACCGTGCGCGACGCGACGGTAATTGCTTGTCCGCGCGCGCGCGCCATGTCTTCGAGTTCGGTGTTGAGCGCCGGAATGCTCGGCCCAAAGGATGCGATCAGACCGATGCTGCTGCCGGCGACAAGGGCTTCGTCAAGCATGGCCTCATTGGGTTTGAGCACGGGGATGGACATCGCAGCGGCGCAGGCTTCAATCGCCGGGCCGAAGGCGGAGCAGGTAAAGAGGATGGCATCGGCCCCGCAGCCGTGCACATAACGGCTCAATGTCAGGAAGCGCTCGATCATGCGGTCTGTCAGCCGGCCGTCAGCGGCCAGATCCGGCGCCAGCGAGTCTTCCAGCAGATTGGTTGTGCGTGCCTGCGGCCACAGCCGTTGAAATGCGTTGCCAATGGGCTCGATGGCGAGCGGCGTGGCATGGATGAGTGCGATGCGGGGCGATGTCATGACAGGCGGGTGATCAAAAGGATTGTCGAGAAGCAATTGAGCGAAAAACGGGTTGTCATTTTACCCGTTTCCGCGACGTCTTCCTCGCAATGAATGTGGTTTCAAGCGGTATACGGTTTGACAAACGGGGCAGCAAGTGGACAATCCGGGCTTCGACGCTGCCGGCATGCAATCATGCCCGGCAGTCCGTGGTGTCCGGAGCGCGCAGGTCGTTGATGGTATTGATGGCACTGCTGTTCCGGCAAACAACAACGAGGAGGAAATAATGAAAAAATTCGCGGCTGTCGTCGCCTGTTTTGCGGCTGCATTGGCTGCCGGCGCATCCCAGGTCCATGCGCAGGCTTATCCGAGCAAACCCATTCGTTTCGTGCTGCCGTTCCCGCCGGGCGGCGGTACTGACATTCTGGGCCGGATTTTCGCGCAGAAACTGTCCGAGGGTGTCGGCCAGCCGGTGGTGCCCGAGAATCGTCCCGGCGCCGGCGGCAATGTCGGCATGGAGTATGCGACGCGTCAGACGCCCGATGGCTACACCATCGTCATCTGCTCACCTTCACTGGCGATCAGCCCGAGCCTCTACAAGAAGC
>CAMAYE010000260.1 GCA_945862135.1 Bordetella parapertussis
CGTCATGGGTCAAGCGCTCGACATCACAACACCTCGCGCAAAAAGCTTTGATGAACGCATGACAAAAGAGTATGGCAAAGCGTATCGCTGGCCTGTCGTGGCAGCGCTTGGCTACGATGCTGGCATGATTGTTTTTAAGGCTGTGGACAAAGTTGGGAAATCAGACCCTGTTGCGATCCGTAACGCTATTGAAAATATCGACGGCATTCAGGCGATTTCCTCGACTCCGGCTAAACCCTTTAGTCCAACCGACCACGAGTGTCTCGATAAAGAGCACGTTTTTCTGGGTGTTTGGAAAAATGGCGTTGTGACACGGTTGAAATAATATGGAATTGAGCAACGTTATCCAACTGTTATCAGGTGGCCTCGCGATGGGGGCGATTTACGTCCTTGTCGCGCTCGGTCTCTATATCACTCACCTCACTACGCATCGCGTCAATTTTGGACAAGGTGACTTTTTGATGGTGGGTACTTTCCTCATCTTGATTTTGAGGAAAGTAGGAGTACCACTTGGGCTCGCAATCATCGCGACTGTGATGATTCTTGGTGTGATGGGATGGTTATTGAATCGAATCGCCATTCAACCACTGGATCGTAAAAAATCCTCCAACGTCGGTGCGTATTCCTGGATCCTGACGACAGCGGGTATCGCGCTCATTCTTCAAAACGTAATTGAACTTGGTTTTGGCAAGACCTCCCAGTACTCTGCCCCTCTTTTTAGCGCTAAGCGCGACGAAGTGGTGCAAGTCCTGGGAGCAGGTCTCTTTCTCGAAGAAATATTGGTGATCGTGGCAGCCGTCACGATCGTCGCCTTGTTTTATGGTTTTATGTTTCATTCAAGGTGGGGGAAAAATATTCAGGCAGTGGCCTTTAACCCAGATGCAGCGATGTTATTAGGTATTAATACGTTTCGCGTTAAAACGGGCGTCTTCGTGATCGCCTCCATTTTGGCGGCCGTGGCTGGCATTTTGATCGGACCTCTTGTCACGATCAACCCACACATGGGCTTGGTTTTTACCATCAAAGCTCTAATCGTCGCAGCCATTGGCGGCTTTGCCAATCCTGTCGGGATTCTGATCGGTGGCATTCTGTTTGGTATCTTTGAATCACTGTCCAACTATATGGACTCTGGCTTTGGCGATCTATATCCATTACTCGCCGCACTTGTGATTATCGCCATCAAACCCTCGGGACTTTTTTCAGAGCGAGGCACCGATGTCCGATAATGCTCACTTGGTCAAATCTTTATCCAACAGAAAAATATATGCCTTCGCTTTAGCGATTTTTGCGATTTTTCCGTGGTTACCCATCAACGGCTTTTACTTATTTTTAGCCCAGACATTTTTTTATACGGCCATCGCGGTCATTGGTTTAAACCTGCTGCTCGGGCTTTCCGGTCAAATGTCGCTTGGGCAAGCCGGCTTTTACGCGCTCGGCGCTTACGGCTCTGCACTCACTGCGCTCAAGCTCGGTTGGCCAGTGCCTTTGTCCATCTTGTTTGGCATGTTGATAGCGGCCATTGGAGGAGGACTCGTTGGCGTTTTTGCGCTCCGTACGCGGGGTTTATATCTGGCGATGACGACGCTAGCGGTTGGATTTATTTTGGATATCCTTGCTCAACGCTGGATCGGCTTGACGGGTGGAGCCATGGGCCTGAGTGGCATCCCCACGCTCGACTTCGGGCTTGGCAAACTGGGACCGACAGCCTTTTTTTACGTCGCAGGACTGAGCCTTTTTGCTGTTCAATTGATTTCTGACTTTATCGAACAAGGCCGCTTGGGTCGTAACCTGCGCGCCATTCGCGAATCTGAAGTGTTTGCAGCATCAGTCGGGATTAATGTCAGTCGCTGGAAAGCATGTATTTTTGCGTTTGCCGCGGCATTAGCCGGTCTGGGTGGCGCCTTTTTCGCCCATCAGTCTGGTTATGTGGGCAGTGATGCTTTTTCAGTCAGGCTCAGTATCGCCCTGTTGATTGCCGCCGTGGTGGGTGGTCTTGGCACCAAAAGCGGCCCACTGCTCGGCACCTTGATTCTGTTGGCGATCGTAGAAGTCATTGCCGGGATCGATAAGTATGGCCTGCTCATCTATGGCTTGATCCTCTTGATCGTACTTTTGATGTTTCCTAAAGGTGCGGCGGGTATTCTGGAAAGCCTTAGGAATCGCCTGCTGGGTGAGAAAGCTGTCTTGCGCTCGCCAACCATGCATAGCGCTGCCAATGAGGGCAAGCATGCACTGCCTGCCTTCATGGAAAATATGAAAGGTAGTCAGGCTGCGCTCACCATCAATGGCATTAGCAAGAGCTACAGCGGTTTAAAGGCTGTTGATGACGTTTCAATCGAGGTGCGGGGCGGATCGATCCATGGACTGATCGGCCCAAATGGTGCTGGTAAATCGACCATTATCAATATGATTGCGGGTATCTATCGCCCTGACCAAGGCTTCATCAAAATCGATGGCCAAGATCTTTCTGGCTTGGATGTTGCGCAACGCGCGCAGCACGGATTAGCGCGAACATTTCAAAATCTGCAGTTGATTGAGGGGGTTTCGGTCCTCGATAATGTCATGCTCGGCATTGAGCACCGGCAATCCTATTTCCGTGATTTTTTAACCTGGCTATCGGGTGTCGAGCCTGAGCGTGCCGCCCAGCAAGACTGCCTCGCCATCTTGGAATTTTTTGGGATCGCACATGCAGCGAATCAGTTGCCTGGTCAACTGCCCTATGGTCATCGCAAACTTCTTGAACTGGCCAGAGCCATTGCGCAACGTCCTAAAATTTTGCTGTTAGATGAACCGATCGCAGGCATGAATAGCCAAGAAGTTCAAGAAATCGCGCAAGTGGTTAAAAGACTTCGTGGCCTGGGTATCACGATTCTTTTGGTCGAACACAATATGGAGTTTGTCATGTCGGTGTGCGATCAAGTCACCGTATTGAATTTTGGAAAACGCATTGCCAATGGAAGCCCGACAGAGATTCAAAAGAATCCTGACGTCATTGAAGCCTACCTCGGTACAGGAGCGCGCGCATGATTCAGGCTCATAACATCTCCGCCAAAATCGGCGCCAATCAGGTCTTAAAGGATATCAGTCTGGATGTTCGTGAAGGGGAGCTTTTTACGGTCATCGGCGCCAATGGTGCGGGCAAAACGTCCTTGCTGCGTGTTTTGTCCGCCCTGCTCCCGATAGAGTCTGGCAATATTTCCTTTAACGGGGCAGATATTCGAGGGGTTCCCGCGCACAAACTACCCGGGCTCGGCATCATCCATATCCCGCAAGGACGACAAATTATTCCTGGTCTGTCCGTACGCGACAATTTGCTGATCGGCGCTAAAAACATCGGTCTTGATCGTGCAGTCATCGATCAGGCGTTGGAAGAACAATGGGCGCGGTTTCCAATTCTGAAAGAACGGCAGGGCATCCCGGGCTCAGCACTCTCAGGCGGAGAGCAACAAATGCTAGCCGTCGCACGTGGTTTGATGATGCGGCCCAAGGTGCTCATGCTCGATGAGCCCTCGCTGGGCCTTGCACCTCAAATCGTTCAGCTCATTATGACGACCTTGCGCAGCCTCGCAGACCAAGGATTAGCCATTATTTTGGTGGAGCAAGTCGCCATGTTGGCACTCGAATATGCAGATCGGGCCATGGTGTTGCGCAACGGAGTCTGCGCGATGGAAGGACCCGCCAGAGAGTTACTGGCGAGTCGCGACTTGGTCAATAGCTATCTATCGTAAAAGTCTAGCGGCTGAAATGATGCTTTAACGCAGCGCCTTGTAGCGAATACGCTTGGGCGCTGCACCCGCCTCGCCTAGGCGACGCTTCTTGTCCGCTTCGTATTCCTGATAGTTGCCATCAAAGAACACGACCTGCGAGTCACCCTCGAAAGCAAGGATATGCGTGGCGATCCGATCCAGGAACCAGCGGTCGTGACTGATCACCATCACAGAACCTGCAAACTCAAGCAGCGCATCCTCGAGCGCACGCAAGGTTTCCACGTCCAGATCGTTGGAAGGCTCGTCCAGCAGCAACACGTTGCCACCCGTAATCAGTGTTTTGGCCAGGTGCAGGCGTCCGCGTTCACCACCAGAGAGTTGACCGACCATCTTGCCTTGATCAGCGCCTTTAAAGTTAAAGCGTCCCAAATAGGCACGCGCCGG
>CAMAYE010000261.1 GCA_945862135.1 Bordetella parapertussis
GCCGGCGGCTTTGACCCACTCGCCGCCGATGAACATTTTGTATTGTTTAAGAGCTTGAGAAGTTTTATTCATGATCATTTATCTTCAAAAATGCGAGTGCCCTCTCCCCGTAGAACGGGGAGAGGGCTAGGGTGAGGGGCGTACTAAAGCATCAAATATCGCCTGCATCACACTTTCCGTATTCAACAACACATCGTTATCCCAGAACCGCATCACCCGATATCCAGCCTGTTCCAGAAATTCAGTGCGCTGAGCATCGTAAGTCAGTTACTGCTGATGCTGGCTGCCATCAAGCTCAATAATGAGCTTTCCATTGATGCAAATAAAATCAACAACATACGGGCCTACTGGGTGCTGACGTCGGAACTTGGCCCCGTTGAGGTATCGGTTGCGCAGTTGCTGCCAGATTTTTCGTTCGGCATCCGTTTCGGATTTTCTGAGTTTGCGTGCGAAGTCTTTGCCGAGCAGCGAATTTCCCTTCATGGGTTGCCCCTCACCCCAGCCCTGCCTTGCTTCAAGTGTGCCCTTGTCTCCCCGCAAGCGGGGCGAGGGGGCGCTACCTTTGGAAGTGGTAACAATGTCGCCAACAACGAATTCCCTCTCCCCAAAAGCTTTTGGGGAGAGGGGTAGGGTGAGGGGCAACCACCAGCACTTCATCCCAGCGCTTTTGCCCCCAGCAGCGCAGTCCTGAAACGGTATTTGATTGCGGTGCCGTCGCGCACCGGCAGCGCCATCGGTGCGGGGGCAGCAGAGACCTTGATATCGCCGAACACCGGACCGGGTTTGCGGTGGAACGTGGCCAGCCATTCTTGCAGTCCGGCCATGCTGCGGATCGTGTTCGATGATTTGAATCCTGCCGCCTGGGCCATGCCGGCAATGTCGACGCCGCGTCCGGTGTGCGCGCGCTGCATGCCGGTCTCGCCGTAGTGACCGTTGTCGATGACGGCGATAGCGAGATTTTTCGGCGCTTCAACGGCAATGGTGGCCAGCGAGCCCAGACCCATCAGCATTTCACCGTCACCGGTGATCACCAACACGCGGCGTTTCGGTTGCGCCAGTGCGAGGCCGAGGCCGGCCATCGCTGCGCCGCCCATGCCGCCCCATAGATAAAAGTTGAGATCATGATCACCGGCGGCGTAGGTGTCATACGTCGGTGAGCCTAGACCAGTGACCACCAGTGCATCGCCGCGGTCGGCGAGCAGCGCGGCAACAACTTTGCGACGGTCGAGTTCGGCAGGTTTTTTAATGGCCATGATCACTTATTCCAATTCTTGAAGCCGACTACGCGTTGCTGGATCAGCACCGCGACCGGGCGTTGGGTGTTGAAGGCGAGGGCGGTGCAGGCATGCACGGTTTCCTTGACGTCCTCGGCGCGGTCCACCGAATGCACGATCACGCCGGCGTTTTCCAGCGCCACGGCGGTGCTGCCACCCATCGCAATCTGCCAGGGGTTGAATTCACCCCATACGCCGCGCATGGTGACGATCATCAGTAGCGGCAAGCGGCATTCCTCGAACATCGACAGCATGTTGATGCAGTTGCCGACGCCGCTGGACTGCATCAGCAGCACGCCTTTGGCGCCACCCATCCAAGTGCCGGCCAGCATCGCCACGCCTTCTTCCTCGGTGGTCAATGACACCGTGCGCATGGATTTTTCAGCCTGGCAACGGTTGATCAGCTTGGCATGGCCGGCGTCGGGCACATAAGCCACCTGGGTGATGCCGGCGTCTTTTAACACCTCGAAAATCTGGTCCGGCCACACGGTGGCGCGGGTTTGCTGGTCGGTTTGCACACGAACTCCTTTATTCGGGAACGGGCAGTTTAGACGCTTTGCCGCGGCTGTCCAATCGGCCTGTCGGTCAGAAGTGTTCGTTTATAATGAGGCTCTTAATTTCAATCGAAATCATCGCCATGTTGTCCATTCCAGATCAGAACGACTACGCCGACCTTCGTGAAGGCGTGCGCGCCGTGTGCAACCAGTTCGACAGCGCCTACTGGCAGCAGGTCGATGATGTGCGCGGTTATCCCGAGGCCTTTGTCACCGCCTTGACCGAAGCCGGCTGGCTGTCGGCGCTGATTCCCGAGGAATACGGCGGCTCGGGCCTGAGCCTGACCGAGGCTTCGATCATCATGGAAGAGATCAACCGCAGCGGCGGCAACTCCGGCGCCTGCCACGGCCAGATGTACAACATGGGCACGCTGCTGCGCCACGGCTCGGCTGAACAGAAAACCAAATACCTGCCCAAAATCGCCACCGGCGAATTGCGGCTGCAGTCGATGGGCGTCACCGAGCCGACCGCGGGCACCGACACCACCAAGATCAAGACCGTCGCCGTCAAAAAGGGCGACAAGTATGTCGTCAACGGGCAGAAGGTGTGGATCTCGCGCATCCAGCATTCCGAACTGATGATCCTGCTCGCGCGCACCACGCCGCTGACGGAAGTCAAAAAGAAATCCGAAGGCATGTCGATTTTCATCGTCGACCTGCGGGAAGCCATCGGCAATGGCCTTGAGGTCAAGCCGATCCGCAATATGGTGAACCACGAAACCAACCAGCTGTTCATCGACAATCTGGAAATTCCGGTCGAGAACCTGATCGGCGAAGAAGGGCGTGGCTTCAAATACATCCTCGACGGCCTCAATGCCGAGCGCATCCTGATTGCCGCCGAGTGCATCGGTGACGGCTACTGGTTTGTGGATCGTGCGAGCAAATATGCCAATGACCGTGTCGTATTCGACCGCCCCATCGGCCAGAACCAGGGCGTGCAATTCCCGATCGCGCGCAGCTACGTCAATGTCGAAGCCGCCAACCTGATGCGCTACAAGGCGGCGGCATTGTTCGATGCCAAACAACCCTGCGGCGCTGAAGCCAATATGGCCAAGCTGCTCGCCGCCGATGCGTCATGGGAAGCAGCCAATGCCTGCCTGCAGACCCACGGCGGCTTCGGCTTTGCGGCGGAATACGACGTCGAGCGCAAATTCCGCGAGACGCGGCTGTATCAGGTAGCGCCGATCTCGACCAACCTGATCCTGTCTTACGTCGGCGAGCATATTCTGGGCATGCCGCGGTCGTTCTAAAAAAATCAATAAAAACAGATACTTGTTAATCTCGCCGGAGGGAAGCCCTTCGCACTAGCGTTTTGTGGGTGAGGGCGTGGGGCAAAAGATCACTTGGAGCGCGCAGCGAGTCAACAACAGGCTTAAGCCAATTGTTTGGTGATCTGGGATGTGCCAAAGTGTTGACAGATATCAATATCTGCCTACAATTCGACACATGCCTTCAGCCACTCCTCAAACAAAGGTTCTGAAACTCGCACGCCGCAGCCAGGGTGTGACCGCGCGCGAGTTGGCGGCAACGGGGATTCATCGCCAGGTGTTGAGCCGGCTGGTGGCGACAGGTGAACTCGAGCGCATCGCGCGCGGCATTTATCGTTTGCCCGAACACCCGATCACCGAACATCACAGCCTCGCGATCGCGAGCACGGCCGTACCGCATGGCGTCGTCTGTCTGATCTCGGCATTGCAGTTCCATGGCTTGGGTACGCAGCTGCCTTCCGGAATCTGGCTCGCAATTGATCGGCGTGCCCGGCGCCCGGCGCTTAAATACCCGCCACTGCGTATCGTGCGCTACTCGGGGGCGGCATTGACCAAGGGCGTTGACACGCACCGGCTTGAAGGTCGGCCGGTGAAAATCTACAACGTCGCAAAGACGCTGGCCGACTGCTTCAAGTATCGCAACAAGATAGGCCTCGATGTC
Source organism: Bordetella parapertussis (assembly GCA_945862135.1). GTDB lineage: Bacteria > Pseudomonadota > Gammaproteobacteria > Burkholderiales > SG8-41. The sequence goes on from CAMAYE010000261.1 coordinate 3,758, forward strand.
GCCCTCGAAGCCTTGCGCGAGGCTTGGCGCGCGCGCCGCTTCACAATGACTGACCTGGAACATTACGCCGGTATTTGCCGCGTCCAGCGCGTGATGCGTCCCTATCTCGAGGCGCTGGTCGCGTGACGAGTGCGCGTGACGGCCTTGCCCGCTCACTGCAAGCGCGGCTCGCACGTCATGCCAGGGCGACGGGTGTAGACCCGAACCTGGTGCTCACGCGTTATGCGGTGGAGCGTTATCTGTATCGGCTGGCGCGTTCGCCGTATGGCGAACGGTTTGTGCTGAAGGGCGCGTTGCTGCTGCTGGGGTGGCTCGGCGAAACGCTGCGGCCGACGCGGGACGCCGACCT
>CAMAYE010000262.1 GCA_945862135.1 Bordetella parapertussis
CAGCGCCAAAGAGGCATTGCTGCGGGAATTCGTATTTGACGGTTACCCGGCAGCACAAATCACCACCAGCATCGCGGATGTGGATCCGAAGACAGCCTTGGTCTCCGTCGATATCGTGATCAACAGCGGCCCATTGTTCCGCTTTGGCAGCACCCGGATTGAGGGACTGCAGCGGTACCCTCGCCAGTTGGTCGAAAACCTGCAGATGTTCCGCGCCGGAGAACGCTACAGCCACGAAGCGGTTGTTCGCTACCAGACCGAGCTTCAGGCCAGCGGTTTTTTTCGCAGTGCCTCAGTCACTGTCAATACCGACCCGTCACAGGCCTCAGCCGCCACCGTTGATGTTCGCGTGGTTGAACACCCCGAGAAAAAAATTGACCTCGGCATTGGATACAGCACCGACACCGGGCCACGCGGGGAAGCCCTGTTCACCCACTACAACACGCTGCAGCCCGGCTGGCAGGGGACCGGCAAACTGCGGGTCAACACGAAAGAACAGACCCTGAACGGTGAACTCGCACTCACCCCGGAATCCAGCGGATGGCGCAACCGGCTGGGCGCAGAAGCCCTGCACAGCGACATTGAAAACCTGATCACCCGGAGCTATGGCATTACTGCGCAACGCGCCTGGCGTTCACCCGAAAAAGAACATGACTGGGCATTGAAGTTTCAGGGCGAAGAACAATCATTGACCGGGGGCCCTGTTGATAATCTGAATGCACTGACACTCAATTATTCCTGGACATCACGCAAAGTCGATGATCTGCTGCGACCGCGGAGCGGTCATATGCTCAATCTGCAACTGGGCGGCGCATCCCAGACCCTGCTATCGACACGCTCCTTTGCCCGCGCCTACGGTCGCGCGCTGCAGATCGTTTCAGTCGGCCGCTACGACCGTATTCACCTGCGCGGCGAGGCCGGTGCGGTATGGGCTGATTCACGCGAGGGCATTCCGTCGGAATTCCTGTTCCGGGCCGGCGGCGACCAGTCAGTGCGGGGTTATGATTACCAGTCCCTCGGCGTAGCCAAGGGTTCATCAATTGTCGGCGGCCGTTTCCTCGGCGTGGCCACCATCGAATACCAGCACGACTTCACGCCGCAATGGGGCGGTGCGCTGTTTGTCGACGGCGGCAATGCCGCAGACACGCCATCCTCACTGAAGCCGGTCTACGGCTACGGTGCGGGCGTCCGCTGGATTACACCGGCCGGCGCCTTGAATCTCGACATCGCAAAACCCCAGGAAAACGGCAAAATCCGAGTGCACTTCACGCTGGGCGCCAGGTTCTGACATGGCAGGCAAATCCTTTATCTTCCGGATGAGCGTTGCGGCAGCAGCCGTTGCAGTCTGCATCCTGATCTCCGGCGTCGTCTGGCTGGGCAGCAGTTCCGGACTAGATTGGGCCGCGCGCAAAATCATCCAGTTGGGTGAAGACACAATCAGAGCTGAAGGCATCGAAGGCTCATTGCTGAGCGAGGTCCGGATCAGACAACTGCAGATCCGCAACGCCGATTTAATGCTTGAGGGTGAAACACTCGTATTGCGCTGGCAACCCCTGGCCCTGCTTCGCCGGGAACTGCACCTGAGCAGCGCAACGGCCTCGGTCCTGCGCTATCAAAGCCTCTCGACGGCAGCATCAACAGTGCCTGTGTCACTGGCGCTTCCAATCGACATCTCAATCGACTCACTCGAGATCGGTCGCATCGAAATCAGCAACCTGCCTGCCATCGAAAACCTGAAGCTCGGTTACACAGGTGGCCGCACCCGCCATGAAATCAGCCTGCTGCAAACACAATCGGAAGGCTGGGCCATCGATGGCACACTGCAGGTCGGCACGCAAAGTCCGTTCCAGATCGAGGGACAGATTCAAGCCATGCGCGGGACAACAGCGCTTTCATTGCAGGCCAAGGCATCGGTTACAGGGACGCTCGAGGCTTTGCAAATCAAGCTGTCCGGTGGCGGACGCGGCGCATCCATCCAATCGTCCGCACTATTGCACCCCTATGCACCGCAACCGGTGCAACAACTGGATGCACGGGTGCGTGAACTGGACCTGTCTGCATGGCATGGCGGATGGCCGCGAACACGGCTCAATATCGATGCGAATGCCCAATCCATCAATGAAATGCTCAACGGCACACTGCACGCGGACAATGCCGCAAGCGGAACACTGGACAGCGGACGAATCCCAGTGTCAACAATGAAAGCCCGATTTTCCGGAGACGGCGGCGACTGGAAACTGCCGATGCTTGACGTTCTGCTTGCAGGCGGCGGACGTGTAACGGGCATTGCCGGCATACATGGAAATTCAGGCGACATGGACATTCAGCTTCGCGGCATTGATACCGCACGTATCGACAGCCGGTTGCGCGCCATCAAGGTCTCGGGCAAAGCGAAGATTTCAGGAAACCCGGAAGCGCAATCGGCCACCGCAAAACTCGACGGCGCAGGCCTGCAGTTGCAGTTGGCGGCCAAACATGCCGGCAACGTACTGACCATTGAGCGCGCTCACTTGCAGGCCGGTCAGGGCGTTGCTGAAATCGCGGGAAAACTGGAGTTAACAGCGGCGCAGGCCTTTGGTTTCAGTGGCACTCTCAGCCGCCTTGATCCGTCGAAACTCGCGGCGGTTCCCCCGGCTACGCTCAACGGCCGTTTCGCCGCAAACGGCAAACTGAATCCCGAGTGGCAGGCGCAGCTCGATATCGACCTCGTGGACAGCCGTTTGCGCAACCGGCCCTTTAATGCCAGCGCCGCGTTTACGACCAGGAAGTCCCACTGGTTTGACGGTACGGCCCAATTGGCGATCGGACGTAATCGGGTCGAGATCAAAGGCGGATACGGCAAACCGCTGGATCAACTGCGCTGGATCATGGAAGCAGAAGATCTGCGCGCACTGGATCCAGCGATCGGCGGACGTATCACCGGTAACGGCACCGTCACCGGCGCCAAGGATGGACCGGCACTGGATTTCGCCATTGAAGGTCAACAACTGGTCGCCGGAACCCAGCGACTCGCAAAACTGGATATGCAGGGAACACTTGCAGCCGGACACGACGGTGCACTGCGGATATCAGGTACGGCAACAGGTCTGCAGATCGCCGAAACCCGTATCGATACCTTGCGCCTTTCCGGTAACGGAACGCGCATGCGGCATATCATCAACGGATCCGCGCAAGGCGCAGACAGCAGCGGGACATTGAGGGCGACCGGCGGCATGGACGCGCAGGGACGCTGGACCGGGAGCCTTGAACAACTTGAAATGAACCGGCCATGGCCGGTCCGCCTGAACGCGCCGGCACAGATCACCGCAGGCGCTGGAATACTCATCATTGAACAGTTGCGTGCCACGCTTCTGGACGGCGAATTCGGCCCGGCAACGCTGCGCGCCGAAAATGGGCGAATCAATACCAGCGGAGTCTTCCGCGGCATTTCCATCGCCCGCCTGCTGCCTCGCAACAGCGGACTGATCGACGGCGGCCTGCGCCTGGGTGGCCAGTGGGCACTGGCCCTTGAAGATTCATGGACCGGCAAAGCCAGTCTCCATCGGGAGGGCGGGGATCTGTCACTGTCAGGCGAACCACCCGTGCCGCTCGCACTACGCAAAGTCGCGCTGAACATCAATGCCGCAGACAGCGGCATTGAAACAACCTTCGACATTGACAGCAGTACTATGGGAACAGCCAGCGCACAGTTGCAGACTCGATTGATCCGCAGGGACGGTGTCTGGATGCTGCCAGGCGAAGCGCCTCTCTCCGGCAATATGAACCTCGACTTCCGCTCAATGACCTGGCTGCGCGCACTGCTGCCCGGCCTGGATCGCATCGATGGCCGGATGGCTGCGCGCATACGCGCGGATGGAACTGTCGCTGCGCCACGCTTCAGCGGAACCATCACCGGCGACCAATTGCTGTTGCGCGCCGTTGGCCCAGGACTTGACCTGCGCGATGGTCGCCTGCGAGCCACGCTGAACGACACGCAGTTTCGCCTTGACGAGTTTGAACTCAAGGCTGGCAAAGGACGCATTAGCGCAACGGGTACCGCCGATTTGACGAATGGTCTGCGCAGCATCGATCTCAACGCACGTGCTGAGCACGCGCAGATCCTGCT
>CAMAYE010000263.1 GCA_945862135.1 Bordetella parapertussis
TTAAGCCCCGACTGACGGGGGCGGAGTTTCGCTTTATTCGCAAGGAACTGGATCTTTCCCAGGCGGCACTTGCCCGCATGTTTGGTTGCGAAGCGCAAACCGTCGCGTTATGGGAAAAGAACAAAGTACGCGTACCGAAGCTGGCTGACCGCATGCTCCGATTAATCTATCGGGAGCATGCGGAAGGCAACGTCAAAATCCGGGAAATCATTGATCGCGAAAATGATGTTGATCGCAAAGATCGGGAGGTCGCGAAAATGATTTTTGTGGATACCGATCAGGGTTGGATATCCAAAGCCGCTGCCTGACTATTTGCGCGCGTAACGCTGCAGGAAGCGCAGGATCTCCGTGGTATCGAGTACCGGGTTGGTGCGCAATTCGGGGGCGCCGACCACGGTATTGGCCCAGGCCATGTGGCCCTGCATGCGCTGCACGACGCCCGGCCATTCCCGCGCGGTGTGGCGCTGCGGATCCGGTAGCGCATGGCATTGCGAACAGGCGATGCTGTAGATCTGGCCGGAAGTGCTGCGCAACGCCGGATTTCTGCGATCCATTTCCTGCTGTCCGTGTTTGGCCAGATAAGCGGCGAGGGTGGCGGCCTCGGCGTCCGACGGCGCCTGCACGCCGGCCATCATGTCTTTCATCAGCGGGCCCATGGTGCCCCGGCCCTGCATGCGCCACACCATGCGTTCGACGACCGGTTGCCAGCGCGCGGCAGTATGCATTTCCGGATTGGGCAGGTAATGGCATTGCACGCAGTAACGTGCGGTCAGGCGGGCGCCTGCGGATTGCGGCTCCGGCAATTGTGCGGGTTCGACCGACGGCGGCAGGATGCGTTCGAGCATGCGGCCGTGGGGGCTTTGTGACCAAAGGTATTGGGCCTGTGCCACGGTTGGGGCTTCCGCGCCCAGTGCTTCCCCGCCGCTCAGCCAGGCGACTGAAATGAGTGCAAGCAGGCGGGTGATGGAATTGGCCACCAGAGCTTTCCACATTTCCGTTCGCCCTGAGCCTGTCGAAGGGCGGAACCATGATGCGGGGCTTCGACAGGCTCAGCCCGAACGGTGCGATTGGAAGATCAACGCAATGATAACGGAAGTCGCCGGACCGACTACAGGGTGTGGGAACGGTCGCCGCGGTGGAAGCCCGACAGTGGTCCGCTGATGCCGCGGCCCAGCGCAATGACCTTGAACAACTCGCCCATTTCCGCCGGCGACAGCAGTTGCTGCACCTGTGCCGCCAGTGGCGCGTAACGCGCGGTGTCCGCGGCGGGGATCTCGGCGAGCAGCTCAGTGATGCCGCAGTTGATCAGGAACTGCGCCTGGCCGGTGTAACCCAAGAGCTCAAGTCCGACGCCCGCCTGTGCCACGGCGCTGAAGTCGACGTGGGCGGTGATGTCCTGCAGGCCCGGCCACAGAAAAGGGTCGGCGTGCGACTGATGGCGGTAGTGACACATCACCGTGCCGCGGTTGCGCTGTGGATGGAAAAATTCATGCGCCGGAAATCCGTAATCAATGAACAGCAGGGCGCCGCGGGTCAGGCCTTGCGCCAGGCTGCTGATCAATGCCGGCACAGCCAGGCTGATTTCGGTTTCGTAATCGTCGGGAAGTTCCTGTGCGGAGACTGCGTGTTGCAATGTGTCTGGTGCCGGGCGGCAGGTCCAGGCAAAATGGTCGTCGTTGGCGATGACACCGATTTCTTCGACGCCCTGATCCACGCGCACGCGATGCACCGGCAAGGCATCCAGCACTTCGTTGCCGATGACTATCGCCTGCATTTGATCCGGTAAACGATCCAGCCAGGACACACGATCTGCAAGCTGCGGCACGGTGGCTGCGAGATGCGCCTGCTGTCGCTGGCGCAAATCTGCACTGACTTCGAGAATCAGATAACGCTGCGGCAGGTGGTCGAGTGTGGCGAGTTCCGCCAGCAGCACAGCCGCAAGCGCGCCGCTGCCGGCGCCGAGTTCGATGATGTCAGGGATGTCCTGCGCCAGCAGTTCGGCCAGCTGCCGCGCCAGCGTGCGGCCGAACAGCGGCGACAACTCGGGTGCCGTGATGAAATCGCCGGCTGCGCCGAGTTTGTGGCTGCCGGCGCTGTAATAACCGAGACCCGGCGCATACAGTGCGAGTTCCATATAACGTGCGAAGCTGATCCAGCCGCCGCTGGCCTCGATTTCGCTGCGGATCAGTGTTTGCAGGCGCACACTCAGTTCCAGTGCTGCGGTGGGCGGCAGTGGCAGTGTCGGGTTCTTCGGCAATGAGGTCACCGCGGGATATTACGATAAAATAAACAATGATTTACGGCGACCATTGGAAAGCGGACGGCAATCCATGAACAACGGGCTGGCCGGCAAAGCAGTGCTGGTGACCGGCGGCGCGCGACGCGTCGGCGCGGCGATCTGCCGCCGGCTGCATGCGGCCGGTGCGAATGTGGTGATCAACCATCATCATTCTGTGCAGGACGCGCAGGCGCTGTTCCATGAACTCAATGCGCAGCGCGCGGATTCGGCAGCGCTGGCGCGCGCCGACCTGCTGATCCCCGGCGCTCTGCCGCAACTGATCAAGGATGCGCTGGCGGCCTTCGGGCGGCTTGATGTGCTGGTCAACAATGCCTCGAGTTTTTATGCCACGCCCGTCGGCGGTATCGACGAGCAGGCCTGGAACGACCTGATCGGCACCAATCTCAAGGCGCCGCTGTTCCTGTCCCAGGCCGCAGCGCCGGAGTTGCGCAAAACGCAGGGCTGCATCGTCAACATCATCGACATCCACGCCGAACTGCCGATGAAAAGCCATCTGGTCTACAACGCAGCCAAGGGCGGCCTGCTGGCGCTGACGCGTTCACTGGCGCGTGAACTGGGACCGCAGGTGCGGGTCAATGGGGTGTCGCCGGGAACAATCGTCTGGCCCGAGGATCCGGCGTGGCAGAATGACATCGAACGTCAGCGCATCGTCAACCAGACCGTGTTGAAGCGCACCGGTGAGCCCGACGACATTGCGCTGGCGGTGGAATTTCTGGCGCTGGCGCCTTATGTGACCGGGCAGATCATTGCCGTGGATGGCGGCCGCAGCATCGTCGCCTGAATTACTCAATTAACGATGTATTGAACTGCTGATCGGATTCACCATGGACACACAAGCGATACACATCACGCCGCGCAGCAACAAGGAGCGCAAGGAACATTACGAGTCGAACAAACTCGTCAAACGCCTGCGCCGCCAGGTCGGCCAGGCAATCGCCGATTTCGACATGATCCGCGACGGCGACAAGGTGATGGCCTGTCTGTCCGGCGGCAAGGACAGCTACGCGCTGCTCGACATCCTGTTGCATCTCAGGAGCCACGCGCCGATCCATTTCGACATCATTGCCGTCAACCTTGACCAGAAACAGCCTGGGTTTCCGGAGCATGTGCTGCCGGAATACCTGACAAAACTCGGAGTGCCCTTCCATATCGAGGCGCAGGACACCTACAGCATCGTCAAACGCGTGATCCCCGAAGGCAAGACCATGTGTTCCTTGTGTTCGCGGCTGCGCCGTGGCGTGCTCTACCGCGTGGCGCAGGAACTGGGCGCCACCAAGATCGCACTGGGCCATCATCGTGACGACATTCTGGAGACGTTTTTCCTCAACATGTTCTACGGCGGCAAGCTGAAAACCATGCCGCCGAAGCTGGTGTCGGATGACGGCCGCAACGTGGTGATCCGGCCGCTGGCCTACTGCGAAGAGCGTGACCTGGAAGCGTATGCTGAACTGCGGCAGTTCCCGATCATTCCCTGCACCTTGTGCGGTTCGCAGGTCACGCTCAAGCGCAAGGAGGTGAAGGCGCTGCTTGCGGATTGGGAAAGACGGTATCCGGGGCGCGTCGCCACCATGCTGACCAGTTTGCAGGATGTTCGTCCTTCGCACCTGCTGGACCGGACCCTGTTTGATTTCAGCGCGGTGCGCGCCTCTGGTGAACCGGTAACCGAAGGGGATACCGCATTCGACGCCGAATATTGATACAGCTGTTGCCATAACAATAATGTTGTTGGTGCCGGGTAAGCAGGCTGCAGCACGGGAGGAGATTTGGATTTTCCGGGCGAAGAT
>CAMAYE010000264.1 GCA_945862135.1 Bordetella parapertussis
GACTGCTGACGTCGTTGGAGAAACTGGGTTTCAGCGTCGTCGCCTACGGCTGCACCACTTGTATGGGCGCATCCGGCCCCCTCGACGCTAAGATCGAGGAAGCCGTGGTCTCGCAGGATCTCGTCACCTGTGCAGTACTGTCAGGAAACCGCAACTTCGAAGCCCGCGTGCATGCCAACCTGCGCGCCAACTACCTCGCCAGCCCTGCGCTGGTGGTGGCATATGCCATCGCCGGTACCGTGCGCACCGACCTCACCAAGGAACCGCTCGGCAAAGGCAAGGACGGCCAGCCGGTTTACCTGAAGGATGTGTGGCCCAGCGACGCCGAAGTCGCCGCACTGCTCAAGTTTGCAGCCAACTCCGAGCATTTCCGTCGCGAATACGGTGACCTTTCGGGCAACAAGAAACTGTGGGAAGCAGTGCCCACCATTGAAGGCGCGGTCTACCAGTGGGACGAAAAATCGACCTTCATCCGCGAACCGCCGTTCCTCCAGGGCGTCACCCGCCAGCTCGGCAAGGTCACGGACATCAAGGGCGCGCGTGCACTGGCGATTCTCGGTGATTCAATCACCACTGATCACATCAGCCCCTCGACCAAGATCAAGCCGGGCACGCCGGCCGGCAAGTGGCTTGAGCCGTTCAAGGATCACCCGCCGGCAGACTGGGGCCATTTCGGCGTTCGCCGCTGCAACCATGAACTGATGGTTCGCGGCACCTTCGCCAACGTGCGCCTGCGCAACGCGATCGCCCCCGGCACCGAGGGCCCGATCACAAAGCACATGCCAGACGGCGCGCAAATGACGATTTTCGAAGCTTCCGAGCTCTATCAGAAGGCCGGCACCCCGCTGGTCATCTTCGGCGGTGAAGACTACGGCATGGGTTCGTCGCGGGACTGGGCGGCCAAAGGCGTGCAACTGCTGGGCGTCAAGGCTGTTGTCGTCAAGAGCTTCGAGCGCATCCACCGCGCCAACCTGATCGGCATGGGTGTTGTGCCGCTGCAGTTCAAGCCGGGTGAAGACGTCAAAACGCTGGGCATTGATGGCACCGAGACCTTCACCATCGAAGGACTTGAAGGCGGCAACGTCAAACCGATGCAGGACGTAACGATGACCATCACCAAAGCCGATGGCAGCACGAAGAAAATCACGCTGACGCTGCGCATCGACACCGGCATCGAAGTCGACTACCTGAAACACGGTGGCATCCTTCCGTACGTCCTCCGCGAACTGCTGGCAGCCGCCTGACGCTGCAGCGCCGTCATCACCGTGGACGACGGCGCTCGGACACGCACCCTGGAAGCGGCCTTCAGCCGCTTCCAGCAAGGTGCCTCATCACCGCTTGAACTGTTCCGCGACCTGTTCGATACGATCAGACCGGATTCACCGAATGATGCGGTAACGGCGGCTCAGCGCTACCGAGCGCTCCTTGATTTTCTCGCCGCCCGCCCGGACCATTGCGCGCTGGCCCGTGCGGCATTACTGCAGCTATTCGGATCATCCAAACAACGCAGCTTTTTTGCCGAAAGCGGATTGCTCCCCGGCACCGGGTTCTTCACAGAGCTTTGGCGCAAGTTCACCGTGCGCCTGCTGCCCGAGGTCAAAGATTCAAAAAGTCTTCGAGATGCAGTCACGCTGGTTTTCCATGACCGCAACGATTACCGCTGGCTCGAGCAAGTACCTGAGGAGCATGCCCTCGAATTCTGGCATCTGCTCGACATGCGCCAGGTTCGCAACGATCCGGCCATGCTGCAGACACTTCTGGAGATTCTGGATGCGGTACAAAGCGTGTCCTACCGGATCACCGCCACGGGTCTTGACGCCGAACTCGCCCATGCCTGGCCCCAGATCGAAAAAGGCGAGTCACCCTTCATCGCGCAGAACGTCGAGCTGCAGGCACTAATCAAGGCTTACCAAAATTGCCTTTCCGATCCGCATGCCCCTGACGTCGATGAAAAACACCTGCTGGTGCTGATCGATCAATGCCGTGAGACCGTCAAAAAAGTCCAGAATGCCGCACTGACAGCAGGTACCAGCCTGCGACTGAACTTCATGCTGGTGCGCCTGACCCAGCACCTTGACCGTCTCGACACCCTGATCCAGCTGATTGCCGCCCGTTACCGCGACCATCCGGACGAAGCCCTGATGCGTTCGTGGGCGGCACTGGTCCGGTCCGCCATCTGCGGCGAAATCAGCCGCGGCAGCGTTCGCCGGCACTTTTCCGATCTGTTCGGCCTGCTGGCGATGCGCGTCACCAAAAACGCAAGCCGCACCGGCGAGCATTACATCACCACCGATCATCGCGGCTATTTCGGCATGTGGGGTTCAGCCATGGGCGCCGGCGTCATTGTCGGATTCATGGCGTTAATCAAGATTCTTGCAGCCAAGCTGTCTCTGCCGCCCCTCATCGAGGGCTTGGCCTACAGCCTCAACTACGCGCTGGGCTTTGTCCTGGTGCACATGCTGCACTTCACCATTGCGACCAAACAACCGGCCATGACCGCAGCTGCAATCGCTGAAACCGTCAGCGAGACCGGCGGAAAACTGCGTGAAGTTGAACGCCTCGGCCAACTGGTGATTGACGTGATGCGCAGCCAGTTCGCCGCCATCTGCGGCAATGTGCTGATCGCATTCCCGGTCGCCCTCTGCATCGCCCTGTGGCTGTCCCAATCCGGTGGCAATCCTGTATCTCCGGAAAAAGCCGCAGTTCTGCTGAAGGACCTCAGCCCTTTGCATAGCCTGGCCCTGCTGCATGCCGCGATCGCCGGCGTATGGCTTTTTCTCTCAGGGCTGATTTCCGGGTATTTCGACAACAAGGCGGCCTATAATCGCATCGGGTTGCGCGTGGCCGAGCTGACCTGGCTGCGGCGGCTGGCCGGTGAACGGCGCGCGGAAGCGATCGGCAGCTATGTTGACCGCAACCTCGGCGGTCTCGCCGGTAATTTTTTCTTCGGCTTCATGCTGGGCATGACCGGCACCTTCGGTCACCTGCTGGGCCTTCCGCTGGATATCCGCCACATCACCTTCTCTACGGCGAATCTGGCTTACGGCGCCGCCGGTCTGGAATTCGCCATGAGCGCCGGCTTGTGGCTGCATTGCATACTGGGCGTTGCATTGATCGGGATCATCAACCTGTCCGTCAGTTTTGCACTGGCGCTGTGGACCGCGTTACGCGCTCACGGTGTCCGCATTTCACATGCAGGCGCCCTGCTGCGTTATGTCGTCAGCCAATTCTTATCGTCCCCGATGCAGTTTTTCTATCCACCCAATAAAACAGGCGACGCGAAACGCTGAACACACTTGGCCAACCCACATTTATGTGAGTTTTTGCAACAAGTACGCCAGAATAACAACCATTCACATATCTTCCAGCACCCACGTCTCCCGAAAATAAATCAATATAATCAAAAGATTAAAAATCATGCGCCACGACCAGCCTGTTTACCGCACCACACTCCTGATCAGCGTTCTACTGAGCGTCGGCCTCTCCGGCTGCGGCGGCGATAAACCGGCCGCACAGGTAATACCCCCTTCGGAAGTCAAATTCATCGTCGCTGAAGCCACCACAGTACCGGTCGTGCGTGAATACGTCGGCAACGTCGTCGCCTACCGCTCGGTGCAAGTGCGGGCGCGGGTGGAAGGCGTTCTGACCAAACGTCACTACACCGAAGGCACCAACGTCAAGGAAGGCCAGCTGCTCTACTCGATCGACCCTGACAACTACGAAGCCGCTCAGCGTGATGCTCAGGCCGCACTCGCCCAGGCCGAAGCGAATCTGGCCAACGCCAAAGCACGCGAAGCCCGTTACGCCCCGCTCGCCAAGGAAGATGCGATCAGCAAGCAGGACTATGACGATGCCGTTACCCAACTGCGTCAGGCCGAATCGTCAGTGCAGTCGGCGCGCGCCCAACTCGACCGCGCCAAACTGAATCTGGGTTACACACAGATCCGCGCTGCGGAAACCGGACGTATCGGCTTCTCGCAAGTACCGGAAGGCGCACTGGTGGGTAAAGGTGAACCGACGCT
>CAMAYE010000265.1 GCA_945862135.1 Bordetella parapertussis
CGTCGGCAAAACGACCACCGGCGTCAATCTCGCGGCCAGCCTGGCAGCCATGCAGCGCCGTGTGCTGCTGGTCGATCTGGATCCGCAGGGCAATGCGACGATGGGCAGCGGTGTCGACAAACGCAGTCTTGCGGCGACGGTGTATCACGTGCTGCTTGGTGAAAAGCAGGTTGCTGAAGTGCGTCAGCGCGCAGCGAACGCAGGTTATGACGTCTTGCCGTCGAACCGTGAACTCGCCGGCGCGGAAGTGGAACTGGTTGATATCGACCATCGCGAAACGCGTCTCAAGGACGCCTTGCAGGCAGTCGCGTCCGAATACGATTTCATCCTGATTGATTGTCCGCCGGCGTTGAATCTGCTGACGGTCAACGGGCTCACGGCTGCGCAGTCGGTGATGATTCCGATGCAATGCGAGTACTACGCGCTCGAAGGTTTGTCGGATCTGGTCGGCACCATCAAACGTGTGCGTGCGCATCTCAATCCGGAACTCGAAATCGAAGGTCTACTGCGCACGATGTACGACCCGCGCAATACGCTGGCACAGCAGGTGTCGGCGCAGCTGCTGCAGCACTTCGGCGACAAGGTCTACCGCACGGTGATCCCGCGCAATGTGCGTCTGGCCGAGGCCCCCAGTCATGGATTGCCCGCGCTGGAATTTGACCGCGCCTCCAAAGGCGCGCAGGCCTATCTGGCCCTCGCCGGTGAAATGCTGAACCGCAGCGAAGCCCGTGTTGAAGAGACAATGTAAGTATTTGTAGATAAAGGTTTATATGGTCAAAATCAAAGGTTTGGGCCGCGGCCTCGACGCACTGCTCGGCGGTGACAACGATGCCCCCGTCGCCACGGCAAGCGGTGATGCGGTCAACACGCTTCCTGTGACTGCGCTGCAGCCCGGCAAATACCAGCCGCGTACGCGCATGGACCAGGAAGCGCTGAATGCACTGGCGGCATCGATCAAGGCCCAGGGCATCATGCAGCCGATCCTGGTGCGGCCTCTCGGCGACGGCAAACATGAAATCATCGCTGGTGAACGGCGCTGGCGCGCGGCGCGCATTGCGGGACTGAGCAATGTCCCAGTACTGGTGCGCAATGTGCCCGACCAGCAGGCGCTGGCAGTGGCGCTGATTGAGAACATTCAGCGCGAGGATCTCAATGCGCTCGAAGAAGCTGCCGGCATTGATCGCCTGATTCGAGAGTTTTCGCTGACGCATCAAGCGGTGGCTGATGCGGTCGGCAAGTCGCGTACGACAGTGACCAATCTGCTGCGCTTGCTCGATTTGCCGCCACCGGTACGTGAACTTTTGGCGCAGGGCCAGCTCGAAATGGGTCATGCCCGCGCATTGCTGGTGTTGCCTGCCGATCAGCAGATTGCCCTGGCGCGTGAAGCAGCCGCGGAGGGTTGGTCGGTACGTGAGGTGGAACGGCGCGTCGGTGTCGGGCTCAAGAAAAACGTGACAACGGGTAAAAGGATTGCGCGCAAAGATCGCGATGTTGCCCGCCTTGAGGAAGAAATATCGGATCGGCTGGGCACGATGGTTCAGATCAAGACCGGGTCCCGTGCAGGTAGTGGCAACGTGGTGATCGCCTATCGGACACTGGAACAGCTGGATGCGCTACTTGCCCGACTCAAATAAACACTTGCACCGCACCGCAACATTATTTGACGCTACTTCGTCGTTAATTGTAAAATTTAAGGATTTTGTAGGCCTGCCCCGATGGTTTTACAGTGCGGGGCACGGGTGATGATTGGGTTGGTGATTACAGTTCAGGCTGTGATCGTAGCGGCGTTAGCCGCGCTCGTATGGTGGTTCTCGGGTGTCGAGATGGCACGGGCGATTGCCGCAGGCGGGGGTTGTGCGTGGGCCGGAACGCTGGCTTACGCGATTGGCCGGAGGTTGGTTCCGGGACGCAGTGCATCGCGGATGCTGTGGAGTCACCTGACTGGCGAAGTAGCAAAAATTGCTGTTGCCCTGGGCCTGCTGTTCTGGGGGCTGAGTGCGGATCGGGGATTTGCGCCCGGGCCGTTTCTTGCAGGGTTCATCGTGGCGTTGCTGGCCTACCCGCTGGCGATACCACTGTTAAAAAGTAAGTAAAAGAGATCAATCGTGGTCATCATGGCAGCCGGTCAGGGCCCCCAAAACGCGGGCGAATACATTGGCCACCACCTAACCAATCTGCGGTTCGGTGAAGGTTTCTGGACATTCAATCTCGACACTATTCTAATGGGCTGGTTTACCGGCCTGCTGGGCATCGGTGCGTTTTATCTGGTGGCGCGCCGCGCTACCAGCGGTGTCCCCGGTCCGGTACAGGGCTTCGTTGAACTGATCGTTGAATTCGTCGACGAGACCGTCAAAGGTGTTTTTCCCGGCGACCGCAAATTCCTCGCACCGCTGGCCCTGACGATTTTCGTCTGGGTGTTCATGATGAACCTGATGGACCTGCTGCCGATCGACTGGGTCGCGACGGCCACCGGCGCCGCCGGCCTGCCCCACTGGAAACCGGTGCCGACCACCGATCTGAACACCACGTTCGCAATGTCGCTGACGATTTTCATCCTGACCATTTTCTTCAGCTTCAAGGCCAAGGGTGCCGGCGGTTTCGTACATGAACTCTTCACTGCCCCGTTCGGCGGCCATCCGCTGCTGTGGATCCCGAACCTGGTGCTGAACATCATTGAATACCTGTCGAAGCCGGTATCACTGGCCATGCGACTGTTCGGCAATATGTATGCCGGCGAACTGATTTTCATGCTGCTCGGCCTGCTTGGCACTCTGGCAGCGGTTTCAGGCGGCGGTGTGGTCGCCGGTGCTGCCGCTGGCGTGCTCTACTGGGGCTGGGCGGTCTTTCATATCCTGATCATCCTGCTGCAGGCTTTCATTTTCATGGTGTTGTCGTGCGTTTATATCGCGATGGCCCACGAACACCATTGATGCAGGATTGCTGAACCCGATTAGCCGCAAATACGCCGTACTTAAATTCGCAGTAATTACTTTGTTATAAGAAAGGGAAATTCAAATGGAACAATACGCCGCCATCATTCAAGGCTACACCGCGCTGGGAATCGGCATCATCATCGGCCTTGGCGCTATCGGCGCCTGTATCGGCATCGGCATCATGGGCAGCAAGTTCCTCGAAGCCGCCGCCCGTCAACCGGAACTGATTCCGCAACTGCAAAAATTCATGTTCCTGCTGGCCGGCCTGATTGACGCCGCGTTCCTGATTGGTGTCGGTATCGCCATGTTCTTCGGCTTTGCCAACCCGCTGCTCGGCGTGCTGGCCAAGTAACCGGCCCAAAGACCGACCACAGCCATGAACATCAACGCCACCCTGTTTGTCCAGGCGCTGTCGTTTGCGGCGCTGATCTGGTTCTCGGTCCGTTTCGTCTGGCCGATGATCACCGACGCCATGGACGAGCGTACCAAGCGTATCGCCGACGGCCTTGCTGCGGCTGAAGCCGGGAAACAATCACTGGAGCGTTCGGCCAAGCAGGCCGACGAAGCGATTGCCCAGGCCCGCGGACGTGTGACTGAAATTCTGACCCAGGCCGAAAAACGCGCCAGCCAGATGATCGAGGAAGCCAAAGCTTCAGCCAAGGTTGAAGGCGACCGTCTGGTGGCTGGTGCCAAGGCTGAAATCGAACAGGAAGTTGCCCGAGCGCGCGAGACGCTGCGGACCCAGGTTGCGGCGCTTGCCGTGGCCGGTGCCGAGCAGATTCTCAAACGCGAAGTCGACGCAAAGGCTCACGCCGACCTGATCGCCGCCGTGCAGAAACAGCTCTGATTCCGATATGGCCGAACCCGTCACCATCGCCCGACCCTACGCTGAAGCGGCATTCAAGCTCGCCCGCGAGCAGAATGCGCTGCCCGCATGGTCCGATGCGCTTGAACTGATCAA
>CAMAYE010000266.1 GCA_945862135.1 Bordetella parapertussis
AGCAGGTATGAAGGTCGAAAGCGATAGTCCGACCAACCGTCGCTGAACAGACCGTGCGCCAGCTCAAACATGCTGCGCAACTGCGGCAACGCTTCGGCGTCGGGTTCAATCTGTTCAGCGAGTGCCAACACGCGCAGGGCTTCGTGCAATTGGCCGCTTTCGGCGAGCGCGCCGCCAAAACTGCGCTGGGCGGCTGCATCTTCGGGTGCGTATTTGGCTGCTTGGCGGAATGCATCCAGCGCTTCCAGTTGACGGCCCTGATGTCCCAACGCGGCACCGAGGAAACGGTGCGCCTCGGGCAGTTCCGGCGCCAGCGCGATCAGTTGTCGGCCTTCCGTTTCAGCATTGCCAAAACGACCATCATCGATCAGCGCTGATACCAGATTCAAACGCGGTGCGATCCATTCCGGCTGAGCGGAAATACATTCCCGATAAGTGGATTCCGCAGCATCGAACTTCGATTGCCGGTGCAGCGCGGAACCGAGACTTAGGCGAACGTCGAGATCATTCGGATCGATACGCAGTGCGCTACGATAACAGTGCTCGGCATCTTCCAGTTTGCCAAGTTCCAGATGAACGTTGCCCAGGTTATTCCAGGGCGCGGCTTCCTGCGGATAACGCTCTGTGAGACGACGCAGTATCGGTTCTGCTTCCGATGGTTTGCCTTGCTGGGCGAGGGCGATTGCGGCGCCTTGCATAAATTGCCATTGCGCCGGCGCGAGGCGCTGTGCGCGACGAAAGGTCTGGTAGGCGTCCTCATGACGCCCCGCCATGGCGTAAGCCTGTCCGAGGTTGCCGAGAAGGCTGGCATTGTTTTTTTCGCGGCTTGCCGCCTGCGCCAATTCGGAGATTGCTGATTCAATCTCGCCCGATTGCAGCAAGGCCAGCCCCAGCAGGTTGTGCGCGGCGGCGTGGTCAGGGGCGAGGGCGGTCGCGGTGCGTCCGAATCTCACGGCTTCGAGCCAGTTCCCGGCTTGAAATGCCGCGGACCCGGCGCGTAGAGCCTGATTGAGCAACAGATCATTAGTCAACGTTATAACCCGTTGTTTTTATTGATAAAAATGATGTTTCATCATGGCCCATGTGAGCGAAAATTATACCTGAGCGGTCCGATGGTGACGCCAACTGATTGTTTTTTTTGAACAAATTTATAGTCAGGTTGAATCGGAATAAATGTTGCAAATAAGAGACATCAGTCCTGAATATTGGCGTTTGGTCGTCGATTTTCTTTGTGATGTGACTAGCGTCGCAGATAATTTACGCCGTATCCGTTGCGCAAGCGTGGAGACATTACGTCGGAATACACCAAGTTCGACGTCCTTCAATCTAGAGGAGAAATACACAATGCAGAAGAAACTGATGGCAGTTGCCGTTGCTGGCGCACTGGCTGCCCCGGCTGCCGCTCTGGCGCAAAGCAACGTGCAGATGTACGGCAACAGCTACATGGAATACGCATTCACCAGCCCTGGTGCAGATGCTACCGGCACTACCAACCCCGCCAACGTTGACATCCTGCAAGCGCCGGGTTCGGCCATCGGCTTCAAGGGTGAAGAGAAGCTGGGCGGCGGCATGGGTGCCTGGTTCCAGTGCGAATCCTCCGCTGACTTCCGCGGTGTGAACGGCGACGGCTGGTGTACCCGTAACAGCGCGGTCGGCCTCAAAGGCGGCTTCGGTAACTTCTTCGTCGGTATCTGGGATACCCCGTTCAAGCGCACCATCGGCAACGTCGGTGGCCGTGACACGGGCATCTTCGGCACCGCCGACCTGCTGGTGAACAACTCGACCTCGACCACCGACGGCGCGAGCGCTGGCGTGTTCAAGCGTCGTCAACGCAACTCCTTCAACTATGACAGCCCGAATTTCGGCGGCTTCCAGGTGATGGCGGCGTTCTCATCGACCAACAGCAGCTCCTCGGTGACGACCAGCTCGGCTGTTGCCAAGCCGCGCGTCTGGTCTTTGGGTGGCGCGTACAAGGCCGGCCCGCTGGCACTGTCGGCTGGTTGGGAACAACACACCAAGTTCTACGCAGGTGGTGGTGATGAAAGCGCTTGGCACCTCAGCGGCGCTTACACGCTGGGCAACGGCCTGAAACTGGGCGCGACCTTTACCGAGCAGGAAGCTGACAACGCAATCGCCAGCACCTCGAAGAACAAGGCCTACCAGCTGGGCGCGGAATGGAAACTCTCCGGCCCGCACAACGTGCACTTCGGTTACACCGTTGCTGACGACAGCAAGGGCGCAGGCGCCACGACCGGCCGTCCGGCCGCAGGTGTGGATACGGGTGCCAAGCTCTGGCAGATCCGTTACCTGCACAACCTGTCGAAGCGCACCACGGCTTCGATCGGCTACGTGAACCTGAAGAACGACCTGAACGGCACGTATGATCTGGGTGGTGTGAGCGGCACGGGCACCGGCGCGAAGTCGAGCGCTGTTGCAATGAGCCTGCAGCACCGCTTCTAAGCTTCAAGCATTGCTTCCGCTTCACGGCGGAATTTAAAACGGGCGCTTCGGCGCCCGTTTTTTTATGCCTGCTCCGGCGTTTGGGCCGACTGCATTTGCAGATATAGGGCTTCAAGATCCCGCGTGAATGCTGCTGTGTCAAACAGCGGCGCATGTCCCCGCGCCTCCTGCACTCTTCGCGCGATATCCTTCAGCAGATTGCGATTGGAGGCGAGCTTCAATATTTTGGATTCGTAATCTTCCAGCGAGTTGGCGATCAAGGCCGGCAGCTGCGCTGCAGTCAGTATGCTGCCCGAAACCCTTGCAGCGAATGTTTCACCGCAGAGCGCGACCAGAGGACAACCGCACCATAACGCGTCGCTGGCCGTGGTGTGTGAAGTGTAGGGAAAAGTATCCAGAGCCAGGTCGGCAACCTTGTACCGTGCCAGATGCTGGGAGAGAGGCAGCCGTGGCGCAAAAATCAACCTCTCCGTACTAATGCCTGCAGCTGATGCTGCCGCTCGCAGATTGGCTGTCGACCAGCGATTGTCATCAACCAGCCAAAGCACACTGTCGGGAACGGCCTGCAGGATGCGCATCCATGCCGCAAACACGGTGGGCGTGATCTTGAAGGTCTGGTTGAAACAGCAAAACACCAGA
Source organism: Bordetella parapertussis (assembly GCA_945862135.1). Classification (GTDB taxonomy): domain Bacteria; phylum Pseudomonadota; class Gammaproteobacteria; order Burkholderiales; family SG8-41. Next base: position 3,100 of record CAMAYE010000266.1, read on the forward strand.
CTTTCATCCGGAAGGCCGTAAGCGTTGCGCGCCAGCGGTTCGGCGATCACCCTGTTGCGGTCGATCGGCTGGTAGCAGTGAGGCTGTCTCAGTACTTGTTCAGAACAGCTGTCTTCGTCACCTGCGGGAACAATGAACGGGTCCGCGATCAGATAGTCGACGAATTTCGTGCCGGTTGTTCCCGGATATCCGAGCCAAGTGACCTGTATCGGGCTTGCTCGCTGCGCCATGATGCCCAGCCGGTCACCGACAGTATAACCCTTGAGGTCGATCAGAATGTCGATGCCATCGCTGCGGATGCGGCTGACCGCGAGATCATCCGGTTCCCAGGCGATATCGACAAAGTGATCGACCGCGCTGATGATCCGCTTGCGCATCACGCCCTCATCGCGCGGACCGTATGAATAGGCGTACACCTCGAACTGAGCTCGGTCATGGCGTTCCAGCACTTCAGTAACCAGGTAGGCTGCCGGGTGTTCCTGAAAATCCGACGACAAATAACCGATCCGGAGGCGTTGACCAGGATTGCGATTCGGCGTTGCCGCCAATGCAGTTGTGTCGAGAGTGCCAAAGCGCCGTCGCGCCCATGTATTTGTATAAGCGCCCAGTTCCCGGGCGCTGAGGTCTTCGCAGAGCAATGCAAACGGCGTGCCGGCTTCTTCACCACGGAGGACGCGCGGCTTGAGTGTCGGCCACGCCGCCGACCAGCGGGTCCAGTCACAGACGTGACGGCTGTACTGGGTCAGCATGCCGAGCAGCACGGTGTTGTCGGTTTGGCGGAAGCCTTGATC
>CAMAYE010000267.1 GCA_945862135.1 Bordetella parapertussis
GCCCCGCTTCGCCATATTGACGGCATGGCGGCCGCACTGCTGGAAGACTGCGGGGATGCGTTGGACGAAACCGGGCGAGACTATCTGGCGAGAATACGCGGCGCCTCACGACGCATGTCCTCATTGATCGAGGATTTGCTCCGCTTATCGCGGGTTACCCGAACAGTGCTGCATGTGGTTGATGTCAATCTGAGCGAAGTGGCAGGCGGCATTGTTGACGAACTGCGGCGAGACTTCCCGGGGCGTTTGGTGGCTTTCAAGATGGCTCCGCGGCTTCAGGTGCGGGGAGATGCCGGCCTGTTGCGCGCAGCGCTAATGAACCTTTTGCAGAATGCATGGAAATTCACAGGCAAAAAGGAGAAGGCGCAGATCGAGTTCGGTGCCGAACAGCGAGCTGGGGCAACGGTGTACTACGTTCGTGATAACGGCGCAGGTTTCGACATGGAACATGCGGAGCGCCTATTCGGCACTTTCCAGCGCCTGCATACCGAGCGCGAATTTCCAGGTACAGGCATCGGGCTGGCGACAGTGCGCAGAATCATGCGAAGGCATGGCGGCGATGTTTGGGCCGATGCCGTGCCCGGCAAGGGCGCAACGTTCTTTTTCACGCTGGGTAGCAAGGTGGTGGCTGCAAACACCGGCCCGACGCTGCCGGCCACAGTATTGCTTGCGGCGGAACCTGCTCCAGCCACATCAGCGTCGTTCAGCATACTTCTGGTGGATGATGACGCTGACGTGCTGACGCTTTCTACACGTGCGCTGCGTCCTGACGGCTACGAAATACTGACGGCTTCAAACGGCGACGAGGCGATGGCTGTACTGCACTCCCGTGCAGTAGCCATTATTGTTTCGGATTTTTCGATGCCCGGCATGAATGGGGCGCAATTGTTGGCGCAGACCGCAGCGCTTTATCCAGCCACACTGCGCATTATCGTCAGCGGCCAGACCATGAACAGGTCCATGCAGGCCGGCCTGCGCAAGGGCGAAATTCATCATTATTTCGAGAAGCAGCACAGTTATGAGCCTGTGCGAGCCTGTATTAGTGAATGGGTTGCAGCCCGGCGCCAGGAGTAAGTGCCAGCGGAAAATCCGCTGGACTTCAGTTCAGTTGTAACGCGTCAGCACTGTTCCCAAGGCAGCCCCTCGAATCGCCAGCCCGTGGTTGATCCGCGGTGATGATTGTCGTCGAGCTCGCCCTCGAATCCGTGAAGCACGTTGAAGACCTGGGAAAAACCAGCGGCCTCAAGCGCGTGACCGGCGTCGAGCGAGCGATTGCCGCTCCGGCAAATGATGACTACAGGGCGGTCGACGCTGGTCGCTTTTTTGACATGGGCGACGAAATGCGGGTTTACGTCCCAGTTGGGGCCGTCATTCCATGCCACATGGATGGCTCCCACTGGGTGGCCAACGAACAGATATTCCATTTCGCTGCGGCAATCCACGAATACCGCATTCGGATTCTTTTTGAGAAATTCGTAGGCCTGTTTGGGTTCAAGATGTTTCATGGGTGCGCCAGTGCAAGTCGAAGACATCATTATAGGCGGCAGCAGGTCATGACGTAAGTCCATGATAAAATTCGCACTTTCCATGCATCTGTCGCGTCTTTCCGGCGCCTTCCCCCAGCCATGACCTCCCGTACCCAGCAACTGCCCGAACTGCTCAAACGCCGTATCCTGATTCTCGACGGTGCGATGGGCACGATGATCCAGAACTACAAGCTGGACGAGGCGGCGTATCGCGGCGAGCGTTTCAAGGACTTTGCGCATGACGTGAAGGGCAACAATGATCTGCTGACGCTGACCCAGCCGCAGATCATCAGCGAAATTCACGAGCAGTATCTCGATGCCGGCGCGGACATCATTGAAACCAACACCTTCAATTCGACCGCGGTCGCCATGGCGGATTACCACATGGAAGACCTGGTCTACGAATTGAATGTCGAGGCGGCAAAAATCGCGCGTGCCGCGGCCGACAAATTTGAAGCCAAGGATCCGGCAAAGCCGCGTTTTGTCGCCGGCACGCTGGGCCCGACCAACCGCACGGCGTCGATCTCCCCGGATGTCAACGATCCGGGCTTCCGCAACATCAATTTTGACCAGCTGGTGGAGACCTACACCGAGGCCGTGCGCGGGCTGATCGACGGCGGTGCCGACATTCTGATGGTCGAGACCATTTTCGACACACTCAATGCCAAAGCCGCGTTGTTCGCGATCGACCAGTATTTCGAAACGCATGGTGTGAAGCTGCCGATCATGATTTCCGGCACCATCACCGATGCGTCAGGCCGCACGTTGTCGGGCCAGACGCCGGAAGCGTTCTGGAATTCGGTGCGCCACGCCAAACCGCTGACCATCGGCCTGAACTGCGCGCTGGGCGCGCAACTGATGCGCCCGTTCATCGAAGAGCTGTCGAATGTCGCCGACACCTTCGTCTGCGCTTATCCGAACGCCGGCCTGCCTAATCCGCTGGCGCCGACCGGCTACGATGAATTGCCGGAGAACACTGCCGAGTACGTGCTCGATTTCGCCAAGAGCGGCTTTATCAATATTGCCGGCGGCTGCTGCGGCACCACGCCGCCGCATATCCGCGCCATTGCGGAGGCGGTGAAAAATGTGCCGCCGCGCAAGATCCCGCAGATCGAACACAGGACCCGGCTGTCGGGACTGGAGCCGCTGAACATCGGCGACGATTCGCTGTTCGTCAACGTCGGCGAACGTACCAACGTCACCGGTTCGCGCGCCTTCGCCAAGCTGATTCTCGCCGGCAACTACGCCGAGGCGGTTGCGGTGGCGCGCCAGCAGGTCGAAAGCGGCGCGCAGGTGATCGACGTCAACATGGACGAGGCGATGCTCGATTCGAAGGCGGCGATGACCACCTTCCTCAGCCTGATCGCTTCGGAACCGGATATTTCGCGCGTGCCGGTAATGATCGACTCGTCGAAATGGGAAGTCATCGAAGCCGGCCTGAAGTGTGTGCAGGGCAAGGCCATCGTCAATTCGATCAGCATGAAGGAGGGCTTGGTGCCCTTCAAACACCAGGCGCGGCTGGCCAAGCGTTACGGCGCCGCTGTTGTGGTGATGGCTTTCGACGAAAAAGGCCAGGCGGATACCTACCAGCGCCGCATCGAGATCGCGAAGCAGGCGTACGACATCCTGGTCGATGAAATCGGTTTCCCCGCCGAAGACATCATCATCGATCCGAATATTTTCGCGATCGCCACCGGCATCGAGGAGCACAACCGCTACGCCATCGATTTCATCGAGGCGACGCGCTGGATCCGCCAGAACCTGCGTTATGCGCGTGTCAGCGGTGGCCTGTCGAATGTGTCGTTCTCCTTCCGCGGCAACGACCCGGTGCGCGAAGCGATCCACACGGCATTCCTTTATCACGCGGTGAAAGCCGGCCTGACCATGGCTATCGTCAACGCCGGACAGATCGGCGTATATGACGAAATTCCGAAAGAACTGCTGGAACACGTCGAAGACATCATTTTTGACCGCCGGCCGGATGCTGCGGAGCGCATGGTCTCGTTTGCTGAAACGGTCAAGGGCAAGGGCCGCGTCGTGGTTGAAGACCTGGCGTGGCGCGACGCGCCCGTCGGCCAGCGGCTCACGCATGCGCTGGTGAAAGGCATCACCAACTGGATTGTCGAAGACACCGAAGAGATGCGCCAGCAGATCGAGAAAGACGGCGGGCGTCCGATTCAGGTGATCGAAGGGCCGCTGATGGACGGCATGAATGTCGTCGGCGACCTGTTCGGCGCGGGCAAGATGTTCCTGCCGCAGGTGGTCAAGTCGGCGCGCGTCATGAAGAAGGCCGTTGCGCACCTGATTCCCTATATCGAGGAGCAGAAGCGGGCCGGGGGCGGCTCGCGTTCCA
>CAMAYE010000268.1 GCA_945862135.1 Bordetella parapertussis
CGATGCGGCCAACCGTATTGAGGCGGCGCTGACGGCAGTGCTGGCCGAGAAAAAACACGTGACGCGAGATCTCGGCGGCACGTCCGGCACCAAGGGTTTTGCCGAAGCGATTATTGCGAAGCTGTAAAAGCAAAACCTTTAGCCACAGAGGTCACAGAGGGTGCAGAGAAAATCAAATAAAAACAATAAGTTACGGTTTTCTCGGATTTTCCGGAGTTTCTCTGTGACCTCTGTGGCCGTAGTTGACCTTGACCTTGATCTTGTTTTTTTCAGGAGTTATCCGTGGGTAAACGCATCGTAGTCGTAGGCGCAGGCGCCATTGGTGGCATTGCCGGTGGACATCTGACCCGCGCCGGGCATGACGTCACGCTGATCGATCCGTGGCCGGAGCATGTCGAAGCCATGCGCGAACATGGTCTGCATCTCTCGGGCATGACGCCGGAAGAAACGCATGTGGTGAAGGTCAAGGCGATTCATCTCACCGAAGTGCAACAGTTCGTCAAGCAGCGCCCGGTCGACATCGCTTTCATCTGCGTGAAGTCCTATGACACCGAGTGGGCGACACATCTGATCAAGCCGTACCTTGCACCGGATGGTTTCTGCGTATCGCTGCAGAACTGTATCAATGAAGAGCGCATCGCTGCAATCGTCGGCTGGGGCAAGACGCTGGGCTGCATCGCCAGCCTGGTGGCTGCAGAGCTTTATGCGCCGGGCAAAATCAAACGCACGGTCCCGCTGGGTGGCGACAAACACACGGTGTTTCGCGTCGGTGAACCCCACGGTCGAGTCACTGCGCGTGCGCAGGAAATCGCCGACATGCTGCGTGCGGCCGACAGTTCCAAGGTCACCACCAATCTGTGGGGCGAGCGCTGGTCCAAGTTGACGGTGAATGCGATGCGCAATGGTTTGTGCGCTGCTACAGGCCTCTCGGGTAACCAGCGCGATGCGGCCGATGGTCCGCGTTCGGTGTCGATCCGGCTGGGTTCGCAATCCGTGCGTGTCGGACAGGCGCTCGGTTATTCACTGGAAAAAATGCTCGGCATGGAGCCGGAGATGCTGGCGCTGGCGGGAGAGGGCAACAAGGATGCACTGGCCGGCATTGAAGAAATTCTCGTCGAAGGTGCAAAAAAACGCTCCGATGAACAACGGCCGTCGATGGCGCAGGACATGTTCAAGGGTCGTCGTACTGAAACCGATTTCATCAACGGTTATGTCGCTGAGCGCGGTGCATATATCGGCGTACCTGCGCCACTGCACACCAGGATGAATGACCTCGTGCATCGCGTCGAACGCGGTGACGTCAAACCCAGTGCCGACCTGATCGCAGGCTGGTAAACAGCCTGCAGAACGGCGGTGCAGCAATGGAGATAAGCTGATGATGCGGAATGCGCTGCTGGCGGGGCTGCTGTTCCTGCTGTCACCCGTGCTTCATGCACAGACGTGGCAGCCGGACAAACCCATTGAAATCGTTGTGCCGACCACGCCGGGCGGCGGCATTGACCGCACCGCTCGGCTGCTGCAGAAAATCATCCAGGAAGGCGGGCTCTCCCCGGTACCGGTCAGCGTCACCAACAAACCGGGCGGTGGCGGGGCTGTTTCGCTGGTGTATCTGAACCAGCATGCCGGCGACGCACATTTTGTGGCGATCAACTCGCCCAACCTCATCGCCAATGACCTCAACGGTCGCGGTGCGGTCAAATACCGCGATGTCACGCCGCTGGCCAACCTGTTCAGCGAGTACACCGTTGTTGCGGTGCGCACTGACTCCCCGCTGAAAAACGGGCGGGATTTTGTCGAGGCGCTGCGCCGGGATCCGCAGTCGCTGGCGGTTTCAACGCCGACAACGCTGGGCAGCGTCAACCATCTGTCTTTTGCGCTGGTGGCCAAAGCGGCAGGTGTCGATCCACGCAAACTGAAGGCTGTGGTGCTCGGCTCCGGCGGCGATGCGGTGACTGCGCTGCTCGGTGGTCATATTGATGCCCATACCGGCACCCCGTCCTCGGTGGTGCGCATGGTGCAGAGTGGCAAGGTTCGCGCGCTTGCGATCCTCGCACCCAAACGCATCGGTGGCCCCTATGCGGATACGCCAACCTGGACCGAACTCGGTTACAAGGCGGTGATGGACACTTGGCGCGGCGTCATCGGCCCCAAAGGCATGACCGCGGCGCAGATTGCGTGGTGGGATGGCGTACTCGCGAAGGTGGTGGCCTCAGCACTGTGGAAAGAAGCGCTGGAGCAGAACACCTGGGAAACGAATTACCTGAACAGCGTGCAGACTCGCAAACTGTTTGACTCCGAACACGCCGAGTATCGCGCCATTCTTGGTGAACTCGGCATGATCAAGTAACGCTGCATTCATCAGCAAGGAAAACGGCAATGACCGCGCGCACGATGTTCGACAAGATCTGGGATGGCCATGTCGTGGCCGAGGAAGAAGGCGAGATCCTGCTCTACGTTGATCGCGCGCTGATCCATGAAGGCTCCTCGCATGCCTTCGCCGCGCTGAAACGGCGCAACCAGTCGGTGGCCAGACCCCAGCAGGTGTTTGCCTTCACGGATCACTATGTGCCGACCACGGGCCGCGAGAAGGGTATCGCCGGCATCGCGGTTGATGAAATTCGTAATATGGTGATTGCACAGCATGACAACACCAAACTGCACGGCATCAAGCTCTTTGGTTTTGATGATCCGGGGCAGGGCATTCTGCATATCGTGCCGCCGGAGCAGGGCATCACGCAGCCGGGGCTGCTGATTGCCGGTGCTGATTCGCATACGTCCACACATGGCGCATTCGGCGCGATTGCCTTCGGCATGGGCGCCTCCGACATGACCCATGTGATGGCAACCCAGGCGACCTGGCAGCGCAAACCTAAAAAGCTTCTCATCAAGGTCGATGGCAAACTCGGCTTCGGTGTCTCACCCAAGGACATCATCCTTGCAGTGATCGCGAAAATCGGTGCTGCAGGCGGCGTCGGCCATGCCATTGAATACGCCGGTTCCACTTTTGCCGCGATGAGCATGGAAGGCCGCATGACGGTGTGCAATATGTCGATCGAGGCCGGTGCCCGCTGTGGCATGATCGCGCCCGACGACACAACCTATGCCTATATGGAAGGCCGTCCCTATGCGCCGAAAAAGGGCGCGGAATGGGATGCAGCCATGACGCGCTGGCTGGCCCTGCCGACCGAAGACGGCGCCGTGTTCGATCGTGAAGTCGCACTTGATGCTGCGCAGATCGAACCGATGGTGACCTGGGGTGTAAATCCAGAAATGGCCGGGCCCGTAGGCGGCATGGTGCCGGACCCGCGCAATGCACCGGATGAACGCAAGCGCAGCGACTGGACCATGGCGCTGGATTACATGGGCTTGCAGGCCGGCATGGCGTTGCAGGACATCAAAGTGGATCGGGTGTTCATCGGTTCCTGCACCAATAGCCGCATTGAAGATGTGCGCGCTGCCGCCGAAGTGGCGAAACGAGGCAAGGCTGTGGTGCCGGCATGGGTGGTGCCGGGTTCCAAACTCGTCAAGGCGCAGGCGGAGAAGGAAGGCCTCGACAAGATCCTCATCGCCGCCGGATTTGAATGGCGCGATCCGGGGTGTTCGCTGTGTACCGCCATCAACGGTGACCAGTTGAAGCCGGGTGAGCGCTGCGCATCGACGTCCAACCGCAATTTCCGCAATCGCCAGGGCCCCGGTGGACGTACGCATTTGGTCAGCCCGGCGATGGCCGCAGCGGCGGCGATCAAGGGGCATTTCACGGATGTGCGGGAAATGTTGAAGTAAAGCTGAAAAACGAAAAGCAGCCACAGAGGACACAGAGAACACAGAGAACTGCAAAAACAAGACCAATTC
>CAMAYE010000269.1 GCA_945862135.1 Bordetella parapertussis
CTCGACCGGATCCTCGGCGGTAACGATGCAGGTTTCCTCGTTGTTCAGGTAATTGACCGCGCCATAAAGCGTTGTGGTTTTACCAGATCCGGTGGGGCCTGTGATCAGAATCACGCCGCTGGGCACATCCAGCGCCTCTTCGAGAAACCGGTCCAGAACACGTGGCGCCAATCCGGTTTCGCGAATATCAATACGGATGGCTTTGCGGTGTAAAACCCGAAGCACGATTTTCTGGCCATTCAGCGTGGCATAAAAAGACGCGCGCAGATCACTTGACTGTCCGGATACCGGATCTTCGAAGCGCACTCGACCGTCCTGATGGCGACGTTTGTCGGAGACGCCCGCCCCGGCCATAATCTTGATGCGTGCGGACAGCGTGTCGGCAATTCCGAGATCGAATTCGCGATAAGGCTCCATCACGCCATCGCGGCGGAAGCGTACACGCAAACGGTTTTTCAGGGGTTCGATATGAATGTCGCTGGCGCCGCTGCTGAGCGCATCCAGAATCATGCGATTTACGAGTTCAACAACAGTTTCTTCGTTTGAACTTTCAGAGCCTTCAACCGGTTTTTCAGCCTTCTCCAGCGATGCAATCGCATCGAGAATTTCACGACGGCCAGCAATGCCGATGCTGATCTTGTGACCGAACACCGATTCGGCGGACTCACGTGCAACCTTGTCCAGCGGGTCTGCCATCGCAACAAGAGTGTGCTCACCGTCGCTGCGCAGCGGCGCCACCAAATGCTGTTTGCACCAATTGACGTTGACCTTGCGCATCAACTCACGATCAATCGAACCGTAGTCAGGAGTGACCTGCTCGAAACCTAGCTGTATGGACAACACCTCCATCAGGCGTTGTTCGTCAATGAAGCGTTGCTCGACAAGAATTTCGCCCAGCTTCTTGCGCACCAGGGAGCGCTTCTGCGCGTCCAGGGCAGTCTCAAGGTCGGCGGGCTTGATATAGCCTAGCTCCACCAGCAAGGACCCGAGCCCGATGGACAGGCGATGCTCATGGAGGATCTTGCGGGCCTGTTCTTCGCTGGTGAAGCCGAGGTCGCGGACAATGGATAAAAAACTGCGATCCGGCAGTTTTTCCTGGATTCGGCGGGTGCGGCTGGCCTGCGCCGGTGTAATAGCCTTGGTCTTCAGCAGGAGCGAAGCAACGTCGTTTTCTGCACGGGCAGACGGACCATGACTGCCGGTCCCGGTCGGCGGGTTTGCAGGCGCAGATGCAGTCTCAACGATGGGCACGACGTTTCTCCAGCTCAAAATAAATGGTAATCGGCAATATCCGGAAATTCTTTAGGGCGACCGGCTCCTTTTTGTCCGACCGCGGGACTACCGGACGAACGGTTTTCTTACCCTGAGCACAATAGCGAATCGTTCCGGGACGAATCGGCGGGAAACCGCAGGTTTTCCACCGCTGTTCAAACGTTTGACTTACCGGATCTTCATGAATCCGGCGTTTGAGCAACGCAACGTCAGCGCGCCTCGGTAATCGGAGGGAATTTTCTTCATGAGATAATCAACGCCTAAACCACCTCAACACGCGGCACGTTTCCGGCGATGCAGATCACCCTTTACGGCATACGCAATTGCGACACGGTCAAGAAAGCCCGGGCCTGGCTAGACAGTCATGGTATCGCCTACGCCTTTCACGATTACAAGACGTCCGGCATCCTGCCATCAGTGCTGGAGCAATGGTGCAACGAACTGGGCTGGGAGAGCCTTTTGAACCGTGCCGGGACGACATTCCGCAAGCTGTCCGACACTGACAAGGCCGGTCTGAACAAAGACAAAGCAATTGCCTTGATGCTGGCACAACCTTCTATGATCAAGCGTCCGCTGCTGGATATGGGAAAAAGCCGGCTACTCGGATTCAAACCTGATGCCTATCAGTCAGCGCTCGGGAAAGTGCGTTGAGCGACAGCGACTATATGCGGATGGCGCTGGCGCTTGCCACACAGGCGGCAGCTGCGGGTGAGGTTCCGGTGGGGGCGGTGGTGGTCCATGATGGCGTCGTAGTCGGTCGAGGCTTCAACCAGCCGATCAGCGGCATGGATCCTTCGGCGCATGCTGAAATCATGGCGCTTCGTGACGCTGGTCGGACACTGGGTAATTACCGACTGCCTGGCTGTGATCTGTACGTCACCCTGGAACCTTGCATCATGTGTAGCGGGGCGATCATGCATGCCCGGGTTCGGCGGGTGATTTTTGGAGCCAATGACCTCAAAACCGGTGCCTGCGGGAGCGTACTCGACCTGTTTGCAGAGCAGCGACTGAATCACCATACAAGTGTAACTGGCGCTGTTCTGGCTGAGGACGCGGTGACTTTATTGCAAAAATTCTTCGCCGACCGACGCAATAAATCGTGAATATAAACATTAACTTATATTTACAAACACTTGATTTAATTGATTTTCAAGGCAAGTTAATCTGCAACTATTCTATTTCCAGTGCCCGTAACGGACCTGGTCAGCTTACGGGTAGCTACTGCACGCCATTAGGGGCGCATATCGTCCGCGCCAAAATTGGCACCGGTCTTCCGGAAAACACTGTGTTTGTCGGACGCCGGCCAACCGGAGAGATTTACACGCCCGAACTGGCAGCACTATTTCCTGACCGGGACTGGATCCTGACGCGGATCCTTTGGCTTTCTGGTCGAGAAGTGGGTTTTAACCGTCTCGGTGATGTCGATACGATGCGCCGCTATATCTATATTCATGGCAGCCCTGAAACGGTGCAAATGGGGCAACCGGGTTCCATAGGCTGTATCCGCATGCGGAATACGGATATTGTCGAATTATTCGAACGAATCACCGTTGGAACTTCTGTAAATATATCAATGTAAACAGTATCTTAGCGATTCTCTGTTGATGATTCATGCACTGCGATATAGCGCTTTTATCCAGATGGCCAGATAAACATTTACTCCTTTATAATCAATACTTTAATTCGATACTCTGCGTCCGTTGTGCGATGCGCCAAAATGGGCTAAATTGTGCACTGCAACTGCCGTAATTTAGTGCAGTAACCATAACAAGGGGCGAAGCATGCGACTCAAAGACAAGGTAGCCATCATCACTGGCGCCGGACGGGGTATTGGACAGGCCACCGCGATTAAATTCGCCCGCGAAGGCGCGAAAGTCATGGTCTGCGATATCAATCAGGAATGGATTGATGAGACAGTCCAGCAGTGCAAAGCGGTGGGCGGCGACGCCATCGGCCAGATTGCCGACGTACGAGACATGAAATCCCTGGAAGCCTTGGTCAAGACCACGGTGGACAAATGGGGACGAATTGATTGCCTGGTCAACAACGCGGGCATCGTAGCCGATGCGCAACTCAAAAATATGACCGAAGAGCAGTTCGACCGGGTCATCGACATCAATCTGAAGGGTGTCTACAACTGCACCAAAGCGGTCGTCAACAAGATGCTGGAGCAGCAATCGGGCGTGATCCTCAATGCCTCATCCATTGTCGGCCTCTACGGTAATTTCGGCCAGACCAACTATGCTGCCGCCAAGTTCGGCGTCATCGGCATGGCCAAGACTTGGGCGCGTGAGCTCGGTCGCAAGGGCATTCGCTCCAATGCGGTATGTCCGGGTTTCATCTCGACCCCGATCATCAGCACAGTGCCCGAGAAAGTCATTCACGCACTGGAAGAGCGGGTCCCGATGGGCCGACTGGGTAAACCGGAAGAAATCGCCAACACCTTTGCCTTCCTGGCCTCCGACGAAGCCAGCTACATCAACGGCGCTGTCATTGAAGTCAACGGCGGCCTGACAATCTGACGGCCGCGCCGGCGCTCAGCCGGCCAGCAAAGTCTGCAGCGTCGGGGGGGGGGGGG
>CAMAYE010000270.1 GCA_945862135.1 Bordetella parapertussis
AACGCAAAGACGGCCACCGACGACTATCACAAGCTGCTCGAAGTCAAAGACCTCGATGCCGTGATGATTTCGGCGACTCCGGAAAAACTGCATTTCCCGATGGCGCGTGACTGCCTTGAAGCCGGTCTCCATGTATTCATGGAAAAACCCATCGCCGTCGAACTGCACGAAGCCGACGAACTGATCGCCATTGCCAAACGCAAGAACGTCAAATTCACCATCGGCTACTCGCAGCGCTTCAATCCGAAATACGCCTACGTCAAGAAATGCATCGACACCGGCGCCATCGGCAAGCCGGTCAGCGCGATGGTGTCACGCCACATCCAGCGCAGCCTCGGCGCCAAGATCACCGGCCGCAGCAAACTCTCGCCCGCGGCGATGGAAGCGACGCATGATCTCGACTTCATCCTGTGGTGCCTGGCGCCGGCCAAACCGATCCGCGTTTACTCACAGCTCAACTTCGGCGTGATGAAAGCCAACAGCGGCGCCGAAGTGCCGGACACACAGTGGATCACCGTGACCATGGACAGCGGTATGTCCTTTGTCATCGGCGCCGGCTGGAGCCTGCCGCCGGGTTATCCGAATGCCTGCTCGACCTGGATCGAGATGATCGGCACCGACGGCGCGCTGCTCGTGGATGACACCCACCGCGACGTCATGCTCAACACCATGAAAAGCGGCATGCAAATGCCGATGTCCTCGATGCCGGGCGAGCGTGTCGACCACGCTTTTGCCGGTCCGATGCACGCCGAAACCGTACACTTCATCGAAGCGGTGTGCTGCGACCGTCCGGTACTGGTCACCGCAGAACAGGCGCGAAACGTGATGGAGGTTTACATGGCCGCCGACCTTTCCGCCGAACGCAACGAGCCGGTGATGCTGCCGCTGCCGGAATCACGTCCTCTGGCTGCGGCGGGTGGGCGGTAAAGCAACCCAAAACCTTTTTAGCCACAGAGGTCACAGAGGACACAGAGAACTTCAAACCCTTTGCACTACGGGAAAATCAAGCTTGTTGATTTATTGGTTTTCCTCTGTGCTCTCTGTGCCCTCTGTGGCAAAACGCTTTTGAACTTGTTTTTCAACTGGATTCTTCAATGAAAAAAGACCTGAAAAAAATCGGCCTCGCCATCATCGGCGCCGGCCGTGTCGGCCTGATCCGCGCCGAACTCGCTGCGCGTCACCCCTCGGTGGGCTGGATCGGTATTGCCGAAATCAATCCCGAACGCGGAGAAATCGTCCGTGAAAAATGCGGCGGCGATTTTGTCACCACCGATTACAAGGAGCTGCTGGCTCGCCCGGAAGTCAATGCCGTGGCGGTTTGCACCGATGAACATCTGCATGTCGATCCGGTAATTTTTGCCGCAGAACGCAAGTTGCCCATGCTGATCGAAAAGCCGCTGGCCACCGACCTCGGTGAATCGGCACAGACCCTCGCCGCGATTGAAAAATCCGGCGTCGATGCAGTGATCGGTTACACCCAGCGCTTCCGCCGCCGCTGGCTGGTCGCCAAGGAAAAAGTGCGCACCGGTTCGCTCGGCGACGTGACCATGGTGACGTCTCGCGCATTCATGAACCGTCTCGTCGCCATCGACAACTACAAACGCAGCGACAACCGTTCCGAAGTGACACCGATGGTGATCTCCGGCACTCACGCGCTGGACATCGTGATGTGGCTGATGGAATCGAAAAAGCCGGTCGAGGTTTATGCCCGTTCGGTGAACAAGGCGCTGGGCCCCACCTGGCAGGGTGTCGACGGCACCGGATACACCATCAGCTTTGACGACGGCGCGATTTACCACGGCGTGATTTCCTGGGCGCTGCCTGAAGTCTGGCCGGGTGCGGTCTACAGCCTTGAAGTCGGTGCGGTCGGCACCGAAGGTGTATTGACCATCGACGACACCCACCGCGACATCGTGCTGGCAACCAACCTGATCCAGAGCGAAGGTTACGCACCGGACAAACGCCGCCACGTCGACTTCCTGACCAGTTACCCGGTCGGCGACATGGCACTCGGCGAGTTGCGCGGACCGATGCGCGAAGAAACCAATTCATGGTTGAACCGGGTCTCGCTGGGCGTACCGACGCAACACGCCACGGCGGCTGAAGGCCATAATCGACTGATGCTGACCAAAGCCATTGATCTGTCAGCTAAACTGAAGCGTCCGGTTCAGCTGCCCATCGCCCCGGGTGATGAAAAAGTATAATAAAAACAAGTATTTATATATAACAAACACCAAAGGAGATCACCATGTTTCACAGCAAACCTTCCGTTCTGGTCAATACGGTTATGGCCACTGCGCTGTCGATGTTCGCTTGTGGCGCCGCCCTCAGCGCGGATAACTACCCCAATCGCCCCGTGCGCATGATCGTGCCGTTTGCGCCCGGCGGCGCTTCTGACTTTGTCGGCCGCATCATCCAGCCCGCAATGGCCGACATGCTTAAACAACAGGTCGTCATCGACAACCGTCCCGGCGCATCCGGCAACATCGGTGTCGAAACAGCGGCAACTGCGACGCCCGACGGCCACACCTTCCTGCTCGGCAACGTCGGCACGATGGGCATCAACCCGGTGTTCTACACCAAGTTCAAATACAAGCCGCTGAACGACCTGATCCCGATCACCCAGGTGGTTGATGTTCCGGGCAGTCTGGTTTCACATCCCTCGGTGCCCGCGAAAACCGTCAAGGAGCTGGTCGCTCACATGAAGGCCAATCCCGGCAAGCTGAACTACGGTGCAGCGGCACCGAGCAGCGCGAACACGCTGGAAGCGCTGATGTTCCTCAATCTCTCCGGAACCAAGGCCACCCAAATCCCGTACAAGGGCGGCGCCGGTCCTGCAACCATCGGCCTGCTCGGCAATGAAGTGCAGTGGCTGATGGCCACCTTCAGCTCAACGGTGAATTTTGCCAAACAAGGACGCCTGCGCATGCTCGGCATCATCGCGCCGGAACGCAGCCCCGCCATGCCCGAAGCGCCGACCATGCGTGAACAGGGCTTCGACATGGTTGTGGGTTCCTGGCAGGGAATTTTCGTGCCCAAGGGCACGCCGGCCAATGTCGTCAACACGCTGTACAAGGTCGGCACGGCCTCGATGAAGGATGCAGCCGTTCTCAAGAAACTCGGCGATGGCGGTGTCGCGGCGATCACCAGCAAGAGCCCGGATGATTTCCGCAACTTCGTGAAGAGCGAAACCGATCGCTTCGCCAAGGCGATCAAGGACAACAACATCCAGACCGAATAAAAGACTCAGCAGCAATCGATCAACCATTTACGCAAGAAAGACCCCGGTATGAGACTCGCCTCCTTCATGATGCCGCTGCACCCTCCCGGCAAGAACTACATCCAGTCGCTGCGCGAGGATCGAGAGGCCATCATCCTCGCAGACCAGCTCGGCTTCGATGAAGCCTATGTCGGCGAGCATGTCACCGACACCGCCGAGACGGTCACGCATTGCATGACTTTTCTGGCGAGTCTCATTCCCGTCACCAAACGCATCAAGCTGGGCACCGGCACCATCAACATCCCCAACTCGCACCCCGCCGCCATCGCCGCCCAGGTGGCGATGATGGATCACCTGTGCGAAGGCCGCTTCATGATGGGCATCAGCCCCGGCGGCCTGATGTCGGACGCTGAAGTCTTCGGCAATTTCGGCAAGGACCGCACGGCGATGTTCATCGAAGGCATCAACATGGTGCTGAAGATCTGGGAATCCGAGCCGCCGTACAACCTCAAGGGGCAGTTCTGGGAAGTCTCCACCGAGAAAACCGCGATTCCCGAAATCGGCCAGGGCATCATCCTCAAGCCTTA
>CAMAYE010000271.1 GCA_945862135.1 Bordetella parapertussis
AATCCAGCACCGCATGCTTCAGCAGCGGCTTTGCATCACCTCAATGACGTTGCCAAACGGATCTTTGACATAAACCGACTCCGAACCATCCCGGTGACGGGTCAGAGGGCCATAAGAAGCGGCATCAGAACGTTCCACCGCCAGATGAGGAGGGTGTTTACCCGGCAATACCAGTGCAAGATCAATATTGTCGAAGCGCAGCATGCCCCAGGATTCATCCTGATAAATCACTTCCGCTGCGAGGTTGTTCCGATACCACGCAACCGCCTGCGCAATGTCACTGACCACGATCGCGATATGGTGCAGCCTGCCGCCGCTGTCGGTTTGCATCGACATCAGATCACACTCGCCAGCAGCAATGAAACGCTGCCTCCCGTCGTCAGAATCAGGCGCAGCCGAAAAAACCATATCGGCAAGGGCGTGCACTTGCTGAACAGCTTATCCACGAAAAGACATCCGATCAGTCCCGCCGCCAGCATCTGCATCGAAGTGAACATGGTGAATTGCAGCGCCAGAAAGGCCCACAATGCAGGCAACACGCTGTAACCGTAAAGTGCCCAGGCTTCTACGCCCCTTACGTCACGCTGCACTGCATACCCCCAGTGCAAGGCACCCACAAAACTCAGGATCAGTGCACCATACTGCGTGAGGAGCAACTGCGCCGCTGTCCGCAATTGTTCGGGACCGACCATAACCGTCCCCGCCAGCCCGAAAAACGGAATCAGTCCGGCGAGACCGAAAACCCATGCCGGTTTCATCCACGGGATTCCGGCAACGGCAAACCTTCGAGCATTGCCAGGCGCAGCAGCGCCTGCTCCAGAAGCATTCGTGCGCGCCCTGCCGTTTGCTGCAGGTCGTGATGCAAGGTCGCATCCAGTTCACTGCGCACGCTGCATTGTTCGCTGTAAGTCTCGAAACTGGACAGAGACCGGATCAACTCGACCAGATGTTTCGGGCACTCGCACTCGATCGTGGTAGTGGCCTGCGCCAGCATCTCCAGCGTGGCATTGTCAAGACGCTGCCCGGCCTCCTCAGGCAGATAGGCCGGCACAGTTGGCTGCAGAGCCGTGCGGCAAAGCGCCCTCAGACCAAACTCATCAACCGCCGCATGCGCTGCAACGTGCCCTGCTTTGCGGATTTTTCGAACCGTGGAACTTGCACCAAACCGGTATAGCACGACCACCAGCCGCGCACCGACCGCAGCTTTGACAGCATCGATTTCATCGACATCCAGATCGAGCAAGGAAGGCAATTCGACAATGACGACATCGGCCTCAACCCCGCGAAACTGGGATGCGGCCCGCTCGATGTCCGCACATGCGCCCGTTACCACCAGACCACGCCCTCGACCGGAGCGTTGTGCTTCGCCGACCAGAACAGCGCGCAGACGTATGCCCGACGCGCTTTCATCGCCTTTTGCACCAACACGGTCCACCGATATATTGCGCAGCTCACGCAGTTTGTCCGAAGATACCGAAGCGACAGAACTGATTGGATGTCCGCCATCCACGAGTTGCTTGATCAAACGCAAGCGCTCGAGATCCGCTGCGGCATACAGGCGTCGCCCGGTCGCGCTGACCTGTGGGCCGATCACACTGTACCGCCGCTCCCATACCCGCAACGTTTCGACCTGTATCCCGGTCAGTCGGGCTGCGACGCCAATCGGATAACGGACTGCCGTGTCGCTGAAAGACCTTGCCGCAATCGTGTCTTGCTCTTCTTTTACGAGGCTCATATTGATTTATCCTGAATTGACTCATTACTGTACTGGTTCTGAATGGCCAATACGCGTCAAATCCATGACTCCAGCGTAATATTGTTCGTTGTTTCCTGGACAAAACAGTAGTCAACCCTATTTCATGACCAGCCAAACCCCCACATCCAGCGCTAGCGCCGTCGTATTTGGCGCCAGCGGCGGCATTGGCAGTGCACTCGTAAACGCACTAAGCCGTGACTCCCGTTACGTCGCAGTCCTCGCATTCAGTCGCAGCGGTCCGCTCAGTTTCGATCTGACCGACGAAAAAAGCATTGCGGCCGCAGCCTTGGAAGTGTCGAAGAATGGGCAAACCTTTCACACCATCATCGATGCAACCGGCGCTCTTGCAGCCGAGGGCTGTTCCGTTGAAAAAAGCTGGCGGCAACTCGACCCCGCCGCAATGGCCCGTGCTTTCCAGATCAACGCCATTGGCCCCGCTCTGCTGATGAAACATTTCCTGCCACTGCTGTCGCGGAATGGCAAAAGTGTATTCGCCACGCTTTCCGCGCGGGTCGGCAGTATCGGTGATAACCAGTTGGGAGGCTGGTACAGCTACCGCGCTTCCAAAGCGGCCTTGAATCAACTGGTCCGTACTGCCGCCATCGAACTGCGGCGCAGCAATCCGGCGGCCCTCTGTGTTGCCTTGCACCCGGGCACGGTGGATACATCACTAACCCGACAATTCACCAAGAATGGATTGGAAGTTCAAACACCCGAAGTCTCTGCGGGAAAGCTGCTGGCCGTGATCGATCGCCTGGATCAGTCAGACAACGGCACTTTTATTGACCAGCATGGTTGTACCATTGCGTGGTAAGGAGAGTCCGTCAGACCTGCCCCCCGACCCTTTGAACCCGCATCTTGCGATACACCATTCGGCAGAAGTGCGGTGGCACCATTGGGATTAATCCGACTGAACAACGCCAGAACGACCCGCTGATGCAAAAATAAGAAAAGCCCGCATCTCTGCGGGCTTTCAGATTGACTGCCAAAAACGGGAAGTCAGGCTGTTGCCGTTACCGCCCCGATCGCCGAAAACAGGTTTGCGACCGTTTCCCGCGGAATATTGCGGGTGATGAACACAATGCGAGTCGAATGATCCGCACTGGGCCATTCATTCAGCTCCACTGGCGGATGGAACAGATGCTGCACGCCCTGGATCACCATTGGCCCCTTGTGACCAGCCACATTGATCAGGCCCTTGACCCGCAGCATGTCGGAACCGCGCAACGCGGATAACACTTCCATGGTCTGCGAGAACGAATTCCAGGTCATCGGCTCGGTAAAACGCAGGCAAAAGGACTTCACCTTCTCGTCATGGCGGTGATGGTCGCCATGCTCGTCAGGTTCGCCCATCCAGCGCTCAATGTCTTCCAGCTTGCCCTTGACGTTGCGCAGACCGACGTTGATCAGGAACTCCAGATCGATTTCGCCATTGACGGCGCGCTTGATCGGCGCTTGCGGATTCAGCGCACGCAGCCGGGCTTCCAGTTTTGCAGTCGCCTCTTCTCCCGCAATATCCGATTTGGTGATGACGATGCGGTCGGCCAGCGCCGCCTGCTTCACCGGCTCCTGCATGGTATCGAGTTGTTCAATGCCGTTGACGGCATCGGCAAGCGTGACAACGCAATCGAGACGATAATTCGCCAGCAGCATGTCATCCGTCATCAATGTCTGCATCACCGGCGCAGGATCGGCGAGCCCCGTGGTCTCGATCACCACACGCGTAAAGTCGATGATGTCGCCGTTGCGGCGTTTGACGAACAGGTCGCGCAGCGTCTCCTGCAGGTCGCCCCGCAGCACGCAGCACAGGCAGCCGTTGTTAAGCAGCATCATCTGTTCGGACGAGACTTCGACCAGATCGTTGTCGATGGCCTGCTCGCCGAACTCGTTGACGATGACAGCGACCCGATTCATATCGGGCCGCTTCAACAGCTTGTTGATCAGCGTGGTTTTACCGCTGCCGAGGAAGCC
>CAMAYE010000272.1 GCA_945862135.1 Bordetella parapertussis
CCGTGCTCGAATCCATCTTGGAGTCAGCCCGCAGCGGCAAGCCGGTAAAAGTCGGCGCGGGAAAATCAGCCGCAGGCGCTGCGAAGAAAACACGCAAACCGGCTTTGGCTTCAGCCAAACGCAAGAGCGCAGCAGCAAAGCGCAAGCCAACCAAAAAGAAAAAATGAAATAAAACAAAAAGTTATGACTTCCAGCCGCGCCTCTTCCCTCAGCGCTGCTGGAAGTGCGCGCGCTGCGCATATTCAGCGGCCGCGTCCTCGAGCTTCATGAACACCGCACCCCCGTCCTTCAGCGTGCGGATCAGCTTTTCCAGCACCAGCATGCGGTGCCCGCGGCCGATGACAAAGGGGTGAAAGGTGTAGGTGATGACGCCCCAGTCGAGGTGGTCGCGCAGATAGACAAAATCGTTGACCCAGTTTTCCAGCACAAGCCCGGCGTTCATATTGCCGGGGAGCACCCAATCGGGCGTGCGGATGAATTCGAAATGCGGATAGTCATCCAGTGACCAGCTGATCGGCATTTCGATCAGCCGGGATTCCGGACCGAACACCGCCGGCTGCTCCAGCTTGATCACATCCCCCTTGCGCACCCGGTAAGGCGTGTAGTCGTCACCCATCATGCTGCTGTCGTAAGCGAATCCGTGCTCAAGCAGCAGATCGACCGAGTGTGCGGACAGGTCCCAGGACGGCGAGCGGTAACCGCGCGCACCCTGCCCGGTCAACCCGCGGATCAGATCGTTTGCGCGCACGAGTTCGGAGGCCTCTTCATCGCGCGTCAGGCTCGCCGGCGGACGATGCGTCCAGCCATGATGACCGATTTCATGTCCGGCATCGAAAATCTGCCGGCACTGCTCCGGATAGGTCGCCAGCGTATGGCCCGGTATGTACCAAGATGCCGGGATATCGTACGTCTTCAGCAGGGAGAGAATGCGCGGAAGTGCGACATTAGGGCCAAACTCGCCGCGCGAAATCGGCGACGGTGACGTCATACCGCGGGCGATCCAGCCCGAGAGCGCGTCGAAATCAAAAGTCAGGCAGGCAATATGTCTTCCCATGTCAGGAAAATCTTAACATGCGCGACCGCAGACCATGCTTCGATGCCGGGAAAGCCGCCGCCTGAAAGCGGATTGCCTGACCGCCCTTCGCTTTCAGGCGCCGCCCCAGCGCGGACTTCTGAAACCACAAACCAGAGACCGTCAGGTCATGATACCTGACGACAAATGGCCTGCGGTAACTGTATATAATTACAGTTATGAAGCCTGTCACCCCCCGCATCGCCGAACCCGCCTCAGCACCACCGCGCCTGCTATTGCCCTTGTGCGCAGGACGCGTCGCTGCCGGCTTTCCCTCCCCCGCAACCGATCACATCGACCAGCGCCTGGATCTGAGCGAATACCTGGTGCTGCATCCGGAAGCCACTTTTTTTCTGCGGGTCAAAGGTGATTCCAGGACCGGTGCGGGCATCCACCACGGCGACCTGCTGATTGTTGACCGTTCCCTGGAGCCCGCGTCAGGCCGTGTCATCGTGGCCGCAATCAACGGTGAGCTCACGGTCAAGCGCCTGCAACGCAGGCACGGCAAAATCATTTTGAAAGCGGAGAATCCCGCCTATCCGGACATCACCATCGGTGATGAACAGGAACTGCAGATCTGGGGGGTGGTGGCCCATGTGGTGCACACGCCATGACATCCGCCATCGCGCTGGTTGACGGCAACAACTTCTATGTGTCCTGCGAGCGGGTGTTCAATCCGGCACTCGAAAATCGCCCTGTCGTCGTGCTGTCGAACAACGATGGCTGCGTGGTATCCCGCAGCAACGAAGCGAAGGCCTTGGGCATCCGCATGGGCGTGCCTTTTTTTGAAATCCGCCCGCTGGTTAAAAGTCATCGCCTGGTCTGGCTCAGTTCCAATTACGCGCTCTACGGTGACATGAGCGCGCGCATGATGGCCCTGCTGGGCGAATTCGCGCCGCAACAGGAAATCTACTCGATCGACGAATGTTTTCTCGATTTCAGCGGCATGACCGGTGATGCCTCCGATTACGGCCGAAAAATTCGCCAGTGCGTCCGACAGTATCTCGGCATCACGACCTGCGTCGGCATCGGCGCTTCCAAGACGCTCGCCAAACTCGCCAATCATGTCGCCAAGACCCGCCAGCAATACGGCGGTGTCTTCGACTGGTCCCTGCTGCCTGCATCCACGCGGGAAGCACTGATGAGCGAACTGGATGCGGGCGAAGTCTGGGGCGTCGGCCGCAAGCTTGTGCTGCAGTTGCGCTCGATGGGCATACACACAGTGCTCGACCTGCAGCGCGCCAATGCCGCGCTGATCCGCAAACGTTGCAGCGTGGTGCTGGAACGTACCGTCGCCGAACTCAACGGCGTGCCCTGCCTCGGACTGGAAGAGGTTGCGCCGCGCAAGGCGCAAATACTCGCCAGCCGGAGTTTCGGTCAGCCCGTCACTGCACTGGGCGATCTCCATGAAGCGGTCATGAGTTATGTCATTCGCGCCGCAGAACGGTTGCGCGCGCAGCGCTCAGCCTGCACCCATGTGACGGTGTTCATGCACACCAATCAATTCCGCACCAACACCCCCCAGTACAACCCCGCCATGCTGGTACCGCTTTCCGTCGCCACCGACGATACCCGGCGGCTCTGTGCTGCCGCCCGCTTCGGCCTCGAACGCATTTACCGTCCGGGCTACCAATACAAAAAGGCTGGAGTCATGTTCACCGGGCTGCATCCGGCTGCCAGCACCCAGGCAGACCTTTTTTCCGGCTACGAGCGGCCGCGTGCCACCCGTCTGATGGCAGCCATGGACAGTATCAACGCCATCTACGGCACGAATACCGCGACCTTCGCCGGGGCCGGTATCCGCCAGCCCTGGCGTATGCAGACAGCACAGAAGTCGCCGCGTTACACCACGTCGTGGAATGAACTGGCGGTTGCGCACTAGACGCAAACAAAAACGGGCGGAACATCCGTTCCACCCGTTCTCAACCGGCCCGCAATCCTACACTTATTTAATTTTTCTACCGACGGTTCGCCGGTGCACCGGCCTGCCAGAGATGGCTCCGCCAGTACAGGGCGATTGCTGCAGTGAACAGCAAGCCGAAAAGACTGTAAAGCGTGGCCATTACACCATAGCCAAAATGGGCAATCAGCGGCCCCGCCAGCAGCAATCCCGGCAGATTGCCGTAGATCGCCATCATGCGGATACCCATGATGCGCCCGCGATAACGTTCATCGGAATTACGCAGCAACAGCGTGCTGATCGGGATCAGACCCATGGTCTGCATGATGCCGGCGATAAAAAGTACCGGAATGCCTTCCGCCGGGCTGCGCGTCTGCGCGAACAGCAGCAGCATGCCCAGCCATGCCGCGCCGAACATCAGCATCGCACGGGCCGGCGCAAAAGCGCCGCCAAAGCGGCTCATGATGATCGAACCGATCAGCGCGCCGCTGGCCGCGGACGCCACCATGGTGCCCAGTGTCGTCTGGTTGGCGCCGTAAACCTCCTTGGCCACATAAGGCATCAACCCGGTAAACAGCGGAAACGCGGTGAGATTGAGCAGAAAGGCAAAAATCATGGTTGCGCGCAGATGCGGTGCGCGCCAGACATAACTCATGCCCTCCTTCAGGTCGCGCCAAGGTGTGGCCTGCTGCACTGCGGTTGCATGACTGGCACTGCGCAGCTCGATCACTCGCGTACTCAATAGCAGGCT
>CAMAYE010000273.1 GCA_945862135.1 Bordetella parapertussis
CGTCCATGTGCGCACCTTCACCGAAGCGCCGGGACGATTCAGGTAAATCGCCGCCTGGCAGCCGTACTCGTGATTCATCCCTTCGGGCGGAAAATGCTTTTCGTGCGAACCCCAGCCCAGCTCGCAAGGCTGCGAACCTTCACCGATGAAACCATCCACCGACCAGGTGTTGACAAACTCACCCGGTTTTTTGCGCGGCAATGCGTACTGGGTATCGCGCTCGGAACAGTGCACCGACTTCACGCCCAGCTCCATCGCCAGTTGCGCCCACTCCGCCTTGGTTTTCGGAATATCCGTGCGACCGAGAATATCCCGCGCCAAATCCACCAACCCCTGCTTCACCCAATGGGTAATCAGCCCCGGATTGGCGCCGTGCGTCGGGATGACCGTCGGCCCTTTGGGAAATTTCTTGCGCAGCTCCAGCACTTCCTCGCGCTGGCCATAGTTCGAACGCCGCGACGCCGACACCGTCGGATCGGTATAACCACCCGCCCACGGCTCGATGCACGAGTCGGTGTAAAGAACACCTTTCTCGCAGCAATACTCAATCAGCGCGGAACTCGCGACGTCAACCGACAGATTGATCAGCAAATCACCCTTGTCCAGCTTGGAATCAAGGATCGCGCGATAGTTGGTGCGCGTCAGCGGATTGATCTCGTAGCGGATGCCGAAAGCCTCGGCCTCGGCGCGACCGCGCTCATGCGCGGTAATGATGGAAATGCGTTCTTTCGGTATCTCGATATGCCGCAGCAGCAGCGGCAGTACACCCTGCGCTACGGAACCGAAACCGACGAAAACGATTTTTCCCTGGAATTTGAAATATTTTTGATCGGCCATTTCATAAACTGGTTTTGTCGTTTTGCGGAAGCCGGAGTCTATCAATTTTTGTCCGGCACGGACAGCAAAACCGGCCGTGGTCCGGTGCTGGCTATAATGTCCATCAAATCAACACGACACCGGCCGCAGAACATCCGCAGACTGGTGCAAACCGGGAACCGACATGGCTGAATTGAATCCGCAATCCGCGCAATCACCCGCAGCGATCACCGTGGCAGCGCTTGTTGAACGCGCACGCAAGGCACAGGCGGCCATTGCGAAGTACTCTCAGGCGCAGCTCGATGAACTGGTCACCGCCGCCGGCTGGGCGATCATGGAACCCGCGCGCAACCGCATGCTCGCCGAAATCGCCGTGCGCGACACCGGGCTCGGCAGCGTCGATGACAAGATCAACAAGAACCACCGCAAGACGCTGGGCCTGATGCGCGACCTCAAGGGCGCGATCTCCACCGGCGTGCTCGCTGAACTGCCGGAACTCGGCCTCACCGAAATCGCCCGCCCGGTCGGCGTGGTCGCCGCTGTCGTGCCGTCCACCAATCCCGGCGCAACACCGGCCAACAACATCATCAATGCGCTGAAGTGCGGCAACGCGGTGATTCTGTCGCCGTCGCCCAAGGGGTATTCAACTTCGGCGAAGCTGATCGAATTCATCTACGCCGAATTTGCGCGCATCGGCGTACCGACCGATCTGGTATTGACGCTGCCGCATCCGGTCACCAAGGAGCTGAGCCAGGAACTGATGAAACAATGCGACCTCGTCGTCATCACCGGATCACAAGCCAATGTACGCGCGGGTTACTCCAGCGGCACACCGGCGCTGGGTGTCGGCGCGGGCAATGTCGCGGTGATCGTCGATGACTCCGCTGATCTGGATGACGCCGCGCAGAAAATCATGCGTTCGAAGATTTTCGACAACGCCACCAGCTGCTCATCGGAAAACAGCGTCATCATCCACGCCGCGGTGTACGACCGGATGATTGCCGCACTGACCAAGGTTGGTGGCGCACTGCTCACTGACGATGAAAAATCCACGCTGCAGCAAACGATGTTCCCCGGCGGCAAACTGTCTTCCGCCGTCACCGCACAAAGCGTCGCGAAGATCTGCGGCATCGCAGGCCTGACACGCCCGGAACTGGTCAACGCCAAATGCCTGCTGGTCGAAGAAACCGGCACCGGCAAATCCGCACCTTTCTCCGGCGAAAAACTGTCACCGGTGATGACAATCTATAAAGCACGCGATTTCGACAACGCCTTCGCCACGCTGCGCGCCATCTACGACTATCAGGGCGACGGCCACTCCTGCGGCATACACACAAAAAATAATGAACATATTCAAAGACTTGGAATGGAGATGACGGTGTGCCGGGTGATCGTCAACCAAGCCCACGCCATCGCCAACGGCGGTAACTTCGACAACGGCCTGCCGTTCTCGCTGACCATGGGCTGCGGCACCTGGGGCGGCAACAGCTTCTCCGAGAACCTGAACTACCGTCACTTCATGAACACCACGCGCATCGTGCGCACGATCCCGCCGCGCGAACCGTCGGTGGACGACATCTTCGGCGACTACCGAAAAAAATACGGGGCCTGAAAACCGTTTACCGCCAAGGCGCCAAGAGCGCCAAGAAAAACAAGATCAGAACAAAAATCTTGAGGACTGCCATGTTTTGCATTTCGTTTAAAGGTTCTCTTGGCGCTCTTGGCGTCTTGGCGGTTAAAAGCCTTTAACCATGCGCACCATTCGCCATTACGTAGACCGCCGCGCCGCCGAACAACCGGACGCCATCTGGCTGATCGCACCCGAAACCGGCGCGACGATGAGCTTCGCGCAGTTGCAGCGCAATTCACAGGACCTGGCCCATTTCCTGATGGGCGCGGGTCTGAAAAAAGGCGACAAGGTCGCATTGATGCTGCACAACAGCTACCAGACCGCGCGCCTGCTGATCGGCGTGATGTACGGCGGCTTCATGGTTGCTCCTCTGAACCTGCTGGCGCAACCTTCGCAGCTCAGCTACGTTCTGCAGCATTCAGATACACGCATCATTTTCACCAGCGCCGAATTTGCAGAACGTCTCGAAGTCGCCCTGGAAGGCATCGACCACGGCATCACCATCATCGCCATTGATCCCGACGCGACGACGCTGTTTGAACACGCCCACCTCCCCGATACGCCGCTGCCCGACGTGAGTGAAACCGACGACGCGCTGCTGATGTACACCTCGGGCACCACCGGCAAACCCAAAGGCTGCGTGTTATCCAACCGCAGCGTCTGCGCCGGCGGGGAATTCACCAGCAGTGCGCATGAACTCACAGCCAAAGACCGCGTGTTGTGCGCGATGCCGCTGTACCACATCAACGGCCAGATCGTGACCACCGTCGCGCCGCTGGTGCATGGCGGCAGCGTGGTGATGCCGCAGCGCTTCAGCGTCAGCAACTACTGGGAACTCGTCGCCAAGCACCGATGCACGTGGATCAACGTCGTGCCGACCATCATTGCCTATCTGATGAATGCGCCGACGCCGAAGGACAAGGGACTCGACGTCTCGCGCGTCAAGTTCTGCCGCTCCGCCTCGGCGCCGCTGCCGCCGGAACTGCACCGCGCGTTTGAAGACAAGTTCGGCATCGGCATCATTGAAACCTTCGGCATGACCGAAACCAACGCGCCCTGCTTCACCAATCCCTACGACCCGGCAAAACGCAAGATCGGTAGCCCCGGCACCGCCTGGGGCAACGAAGCCAAGGTCATCGATCCGAATACCGGCAAGGAACAACCACGCGGCACGCCCGGCGAACTGATGCTCCGTGGTGACAACGTGATGACCGGGTATTACAAGGATCCGAAAAACACCGCCAAAACGCTGGAGCCCGACGGCTGGCTGCA
>CAMAYE010000274.1 GCA_945862135.1 Bordetella parapertussis
AGCGTGAGCAGCAGCGTGCCGAACACGTCAAAGCAATGGAAGAGCGCGCACGGGTGCGCGGCTTGCAGGTTGTTGACCCTTCCCGAACGAAAAAGGGCCAACCATGAAACGATGGCTGAAACTGGCCTTGTTATGCGGCGTGCTGGCCGGCGCCATGTCCACTGCGCTGGCGGCGGGCGATCCGGTGCGCGGGGAAAAATTGCATCAGGACTGCCTCGGCTGCCACGGCACCGAGCTTTACGTGCCGCCCAAGGCCAAGGTCAAAACCCTGGCCGCGCTGAAAAAGGAAACCGAGCGCTGGAACGATCGCATGAATCCCAAATTCACTGCGCAGGAAATCGAGGATATCGTGGCTTGGCTGAACCGCGATTTCTACAAATTTCCGAAGTAACTGGTGCGGAGCGGCTTCGAAAAATCTTGCGGATGTCAGTGTGCTTCGGCTGAAAGCAGGCAGAGCAGTGCATCCAGTCCGGAGTGGTTGATGGCGTAAGTGGTTTTCTCCCGTACCACCGGCTTCGCCCGATAGGCGAAGCTGACGCCGCATTCCGCCATGAACTTGAGGTCGTTCGCACCGTCGCCGACACCGGCGATCTGTTCTTTTGAGGCACCGATTTCGGCGGCGAC
Source organism: Bordetella parapertussis (assembly GCA_945862135.1). Taxonomy (GTDB): domain Bacteria; phylum Pseudomonadota; class Gammaproteobacteria; order Burkholderiales; family SG8-41. Next base: position 625 of record CAMAYE010000274.1, read on the forward strand.
CTTTCGCATTGCGGCAAGTTTGGCGTCTGCATTGACGATTTCGCCGATGACCTTGCCGGTCAATTTGCCGTTGATGATTTCCAGAACGTTCGAGTGCGTGTAGTCGAGTTTCACGCGGCTTTTCAAACGATCGGTCATATAGGTAAAGCCCCCGGACACCAGCAGCGTTTTGATGCCTGCCGCACGCGCCTTTTCCAGCATGCGCTCCGCGCCGGGTGAAAATTTCAGCCGTTCGTCGTAGACCTGCTGCAACGCTGATTCATCGAGGCCCTTCAAGAGCGCCAGCCGTTCGCGCAGGCTCTGGTCATATTCGATTTCGCCGCGCATTGCGCGTTCGGTGATCGCCGCGACTTCTGCCTTGATGTTGACCATGTCGGCGAGTTCGTCGATGGTCTCCATGGTGATCAGCGTCGAATCCATGTCCATGACCAGCAGGCGGAAATCCGTAAGTTTGCGACCCTCAGGCACGAATCCATGGTCGAGTTCCGCCGTAGCGCAATGCTCGGCAATGCCTGCTGCCGGTTGCGCATTGCAGAGCCTGAAGGCGTTTGCCGACAAACGTTCAATGGCGGACGCGCTGGCGAGTTTGGCCAGTTCCTTGAGGTCGCGCGTTTCGATTTCAGCGCCTTGGATGACGAGATGCATGGGGAATTCCGCAGCAAAAATGAGCGGCGATTATAAACGACGTCATGCAGCCGACGCCCTGTGAATACCGAGTCTGGCGTTACTGTGCGGTGATCCAGCCGGCGATGCGTTCGACGACTTCGCGCTCAATGCCGTTGAAGCCGTGATGGGCGCGGGCCTCACAGGGGTTGCCGACGGAAATGCCCCCGTCAAAAGCCATGAGTTCCTTGCGTGGCGTGGCAGTGAGCCTGTCCATCAGCAGCGGCACATCCGAGAACAGGCACACCCTGCAGCTGTCCTGTCTGTGGTGTGCGACGAGGACGGGGATGCGCACAAGGGCCAGCGCCATTTCAGGAACCGCCCGTGACCGGGAATCGCGCAGCACCGAAGCCGTCAGCACAATGCCGTCGGGCCCGCCTTCTGCCGGCGGCAGTTGCGTGGCAATAAATCCGGCGGACTGGGTGCCGCGGCTGGTGCCGACCAGCCACACGGGAATCTTCGCCTGTTCACGCAGCCACGCGATCAAGGCTTTGACGTCGGCCACGTGTTCAGGCGTTTGCCGGTTGCCAGAGAGGTAAGGGTAGGACTGTTTGTCCGAAGGCGCATCGATGACGACGGTGGTCAGCCCCTGATCCGCAAACAGCTGGCGTGATCGCACGAGAAAGTTGCCTGCGAGTTTGGGGATGCGGCCGTCCGCCTCCAGTGTCAGGCCGCCATCGCCGCCGGCAAAAAGGATGACTGCAGCCCTGGGTTTGTCGGGTGCAATGATCAGGAAACGCTGCGTGACGCCGGGGCGGGTCGGGATGTCGATGGTGCGCGCCGGCTGCGCCAGCACGTTGAGCGTGGTCAGCAGGACGGCAAGGCAGAGCAACAGTCGCATGGATTGTGCGGATCGGTCAAAGTGGGGTGGCTGTGATCTTACCTTGCGCTTGACGCTGCTGCAGATTGCGCGGAAGCTGAACCGCATTATTGATCACGGAGCATCGCCATGGCCGAGCCCGCCTGCCCGCAACAGGCCCCCTATGCGCTGGAACTCGCGCCCGGTGATTACTGGTGGTGCGCCTGCGGTCAATCGAAAAAACAGCCTTTTTGTGACGGTTCGCACAAGGGTTCGGTGTTTGTACCCCTTAAATTCAAGGTGGCCGAAGCCGGAAAGAAATGGCTTTGCGGTTGCAAGCGGACGAAGAATCCGCCATTTTGTGACGGCACGCATAAATCGTTGTGATATCAGGGGTTTGAGGAGGGGGTAAGAGGCGTGCTGCTGAACGGGATGCTGGCCGGATGCTGAATCGGGTTAGTCCGGGAATATTCCCCAGGCAGGAAATAGCCGGTTTGTCCTGAACGGCTTGGTAGGGTTATCCCATAAAATCAAGAAGGGTTCTGTTCGATTCAACAAACTCCTTTAAATGTGGCTATTTACCTTATTCCACATTGGCTGGAATCCTTATAATCTGAACTCTATTCGACCACTGCCCGATGAAAAAAACAGCGAATGCAGCTCTTCCTGGGAGTGATTTCTCCCGGACGATGCCGATAACTGTTCAGGGCCACCATTTACCGAAACGGCAAGACGTGCGGCGCAGCGACTTCGACATTACCAACAAGATACGCACGACCGATCCTGACGAGGTGTGTGCGGAAGCGGTACGCATTTTTCGTGCACTGTTTTCGCGCGGCGATGCCAAGCCGATGCGACTGGCCTTTGCCGAGTTTTCGCGGATGTACAAGGGCAAACACCCGGATTACCATCCCTGCGATACCGACTATCACGACATTCAGCACGTCCTCGATGTAACGCTGGCCATGGTGCGGCTGCTGGACGGTTATCAGCGCAGCGCGCAAAAGTCCGGACCTTTGACCCCTGAATATTTCTGCGTCGGAGTCATTACCGCACTGTTTCATGATGTCGGCTATCTGCGCCGGCGCAGCGATCACCGGCATAAATACGGCGCCGAATACACGCTGACCCATGTGGCCCGCGGCTCGCGTTTTCTGCGTGTCTATCTGCCGCGCATCGGATTGAAAAAATATGCCGCCGATGCCGCGATCATGATTCACTTTACCGGCTATGAGCGCGACGCCACGAAAATCCGCATGAAGAACAAGGTGCTGCGCCGCGTCGGCGAGATCCTCGGATCAGCCGACATCATCGGCCAGATGTCGGATCGCTGTTATCTGGAGAAGTGCCACGATCGCCTGTATCCGGAATTCCTGATCGGCGGGCTGGCACGCCGCAAAATGCCTGACGGCAAGATTGTCGTGATCTACAAGTCGGGCAAGGATCTGCTGCGCAAGACCCCGGCCTTCTACTTGAACGCAATGACGCGGCTGGATGAGAAGTTGCACCAAGCCTACAAATACGCCGATACCTTTTTCAAGGGCAAGAACCTGTACATGCAGGAAATGGAAAAAAACA
>CAMAYE010000275.1 GCA_945862135.1 Bordetella parapertussis
GGTCATGATTAGAGTCCTGATTTGAGGCTGGCGGTAATGAATACGTCGAGGTCGCCGTCGAGCACGCCCTGGGTATTGCCGATTTCTTCGTTGGTGCGCAGATCCTTGAGTCGCGACTGGTCGAGCACATAGGAGCGGAGCTGGTGACCCCAGCCGATGTCGGTCTTGGCGTCTTCCATGGCCTGCTTCTGCTCATTGCGTTTGCGCAGCTCCAGTTCATAGAGCTTGGATTTGAGCATTGCATTGGCTTCGGCACGGTTGCGGTGCTGCGAGCGGTCGTTCTGGCACTGCACGACGATGCCGGTGGGGATGTGGGTGATGCGCACCGCTGAGTCGGTCTTGTTGATGTGCTGGCCGCCGGCGCCGGACGCGCGCTAGGTATCCACACGCAGGTCCGCCGGATTGATGTCGATTTCGATCGAGTCGTCGACTTCGGGGTAAATAAACACGCTGGCAAACGAGGTATGCCGGCGGTTGTTGGAATCGAACGGCGACTTGCGCACCAGCCGGTGTACGCCGGTTTCGGTGCGCAGGTGACCGAAGGCGTAGTCGCCGGAGATTTTCAGCGATGCACTTTTGATGCCGGCGACGTCCCCTTCGGATTCCTCAAGGACTTCGACTTTGAATTTCTTTTTCTCGCAATAACGCAGGTACATGCGTTCCAGAATCGAGGCCCAGTCCTGCGCCTCGGTGCCGCCCGAGCCGGACTGGATGTCGAGAAAGCAGTTGTTGGGGTCCATCTGCTGCGAGAACATGCGGCGGAATTCCATGTCCTCGACGATGCCCGACAGTTTGGCGGTGTCGGTTTCGACGGCGATCAGCGTGTCGTCATCATTTTCGGCGCGGCCCATTTCAAGCAGTTCGCGCGCATCGGTCAGGTCGCGATCGAGGTCGCGCAACGTGACGACAATGCCTTCGAGGGTTTTGCGTTCGCGGCCGACTTCCTGGGCCCGCGCAGCGTCACTCCACAGCGCCGGATCTTCGCTGAGTTTTACCAGTTCTTCGAGACGACGGGTCTTGGTATCGTAGTCAAAGATACCTCCGCAACCCCTCAGTACGCTCCTGGAGATCCTGCAGGCGATTGGCGATGGCGTTGAGGCGTTCGGCTTCCATGGGGTTTTCCGCGAAAAACGCCGATTTTACCGCAGCAGTTGTGGCAGTGCCGGTTGTCCGGGCATTTGCGCACCTTGGATTACACATTGCCTTTGAATTAAAAAAATAATTTAATCAATATGTTACGAGATATTGGGGAAGGTCGTCAGCAGTGCGGGCATTAAGCCGCAGTAGCGAAGCCGATTAGTTGTCGGCGTGCCAGTGCTCGAGGAGCAGTTGCAGTGTGACGGCGCCGTTATAGTGGTTTGCTGACAGCCGGTAGGTGGCGGCAATCGCATTCGGCAGCGGATCGGCGTGGCCGAACAGCATGGCGTCAATCAGCGCCTTGCCGCGGCGAAGACGCAGTTTTAGATGGCGTTCCCCGACAATACGCTGCGACGCGACTTCGAAACGATCATAAAACCGCGGCTCGGGAAAACCCTGTCCCCACACCGCATCAGCCAGCGCCGAGGCGTTGGCCAGCGTCATTTCTTCCGGCGGCAAGGAACCATCGGTGATCCATTCGCGGTCAAGGTCTGCCGGCGTCAGCAGTTCGCGGGCTACTGATTCGAACGCGATCTTGAATTTATCGAATGCGTGTTCGCTCAGTGATAGCCCAGCCGCCGCCGCATGACCGCCAAAACGAAGGATCAGGTCCGGGTGGCGTTTGGATACGAGATCCAGTGCATCGCGCAGATGCAGCGCATTGATCGAACGTCCAGAACCTTTCAGTTCGCCATTCCCTGCGACGGCAAAGGCGAATGTCGGTCGGTGAAAACGTTCTCGCAGGCGCGAGGCGAGGATGCCGATCACACCCTGATGCCATTGCGGATCATAAAGACTCAGCGTGTAACCCGGTTCAACGTCCTCGACGGAGGCCAGCGCAGATTCCTGCATGCCGGCTTCAATGTCGCGGCGCTGGCGGTTCAGTTGGTCGAGCTGGCGGGCGATGTCTGCGGCTCGGATGGGATCATCGGTGGTCAGGCATTCAATGCCCAACGACATATCGGTGAGTCGTCCAGCGGCATTGAGCCGCGGCCCGGCGACGAAGCCCAGATCGTAGGCTGCAGCGCGGCGTACGTCGCGCCCTGCGGCATTGAACAGTGCCGTGATGCCGGCGTGTGCGCGGCCTGAGCGCATGCGCTGCAGCCCGTGCTGGACCAGTAGCCGGTTGTTGTCGTCCAGGCGCACGACGTCGGCGACGGTACCCAGAGCTACAAGGTCGAGCAGGGCGCCGAGATTGGGTTCCGGATTTTCGGTATAAGTGCCACGGCTGCGCAGTTCCGCACGCAACGCCAGCATCAAATAGAACATCACGCCGACGCCAGCCAGGCTTTTACTCGGAAATTCACAGTCGGGCTGGTTGGGATTGATGATGCACCAGGCGTCCGGCAGCGTATCGCCAGGGAGGTGATGATCGGTGATCAGAACCTTCATGCCAAGCTGATTGGCTTCGGCGACACCGTCGATGCTGGCGATGCCGTTGTCGACGGTGATCAATATGTCGGGTTTTTTCTGTTCAGCAGCGAGGCGGACGATTTCCGGTGTCAGGCCATAACCGTATTCGAAACGATTGGGTACCAGATAGTCGACATCGGCGCCGAATCCACGAAGCGCACGCAAGCCGACTGCACAGGCCGTCGCACCGTCAGCGTCATAGTCTGCGACGATCAGCAGTTTCTTTCGCGTAGCCAGTGCATCGGCGAGCAGTTTAGCCATGGCGTCGACGTTAAGCAGACGCTCTGGCGGTATCAGCCGTTTCAGGTCGGCGTCGAGTTGGGCCTGTTCGCTGATGCCCCGTGCGGCGTAAATTCGTGCCAGAAATGGAGGCATGCCTGCGGCTACAAGCCGTGCCGTGACCGCGGCATCGACCGGCCGGGTAATGATGTTAGTCATCGTGTTTTGCCAAGGTTGCAGGGGTGGTGATGCTTTGCGGCGACATCAAACAAGGATGAGTGCGCCACCGATACCGGCAACGACGAGAAGCATGCTCCGCAATACCGGCCAACCTAGCGCGGATCCGCCGATTGTGAACACGATACCAAGCTTGAATGCAATATTGGACAGCAGAGCGATGCTGATGGCGGTGACGGCCTCGGCGCTTGAAAGGGTGCCCAATTCGTGAAGCCTTAGCGACGACAAAGTGATGGCATCGACATCGGTCAGGCCTGAAGCCAGTGCCACGATATACAGTCCGCGGGTGCCGGCAATATCGGAAAGCCACGCTGCCAGCAACAGCACGATCGCGTAGAGGGCGCCGAAACCCAGCGCGGTGCGCAACTCCGTCGGATTGCTGATATCCGGCAAGGGTGTCCCGGTTGTAGTGTTCCAGCGTCGCCAGACACTGAACGTGCCGATGAGGCCCAACAGAAGACCAGTGCACAGAACCGGGGCGAGACGGGGCAGCACATCGATGGAGACGACTGCAGTTACCAGCATCAACCGCACCATCACGACGAGGTTGGCCAGCAGGATGACGATGACCGCGATTTTGGTGATTTCAGGATGGGCGCGGCCGTTGCGGGAGTAGACGACTGTGGTCGCGGTGCTGGAGAC
>CAMAYE010000276.1 GCA_945862135.1 Bordetella parapertussis
GTCGGCACCTTGCCCGCGCAGGTCGGATCAGCGACGCTGCCCCACCACGCCGTGATGCGTTTGATGATATCGTCACCGTAGACGGCAATCTGCGCGCCGGTTTTCAGATCATCGCCCGGTGCCACATTCGGACGCTCGACGGTCATCTCTTCACCCTGCGTGACTTCAAGGAAAGCCTCGCCGATGCGGAACACATGGAAGGCCATGTAACGCACCGAGCGGTCGCGATTGGCAATCGCACGCTCTTCCATGTAATCCGTGGGCAACTGGCGCACAAAACGCTGCGCGGCAGCCAGCACAAACAACCAGCGCTCAACCATTTGCGCCGGCGTCAGGCCGGCCAGTCCCGGCGGCTTCACACCGGCAAGACGGGCCACATCGGCCAGCACCTGACCGAATACATATTCCTTACCACGTGACACGACGGGCACGTTGCGCACACCAAAGGCGAGCAGGCGTGTCATCCCTTCGGGATCGGCCATGATGTCAACGACTTCGAATTGCACACCGGAACGCGAAAGAAACTCTTTCGCCTTGAGACAGCTACTTCATCCGGGTTTGGTAAAGAGGGTGATGGTGTCGCTCATGGCGCATTTCTCCGGTTGGCGGTTTGTTAAACGCAGGGGATGGTGCCAGAATCCGCACCCGGTCGCGTTAACCATTGCTTATCGCCCCCATTCCGGCCGCTTATGCCCGATCACCCGCCCCGGGTGACACACTTAAGTATTTGAATTAATTAATTATTTTTTTAGCGCCCCTGCGAAGACCCGTCATGCGGCCCGACCTCACGACCTTAAAACTGTTCCTCGCCGTCATCGAAGAACACAGCATCGCCAAGGCCGCCGAGCGCGAGCACATTACCGCGCCCGCCATCAGCAAGCGCATCACCGAACTGGAAACCGCGCTGAGCGTGCAGTTGTTCGACCGCCACCCCAAGGGCATACGCCCGACGGCCGCCGGTGAAGCCCTCGCCGCCGACGTGCGCAGCATCTTCGCCATCCTTGATCGCGCAGAAAACAAACTCAGCGAATACGCAGGCGGCCACCGCGGCCGCATCCGCATCCACGCCAACCCGTCGGGGGTATCGGGTGCGCTGCCCGCTGCGCTGCGTGACTATCTGGATGCCCACCCGCGGGTCGGCATCCAGCTTGAGGAAAAACACAGTGTTGATGTGGTACGCGCCGTTACCGAAGGCGAGGCCGACATCGGCATTTTGGCGCCCCATGTGCCGGCCGAGGATCTGACAGTCCGGCCCTACCAGGCGATACGCCTGATGCTGATCACGCCGCAGGACCATGCCCTGGCCAAACGCAAAACCATCTCGCTGGCCGAAGCCGCGGCTTACGACTTTGTCAGCCTCTCGGAAACCAGTTCGATCGGCAATCTGGTGCTGCGCGTCGCCGCCGAACAGGGCGTCGCGCTCAAACACCGCCTGCAGGTGGACGGCTTCGACGGCCTGCGGCGCATGGTTGAAGCCGGACTCGGCCTCGCCGTGCTGCCCGAACACTGCGCCCTGCCCTACAGCAAGGCCATGGCTTTTCACTGCATCCGCCTAAACGACAGCTGGGCCCGCTACCGACTGAATATTTGTACCCGCGACCCGCAAACCCTCAGTATGGCGGCCCGTCTGCTGCTGGCCCATCTGAAAACGGGCACTCAACCCCGATAAATCCGGCCGCTGGTGCAGCGCGGCAAACACGGGCGAGGTTAAGAGTTACATCGCGGCACGCGCAGGATGCGCCTCTGGGTATAATGTGCGGTCTCGCGAATCCAGCAACGCAAAACGCAATCACCAATCAAAATTCAGCATCAACCGAGGAGAAATCAATGTTCAACTGGAAATCCATCGCAATCACGCTGCCGCTGACCCTGGCTGCCGGCACGGCATTCGCCGCCGCACCCGCCGGCGAATGGCAGCCCACCAAACCGATCCGCATGCTCGTCGGCTTTGCGCCCGGCGGCGGCACCGACACCACCGCGCGAGCCATGGGTTCGAAGCTGGGCGAATTGCTCGGCCAGCAGATCATCATCGACAACCGCCCCGGCGCTTCCGGCAATATCGCTGCCGAAATCACCTCCAAATCTACCGCTGACGGTTACACGATTCTGATGGGCACGATCGCGGCGCTGGCAATCAATCCGTCGCTGTACAAAAAACTGTCGTTCGATCCGATCATGGATCTCGCGCCGGTTTCACAGGCGGTTGACTCCACCAACATCCTGGTTGTGCACCCTTCGGTCGCAGCGAAAAATGTCATGGAACTCGTTGCACTGGGCAAATCCAAACAGTTGAATGGCGGCTCTTCGGGTGTCGGCGGTGCCGGCCATCTCGCACTGGAACTGTTCAACCTGCAAACCGGAACCAAAATCACCCACGTCCCTTACAAAGGCGGCGGGCCGTCGATCATTGATCTGGTCGCCGGCAACATCAACCTGATCTTCGCTACCGCGGCCAGCGCTGTGCCACATATGAAGACCGGCAGACTGCGCGCGCTCGGCGTCACCACCTCGAAGCGCTCGGCCCTGGTGCCGGAACTGCCGACCATCGCCGAAGCCGGCGTCAAAGGTTTCGACGCCAACAACTGGTACGGCGTTCTGGTCCCGGCCAAAACGCCGCGGCCGATCATCAATCGCATGAACAAGGAGATCAACGTCGTCCTTAAAATGGAAGACGTCAAAAAGATCCTGTTTGCATCCGGCCTCGACGCAGCGCCGACCACTCCGGAAGCCTTCGGCGCCTATATCAAGTCTGAAAAAGATAAGTGGGAAAAAGTCATCAAGGCGGCCAACCTGTACCATACCAACTGATTGCATCAAGCAAACTAATCCGGCTCCTTACAAAAAAGACCGTGCGGACACTGCCGCACGGTCTTTTTTTTGGGCAGACTCTCCCTGTTAGTCCATAACTATACGAGGGGCAGTCATGACCAATCTGAAATCCGGGATCGCCGCAGTTATCGCCGGCAGCCTGTGCGCCGCACCGGCTCTTGCTGCCGACTGGAGTCCGTCAAAACCCGTGCGTTTCATCGTTGGCTTCCCGCCCGGCGGCGCCACCGACCTGGTGGGCAGAATCATCCAGCCCAAACTTTCGGCAAGCCTCGGCAGCCAGGTCGTCATCGACAATCGGCCTGGCGCCAACGGCGTAATATCACTGCAGATCATCGCCAACGCCGAACCTGACGGCTACACCATCGGCATGGGCCACATCGGCGGCATCGTCATCAGCCCCGCAATCCAGAAAGTCAATTACGATCCGTTCAAGGATTTTTCCTATGTCGGCATGCTGGTCACGCTGCAGAACATCCTGATCGTGCATCCCTCGGTACCGGCCAAGAACCTCGCCGAGTTCCTGGCGCACGCCAAGGCTCAACAGGGCAAGGTCAACTATGCCAGTTCCGGCATCGGCAGCCCCGGCCATCTCTCCGGTGTGTTGCTTGAAACCATGGCCAAGGTTCCAATGACCCATGTACCCTACAAGGGCGGCGGTCCGGCCATCACCGATCTGAGCGCCGGTCACGTACCGTCGTGTTTCGCCGTGATCTCC
>CAMAYE010000277.1 GCA_945862135.1 Bordetella parapertussis
ATCACGCGCGCGTCATTCGACAGCATGTTGACGTAGCTGTGCACATGGAAACCGGTGAAGCCTGCCGCCGCAATGGCCAGCACCGGCACGATGATGTGGAGGCGCCGTGCAACGTAGGCCGCGAGCAGCGCGGTGAATACCAGGCCGAAGCCGAACTCGTAATAGGTGTTGAACAGCTTTGGGGCGACGAAGCCTACGATCAGCCCGCCGACGGCGCCGCCCAGCGAAATCATCAGGTAATAACCGGTGAGGTGGCGCGGCGCCGGTTTCAGCGCAGCGAGTTCGCCATGGAAGAACATGCACATGACGAACAGCCCGATCGCAAACAGCGGTATCGCTTCCTTGATGTTCATGACGCCGCCTTCGGTATGCAGCGCCCAGGCCATCGCACCGAGGATCACCAGTAGCGGACCGAAGAAAATGGATCGCTGGTACCAGTTGCGACCCTCGAAACACAGCACGAAGGACAGCAGATACAGCGTCAGCGGCAGGATCCACAGGAACGGTACCGAGGCCACGTCATGGGTGATGTGATTGGTCACCGCGATCAGCATGAACGAGCCCATCGCGGACAGCGTCAGCCACAGCAGGTAATCGGCGGGGCGCGGTTTGGGGCCGTCGGCAGCAGCAATGCCGCCGGCTGGTGTGGATGCGGCGCTCTGCGCCGGACGCAGGCTGAACACGGCTGAGGTCACGCACAGCGCCGCAAACAGCGCATAGCCGATGCTCCAGCCGATGGATTGTTCATGCGTGGTCACATAGGGTTCCACGATGAACGGGTAGGCGATCAGTGCGATCAGCGATGCGCCGTTCGACAGCGCAAACAGCCGGTATACGTTGCGGGCATCGGGATAACTGCGTGCAAACCATGCCTGCAGCAGCGGACCGGTGGTCGACAGCAGGAAATAGGGCAGTCCGATGGTGGCGGCGAGCAGGCCGAGAATCAGCCACGTCGGATCTTCATCACCATCAGGCTTCCATCCGGTACCGGCGATGATCGGCAATGACACCAGACTGATGATCAGCAAAGCGGTATGCAGAATGACCTGCGGTCGCGGCTTGAGGAAACGGATGGTCCAGTCGGCGTAGGCATATCCGAAGAGCAATACCAGCTGGAAAAACATCAGGCAGGTGGTCCAAACGGCAGCAGAGCCGCCGAACCACGGCAGGATCTGCTTGGCCATGATCGGTTGCACCAGGAACAGCAGGAAAGCGCTCGCGAAAATGGTCAGAGCATAAATCGGCATTATGTTTTAACCAGTTGAATTTATTGAATTATTTTACTTTATCAGGAGCCGCCCCGGCCCCGCCCTCATACAACGCAAAACGCCCGCCGGCGATGACGCGGCGGGCGCGATTATTTCAAACCGCCGCGATTGTAACTGCTGCCGCGACGGCGTGCGCAATGGCTTTGCGAAGGTCAGTCAGCCTTGATGTTCGATTTCTTGATGACTTCAGTCCAGCGCGTTGTTTCGGCTTTGACGTGATTGGCGAACTCGGCAGGCGTGTTGCCGACCGGGTCTGAACCGTCTGCCGCCATGCGTTTTTGCAGATCGGCCGATTTGAGAATCACCACCACTTCGCGATGCACGCGTTCGACAACGCCTTTGGGCGAACCGATGGGGGCGAACAGGCCATACCAGTTGGAAACGTCAAAGTCGGGGATACCGGTTTCCTTCACGCTGGGAACATCGGGCAGCGAGGCCGCACGTTGCACGCTGGAAACCGCCAGTGCGCGCAATTTTCCGGTTTTCAGATGCGGTAGTACTGAAATGATGCTGGGGAACGAAGCCTGGATGCGTCCTGACAGCATGTCGGTGTAAGCCGCGCCCATGCCCTTGTAGGGAATATGCGTCATGTCAGCGCCGGTGCGCACCTTGAACAGTTCACTGGTCAGGTGAATCAGGCTGCCTTGGCCGGATGACGCGTAATTGATCTTGTTTGGATTGGCCTTGGTGTAAGCGACAAGTTCCTTGACGTTTTTTGCCGGTACGCTGGGATGCACGATCAACACGTAAGGCTGGCGCGTGACCTGGGTTATTGCCAAGAAATCGCGTGTCGGTACATAACGCGCCTTGTAGAGCAGCGGATGGATGACAAAGGTTGCGCTGCCCATGAACAGCGTGTGACCGTCGGCCGGCGCCTCGCGCATGATGTCGACGCCGACATTGCCGCCTCCCCCCGGACGATTGTCGACGACGACGCTCTGGCCGAGGCGCTCACCCAGCGGCGTCGCAATCGAGCGCGCCGTGGTATCCATGCCGCCACCAGCGGCGAGCGGTACGATCAGGCGCACCGGTTTTTCGGGATAAGCCGCAAACGCAGGCAACGCGAACGCACACAGTGTGGCCATCAAAAATCTTTGCATCGTGAATTCCTTGTTTTGTTGTGTGGCGCAGCGACTCAGGTTGCGCCGATGGCGAGCGTGCGACAGTCCGCGATTGATTCCAGTGCGCTCAGCTGCGCGTGCAGCGCGGCCGCAGGCGCGTGCGCGCCGGCCATGCGCATGAACTTGGTCTGCAGTTCTTCCGCCGACAGCGGCGATGCGGGTGTGCCCTTGAATTCTTCGGCAAAACGCTCGAAGCGGCGGCCGTCTTTCAGTTCGACGGTGACACGCGTCGCCCAGGCACCGCCTTTTTCATCGTGGCCCATCTCGACAACCTTCAGTTTCAGCGCCAGCGCGCGTACTTTGGCATCGTTCAGAGCGGTTTCCGAGAAGGCCAGCGGATCATTGACGTCGTAATACAGCGCAATTGCTGAACAGAAGGGCACGCTGTATTGCGCGCCGGCGACATCACGCGGTTCGCGGATGTCGTGATGCGACAGCACTTTATGACGGGCATTGATGGTCAGTGCGGCAACGTCGTCACCACTGAAATTATTTTCGGCGCGCAGTTCCTGCAGCGACTGCACCGGCGTGTGTGCGGTGATGTGACAGGCGTAACGTTTCAGGCAGGCATATACGATATCGAAATGCGTGCCGAGATCCTTGGTGAACTGCGTCGCGTCGCCGTCGCGGGCATAGGATTCGAGATAGCCGTATTGGCCTTCCAGCACGGTATCCGGGCCTTCGTAACCGTCGCGCGCCAGCAATGCGGCGACCACACCGGCTTCAGCGGCGCGCCCCATGTGCAGGCGTTTGACCATCGCGCCGTTGCCGGCCTTGGCGAAGGCGAGCAGTCCGCCGCCGAGGGATCCGGCGATGCCCAGCGCCTGCGTCAGCTGATCGGCGCTGAGGCCCAGCAGTTTTCCGGCGACGATGGCCGAACCGTAGGGACCGTTGATGCCGGGGGCATGGAAGCCCAGCGATTCCGTGGTTTGTCTGGCGGCGAGGCCGATGCGGAACATCACTTCCGCGCCGGCGACAAATGCGGTCAGCAGGTCGCGGCCGCCGGCCTGCCGTTCCTCGGCCACGGCCAGTGCGGCCGGCAGCAGGATCGCGCCGGGATGCACGCCGGCGCTGGGTTTGCGCAGGCCGTCGAGTTCAAAGGCGTGGCTGCACACACCGTTGGCCAGCGCGGCAGCGGGTG
>CAMAYE010000278.1 GCA_945862135.1 Bordetella parapertussis
GTCGAATGCTTACGCCTGCCGCGATGGCTGGATACTCATTGGCGGCAATGGCGACGGCATCTTCAAACGCTTGATGACAGCGATCGGCCGTACCGATTTTGCGGCATCCCCTGAGATGGCTTCGAATGAAGGCCGGGTCAAACGGGTGGCTGATATCGACGGGGCGATCAGTGCGTGGACCGGTGCGCGCGAGAAGGCTGAGGCGCTGAAAATCCTCAATGATTACGATGTGCCGTCGGGTGCGATCTATTCCATTGCCGACATCGCTGCTGACGCGCAGTACCGGGCGCGTGAAATGATCCTCAACATCACCACACGCGACGGTTACAAGGTTGATGTCCCCGGTATCGTGCCCAAGCTGTCGGCGACACCCGGCGGCATTCGCAATACCGCGCCGCGGCTGGGAGAAGACACTGTGGATGTATTGACCCGTGCCGGCCTGAAGCCGGAGACCATTGCCGATCTGCGCGCCAAAGGCGTGATTTAAATTGTCAATAAAATCAAATAATTACGGAGGCATTCATGATCGACCGTCTTGACCACTTCGTACTGACCACCGCCCAGCCGGATGAAGTGGTTCGTTTCTATACCGAAGTGCTGGGCATGAAACTCGAAACCTTCCGCAACGGCCAACGCCTCGCACTGAAATTCGGGCAGCAGAAAATCAACATCCACGTGAAAGGCAGGGAATACGAACCCAAGGCACATGCGCCGGGCGTGGGCACGCTGGATTTCTGTTTTATCGCTTCAGTGCCGCTGCAGCAGGTGATCGACAGCCTCGCCAAGCACAAGGTCACGGTCATTGAAGGGCCCTGCACCAAGACCGGCGCAATGGGGGACATCCGCTCGGTTTATTTCCGCGACCCTGATTTCAACCTGGTGGAAGTCTCGGAATATCTTTAAAGCAGTAATGGCTTACTGATCGTCGTGATCGGCGATCAGTTTCAGCGCATTGCCGCGGGTGCTTTCACGGAAGCGTTTGCGTTCAAACAGCTTTTTCTGCGCTTCCGGCGGCAGGTCGGTGATGCGGATCACGTTGCGGCTGATCAGCACATCCACCAGATCTTCCAGCACACGTACGAGGCTGGCGTCGAGGCTGCTGAACGCACCCTGCGCAGCGCCACCGGCCTGAAGGAAGGCCAACACATCCGGGTGATCGGCCGCGAGGGTTTCTCCGCCGTCAACCGGCTGGTTGTAAAGGCTTTCAATCCTGCCTTCGGCATTGCGTTTGGCGTAGAGCATGGGCTGCCTGTTGTTGGACTGCGCTATGACTTACTAACGGCTGGGTTTGCCGAAGCTTTAGGGTTCATTTTAATCCCGCGCGGCTCGCGGGGTAGCCTCGATCTGTAACGTCAGGAGAAATGTCAAATACCGCTTAAGCAGTTGATTCCAAATCTGTAAAGCACTTTGGCAAGATCATCGTTTTCCCATCATTAAGATCGGCGTAAATGGGCAAATCCGGCAGGTGGCTTTATTTAAGGGATCAACAGCAACATAATTTGTTATTAAAACTCATCATTGAGATGACCTAGATATAAAAGTGGTCGTGATTTTTGCTGAATGTAGCAATTGAAATCCATATCACACAGACGTATGGACTTAGGCGGATAAGAATTTTGGGTTCAACTTTCGGAAAAGGGTGCTTAGCTACTTTATTCCTAGTTGTTTCTTTACGCGTTGAGCATCAGAAATTTCAACCGCGAGTAGCTTGTTTGCTGGCTCAGCGCTAAGGTAACCGTCAGTCTGCTCGGTGTCATCCAAATATTTTTTCCATTCCGGGGACTTGTGTGCTTTCTCGATGGCTGCGCCAAGCTTGTCCATTACCGGTTTTGGAATTCCGCTCTTGGCAACTAGACCACGCCAGTTATATCGCGCGAAATCCCACCCGCTTTCTTTGTAGGTCGGTACCGATGGAAAATCATTCAGCCGCTTTTCTGAGGATACGGCGAGGATTCGGAGACGCCCTGAGTTCACAAATGGTTTGGCATTTCCCGGATTTGTGTGCGCCGCATCAACCTGTCCTCCTGCGATAGCAGTAAGTACTTGACCGCCACCTTGATAAGGAATCCACGTCGCTTTGAATCCTGCAATTGACGCAAACAACTCAAAGGCAACGCGATGACTACTCATGGATAAAGGGCCGCCTAAGTTGATGTAGTCAGGTTTTTTCTTTGCGAAATCGACTAATTGCCTAATTGTGGAAAATGGTGTCGATGTATGAACGACAATAGCGAAAGGATCAATCTGCGACCGTACAATCATTTGCAGGTCTTGTGGCTGGAAATTAACATTCGGTTCACCAAAAAGCGTAGCCAGAGTAACAGTTGTTGCAGCGAGCAGATGGCCGTCTGCAGGTGACTTCACCATCGCGTTAATCATAGGGATGCCTGATCCGCCAGGGCGATTCTCGACAAGAACGTTTTGTCCCAGCTCTGGTGCGAGCAGTTTTCCAATAACCCGTGCGTAGAAGTCAACGGGTGATCCAGGAGAAGTAAAGACCTGAATCACTATCGGCTTTGTCGGGTAGATCGATTGCGCATAAGTTGAATCAATTCCAGCAAAGGAAAAGGCAAACAGCCCCGCTATTGCTAGGCTCACATTATGTTTTGTCATGATCAGACTCTCCTTGGATAACTATGCGTACCGCAAAGGCAGGTGCACCGTTGGAGTGCCTCTGCGCACAATGTTGGATCAGGTAATCGAAAGCGAAGCGGCGAGAACCAAAGGTTACATACAATCAATTTAAACTCTGATATATTTTTTTAAGCACAAACTATGCCGAAGACAGTTGGGGCATAAGATTTCTATAGCTCGCTCCTGCGGCACCGATAAAGACGCCCGGTTAATCAGTTAAGGAGTTCACCCCGATGAAGACTTCCGATTTACCCGATGTGGCTCAGGTTGAATCACCTTCGCCCCGCATTCAATTGGTCAAACCGGCAGACGCAAGTCCGGAGGTTGCTGCTGTCTTTGAAGATATCAAGAAGACCAAAGGGCCGAAGTTTCTAACTCCAACGTGGGGGTTTTTTGCCAACGACCCAGAATTGCTCAAGTTATGGTGGGCACTTCAAAAAAGAGTGCAAAAAATCGCTGGCGAAGTTCCAAAAAAGATTATGTTTGGCATCACGTTCGTTTGTGCATCCGAAGTCAAATGCCCCCGATGCATCAACAATGCACAAGTTCATCTCCAAGAACAATTCGACATGAGTAACGACGAAATTCTTGAGTTAAGTGACTTCGAGAATTCCAAGCTAATCCCTGAAAGCGAAAAGGCGGTCTATCGTTTTTGTAGAAAAATGGCGTTTGATATTCCGACAACTGAGGAAGATTTTGCGGCACTCCGAAAAGCTGGATACAGCGATAAAGCCATTGTTGAAATGATCTCACTTACAATTCTTGAATCTGGATTTATCCGTAGGGCCAGGGCTGTCGCTCAATTTGAGAACGGTTCAACTTGGCCCAAGGACAATCTGCCTAGCGCAACCTATGCTGCTAACGTGGACTCCAAAAAAACCAC
>CAMAYE010000279.1 GCA_945862135.1 Bordetella parapertussis
GCTTCATCTATCGCTGCATTGCGCCCGGTTACGGTATTCTATGTTTTTGATTTTATTGATTTTAGGGCTATTCGATAAATGGCAGCCCAACTTTCCGAGGTGATCTCCATGGCGATCAATAGTGCCGCCGCAGCGACCGTTCATGTGAAGCAGGGCTCCGGCGTCAAAATGACTGGTCTGGAGGTTCGCACCGAAACCGATGCGCGCCTGTTGATTCTGCTGCGCTGCGTGCTTGCGTTTTGCGCTTTTGCGATCGTGGCAGCGCCGTCCGAGCGTGCCGCCCTGACCATCTGGACTTACGGGCCGCTGAGCATTTATTGCGTCTACAGCGTGATCATTGCGTCGATCTGGTATCGCCGTGACTGGGTTGACATGCCGCGCACCCTGCACTGGGTCGATGTGGTGTTTTATGCCTATCTCATTGCGGTATCGGGCAGTACCGAAAGTTATTTCTTCCTGTTTTTCTTTTATCCCATCGTGGTGTCCTCTTTTTCCTGGGGCTTTCGCGAGGGCGTGCTGGTCACACTGGTTTCCACTGTTCTGTTTGCAACTTTTGGTTTGATCGAGGGGCCTACGCAGTTCAGCAGGGTGATGATTCCCGCCAGCGGATTGCTGCTGTTCGGTTATGTCATCTCTTACCTCGGGGTTTATGAACATCTGCTACAGAGCCGGCTGGCCTTGCTCAAGGAAATCAATAATCCCTGGAATCCCCGCTTTGGGACGGATCATGTCAATGCCATCAACATGGACGCGTTGCTCAAGTTCTACGGCGCGAGCACCTGTGTGCTGATCCTGCGGCGTCGGCATTCGATGGGTCATTACGTGATGTACACCTCGACTGCCGACAAACCGGCCAAGCTGGATACACCCAAGGATGTCGCGGATAACGCAGCAGACGCGTTGCTGCGGATACCTGAAACGCTCGGTGCTTACTACCACGACTCGGAAGGTCCCTGGTGGGTGCGTTATCGCGGTTATTCGGCTTACGATTTTGACCTCGGTGCAAAAACCAAGGCCTTCGAAAAAGAAGCCGCCGAATGGGCCAATCTGCTGGAGACACAGGCTTTCGTTACCGTTCCGTTCACCCATGACGGCACAACCGGGCGTCTGTTCCTGACCACGACCAATGGCTGGTTTACCCACGCCGATATCGAATTCCTGGCGCAGGCGGCGGATGCGATGGCCACGGTCATCGAGAACATGTATCTGATCGAGGAGCTGGTGGCCGGCGCCGCAGAAAGCGAGCGCCTCGCGATGTCACGTGATCTGCATGACACGACAATCCAGCCCTATATTGGACTCAAGCTGGCACTCGAGGGACTGTACCGTGAAGCTGATGCAAACAATCCGCTGGGGCCACATATTGCAGACCTGATCGAAATGGCCGACAGCACCATTTATGATCTGCGCAATTACGCCGCAACGCTGAAGGACAACGTGCCGATGGCGGGCGAGTTCCTGATGGATGCGATCACCAAGCAGACTGCGCGCTTGCGGCGGTTTTACGGTATTGATGTCGGCATCAACAGCGAAATTTCCAGCGATCTGAAAGGCCGTTTGGCGGCGGAGGCCTTCCATATCGTTGCCGAAGGCTTGAGCAATGTGTTGCGCCACACCTCGGCCAAGAAAGCCTTCGTCAAGGTCAAATGCGAGAAGTCGGCGCTGATGCTTGAAATCGGCAATGAAACCGGCGATACGATTGCCGAATTTACGCCGCGCTCCATCAGCGAAAGAGTGAAGGCGCTGGGCGGTGAATTGCGTATCGAGCATCGCCCGGATCATCAAACCGTCGTCCATGTGACTGTACCGTTGTAATCACTTCGAAACAGGGTTCTTCGAATGAGCGAAACCAAAGCACCAATCCGCGTGTTCATGATTGACGACCACCGCAGTATTCTGTGGGGGTTGGAAAGGCTTATTGAATCCGGCAAGCCGGCAATGAAAGTTGTCGGCAGCGCCGAGAGCGTGACGGCCGCACTGAAGATGCTGGATTCGGTGCAGCCTGACGTAATCCTGCTGGATATCGACCTTGGCACCGAAAACGGTATTGACGGTATTCCCAAACTGTCGGCGATTTCCAAGGCCCGGATACTGGTTTTGACAGGGGTGCGTGACAAGGCTGCGCATGACCGGGCGGTATTGGCCGGCGCTTGTGGCGTCGTCGAGAAGGAATCCCCGGCCGAAACCATCCTTACGGCCATCGACAAGGTTCATGATGGGCAGGTCTGGCTGGATCGCGCAGCGACCGGGCGGATTTTTGTCGAGTTTTCCAGGGAAAGCGCGGGCCAGTCAGCCGATCCGGAGCGTGCCAAGATTTCATCACTGACGGTGCGCGAGCGCGAAATTGTTGCGATCACCGCGGGTAATGCGGGCGCTACGGCCAAAACCATCGCACAGATCTTGTTCATCAGCGAACACACCCTGCGCAATCACCTGACTTCCATCTACAACAAACTCGAGGTCGCCAATCGACTCGAGTTGTTTGCCTATGCCCATAAGCATGGCCTGATCAAACGCCCCGAGTAGTTAAGGCAATCAGTTATGCCATGGCAGGGGTAGGCTTCTGTCACTACGCGCCGTTTATCGGCGCGTTTTCTTTTTATTCAATAACTTAAGGGACTTTAAGCCATCATCTTGGTTTTCGATTGAGGGTGGTAGTAACCAACTACGATCGGTAGCAGTTTTGGGTCCCCTATAAATAGTCGGGTTAAATCAGGTGTGACTTTTGTCACAGGCGTAGCCTTCAAAAAAACTCGGAATATGAAAAATGACCGCAGATCTTCGGGAGGCGACGGTTACAACGGCTACAGGCGCTGAAAAGCGCCTTGAAAAGAGAGTTGCCGCGACTTTGCCGGTCACGCTGGACGAAATGGAGGGGATCAAGGCGGTTACCCGGGATGTGAGTGCATCCGGATTGTTTCTGGAAACCGATGCAGTGCTGGCCCAGGGTTCAATGATTCGTTTGATGGTCGAACTGGATACGCCTCGTGGCAAAAGGATACTCAGATGTGAAGGCAGCGTCGTGCGGATGGAGAAGCTCGATGATCGCCTTGGTTTTGCAGTAAAAATCGTGGATTCCAAGCTCGAGCGACCGCATGACCATGCCTGCCTGTAATAAATAATTTTGGCTGCGGCTTCATCATCGGGATATTCCACCTACCAAAAAAGGGATAGGGCGCTCATTAAGTCAAGATAAAAATGGCGCTAAATGAGAGCGGTTGCATCCGATTCTGAGGCTAAAAATGACGGTAGGAGGTTTTGACTATATTGGTCGGGAGGTTCGGGCCAATGAAATCGGGAGGTCCTACCCGTTACGTTTATTGATGAAATCTTTATCCTTAGGCCGTCGGAAATTGTATTTGTATTAAATTGTTGCAGACCTTTCAAAGGAGAATTACATGAATAAATTTACCTCTGCAGTAGTAGCGCTGGCCTTGTCGTTTGCCGTTTCTGGCGCGGCTCTTGCCGGATCTTTC
>CAMAYE010000280.1 GCA_945862135.1 Bordetella parapertussis
GACATCGTCCCGCGCAGTCAGTTTTCCCGGTGCATGCTGCAGGATGGCGATCGCCTTGAAATCGTTGTCGCTGTCGGCGGCGGCTGATCCACTGTCTGCCTGCGATCATTGCCCGATGCCGCGCCCCGGTGCACACTGCAACCCTTGAAACCGACCGCAAAACCTCTTACTCCATGAAACCCAACGAAAACCTCGATCCGCTGGTCATCGGCGGCAAGACCTACGGCTCCCGGCTGCTGATCGGAACCGGCAAGTACAAGGATTTTGCGGAAACCAAAGCGGCCGTTGAAGCCAGCGGCGCGCAGATTGTCACCGTTGCCATCCGCCGCACCAACATCGGCCAGAACCCCGGCGAACCGAATCTGCTGGACGCCATTCCACCTTCGAAATACACGCTGCTGCCAAATACCGCCGGCTGCTACACCGCCGATGACGCCGTGCGCACCCTGCGGCTGGCGCGCGAGTTACTCGACGGCCACGACCTGGTCAAGCTGGAAGTGCTGGGCGACCCGAAAACCCTTTACCCGAACGTCTTCGAAACCATTGCCGCCGCGAAAACGCTGGTGAAAGACGGCTTCAAGGTCATGGTCTACACGTCGGATGACCCGATCATCGCCAAACAGCTCGAAGACATCGGCTGCGTCGCGGTGATGCCGCTGGCCTCACTGATCGGTTCGGGCATGGGCATCCTCAACCCGTGGAATCTGCAGATCATCATCGAGAACGCCAAAGTGCCGGTGGTGGTTGATGCCGGCGTCGGCACCGCATCTGATGCCGCAATCGCAATGGAACTGGGCTGCGACGCCGTGCTGATGAATACCGCAGTGGCTGCGGCAAAAAATCCGGTGCTGATGGCGACAGCCATGAGCAAGGCGGTCGAGGCCGGCCGCGCCGCTTTCCTTGCCGGACGTATGCCGAAAAAACTGTATTCGGCATCTCCCAGTTCGCCCACCGGCGGCATGATCGGCAAACCCTGAGCTTGCCAGCCATCCGGCAACACACTGCATCATGACAACGGAACAACCGCGGATCCGCAGCTATGTGCTGCGTCAGGGCCGCGTGTCGAATGCGCAGCGCCGCGCGCACGACACGCTGCTGCCGCGTCTGGGCATCGAGTTCAGCGAAGCCCCCCTCGATCTGAATGTCGTGTTCGGCCGCAGCGCGCCGCGAATTCTGGAAATCGGCTGCGGCATGGGTGAAACAACCGTTGCCATCGCCGCTGCGCATCCCGAATGCGATTACATCGGCATCGAAGTTCACACACCCGGTGTCGGCAGCCTGCTCAAGCAGATCGATGAACTCGGCCTCACCAACGTGCGTGTAATCCAGCATGATGCAGTGGCCGTCATGGAAAAAATGATTGTGCCGGGCAGCCTCGATGGCATGCACATTTTTTTCCCCGACCCCTGGCCGAAAAAACGCCAGCAGAAACGTCGTCTGATCCAGCCGCCGTTTATTGCGCTCGCCACGTCACGCCTGAAACCCGGCGCTTATCTGCATGCAGCCACCGACTGGCAGGAATACGCCGAACAGATCCTTGCCGTGTTCGGCGCGGAGCCAGCCCTGGTCAACACCGCGACCGGTTTCGCCGAGAAGCCGGCCTATCGCCCGCAGACCAAGTTCGAGACTCGCGGCCTGAAACTCGGACACGGCGTGTGGGACATCGTGTTTCGCCGGCAGCCATAAAAAACGGCGGCCCGTGGGCCGCCGTTCAACGAAATACTGCCACTTACTGGTTGCCGGTGATCTTCGCTTCCCGGATCAGATCGCCCCACAGCTTGCGCTCGGATTTGATAAAAGCGCCGAACTGATCGGGCGTGCTGTAAACAGCTTCGATCGCCATCAGGCCCAGGTTCTTCTTGACCTCCGCATCCCCCAACGCCCGTCCAAGATCGGTCGAAACCTTGTCGATCATCGGTTTCTTGACCCCGGCCGGGAACATGATGCCCCACCAGTTGGCAGCCGCAAAACCGGTAATCCCCTGTTCCGACAGCGTCGGCAGTTCAGGGTTGAACGGCGTACGCTGGGCACTGGTCACCGCCAGCGCCTTCAACCTGCCGGCGCGGAGATTTTCCATCACCGGCTGGGCATCCGAGAACATCAGCATGATGTGGCCGCCCTGGACTGCGGCAATCGAATAAACACCACCCTGAAAAGGTACGGTGATGATATCCACCTTGGCCAGGCGCTTGAACATTTCACCGGCAAGATGCGACATGCTGCCTGGGCCGCTGGTCGCGTAGGTCAGTACACCGGGTTGCTTCTTGGCCAACGCCACCAGTTCCTTGACGCTTTTGACCGGAAGGGTGTTCGGGGTAACGAGGATATTGGCCGCACGGGTAATCTGTCCGACCGGTACAAAATCCTTGTCGACATCGTACTTGACCTTGTTCAGCAGCGGATTGGCCAGCACCGGCCCGAAATTGCCGAGCAAAAAGGTGTGCCCGTCCGGCGGCTGCTTGGCCGCGTATTCCATGCCTACCGCTCCCGCGGCGCCGGGCCGCGATTCCACCAGCACCTGCTGGCCCCAGTATTCGGTCAGTTTCTTGCCGATGATGCGCGCCATCACGTCGGAACTGCCGCCCGCCGGGTAAGTCACGACAAAACGTACCGGCTTGCTGGGATAATTCTGCGCATGGATAACACCGCTTGCCAGTGCTGCAACAGCAAGGCAGGACGCAATAAGGCTGTGCTTGATACTCATTGATCTCCTCCGATCATGATGGGTCTGGTTGTGTGCCCTGCAAGTGCGCGGTTGAATCCGTCGCTACTAACCGGGAAGCGGAGCTATTCTAGCCCGACAACCGGCAAACGCAACGGGGGAATCCCGGCCGCGACGCACTCAGTCGAGAAACAAACCAATCAAGTCATTGAGGAAACGCCGGCCCAGCGCCGTCGGCACTGCGCGGCGATGGTCGCGAATCAGCAAGCCGCGGGATTCGGCAACATCCAGTTGCGGCAGGATGCACGTCAGATCAAGCCCGCTGCGCGCACCAAAGAGGTCAAGATCAAAACCGTCATTCAGGCGCAAGGCATTCATCATGAATTCGCCCGGCAATTCCGCCACCGTGACGTCGCGGCGCTCACTGAAGACTGCATCGCTGCCGGCGCGTTCCAGGTAGGCCTTCGGCTGGCGTGTGCGGGACTGACGTAATATATTGTTTTTAAACGATATTTTTGCGTGGGCGCCGGCGCCGATACCGAGATAGTCGCCGAACATCCAGTAATTCAGATTGTGTCTGCTGCGCTGCCCCGGACGGGCAAATGCCGAGGTTTCATAGTGTTCGAATCCTGCCCCAGCGAGTTGCGCCTCCACTGTATCCTGCATTGCCGCTGCAACATCGTCATCGGGCACGGTCGGCGGATACCGGTGAAACCAAGTGTTCGGTTCTATCGTCAGGTGATAGGCG
>CAMAYE010000281.1 GCA_945862135.1 Bordetella parapertussis
GAATCCGGGATGCAATCCGGCGTGTTCAAGAATCCACGCCAGCATCGCACTGGTGGTGGTTTTGCCATGAGTGCCGGCCACTGCAAGCACCCAACGTCCCTGCAACACGTGTTCGCGCAGCCATTGCGGCCCCGAGGCATATGGCAGGCCGCGGTCGAGGATCGCCTCCATCAACGGATTGCCGCGCGTCACGACGTTGCCGATGACGAAAAGGTCGGGCTTGAGGTCGAGCTGCCTCGGGTCATAACCTTCGATCAGCGCAATGCCTTGGGCCTCGAGCTGCGTGCTCATCGGCGGATAGACATTGGCGTCGCAACCGGTGACTTTGTGCCCCGCCTCGCGCGCGAGCACGGCGAGCCCGCCCATGAAAGTGCCACAAATGCCGAGGATATGGATGTGCATGATTAACGTAAGCTGTGACTGACGCGCCGAATGATACGCGAATCGCGCACAGAGCCCGCGCTCAACTCTTGAAGATGAAATACACCGCACCGACCAGACAAAGACCGGCGTAGACGAAGTTCATTTTCACCGGCTGCTCCATGACAAACACCGCAAACGGCACAAACACTGCAAGCGTGATCACCTCCTGCAGGATTTTCAGCTGCGGCAGGGTCAGCACGGTGTAACCGATACGGTTTGCCGGCACCTGAAGAAGGTATTCAAACAACGCAATACCCCAGGAAAGCAGCGCGGCAATCCACCATGGCGCGGTGTTGAGGTGTTTAAGGTGACCATACCAGGCAATGGTCATGAACACATTTGAAGCGCTAAGGAGCAACACCGTGGTCACTACAGGCGGCAATGAGAAGGACCATGAGAACATTCGCAAGCCCATGTTTTGATTAATATTTTAATGACAGTCATTTTAGCCAAAAATGGCCAGCCGTTATAATGGCGAGATGTTTTCCGTTCCAGCCTTGTTAGTCACCGGCATTGACAGTGACGCAAAATCCGTTTTTGTGCGCGCGTTGTTTGCTGCACGTCCACCGCAAGCGCGCTGGGCACTGCTCGACAACGACGGGGGCCATCTCGCGCAAACACTTGCCGAAACACAAGTCGCCGTCGCCGTAGCCGGCGGCTGCGCCTGCTGCAGCGGTCAGGTGGCGTTACAGACGGGGATCGTGCGGCTGCTGCGAGAGTCGCACCCGCAGAGACTGGTAATCGTCGCCGCCGCGGCGGCGGAACCCGTGACGCTGGCGCGCGCACTGCATCAACAACAGCTTTCGCATGTGCTGCGCATTGATGTCCATGTCTGCATCGTCGCACCGGACAGACTCACCGCGGCAGAGCCTGCGGCCCGGTTGTTATGGCAGCGGCAGATGGCCGCGGCTGATCAAGTGCTCGCGCCGGACTCCATCATCACCCCTGCGCTGCTCGGTGCAACACCGGCATCCAGCGCCAGCTCACCGCGTATCGTTTCGTAGCGCCTGTGCAGGTCATCAGTATCGTAACCGCCAAGGTTGAGAACGGCGTAGCGATGGCTGCCCAGCCATTTCATTTCACGCGCGAGTCCTGCGCCACGTTTCGGGTAAAGCATCAGGCGCGCATCGGGGTGGCTGCGGTGCATCGCCGCAATCTGTTCTGCACTGGGCACCCGCTCGGGCGCGCGGCCGTCGAAACGACGGAACACGAAGCTTGCCGCTGCACGGAATTCTCCCGCGCCAGTCGCCGCCGCCGGCGCAGTGCCGACCGCCAGGTCGAGCAGCATGCCGTAGGGATCACAACCATCGACACGGCGATACAGGTTGACGATCTGCGTCGCCATGCGCGGGTTGACCTCGATCACGCGGATCGCATCACTGGCCGCGTCATAAATCAGTTCGACGTTGAAGAAACCGTGACTGTAATCCATGCCCGCGATCAGCTTTTCGGTCAGCAAGACCATGCGCTTCTGCACGCTGACAGGCAGGCGTGACGGATATTCGAAGCGCATGAAGGCCTGGGTTCCCGGGTACATCACTTCATCGACAACACCGAGCACGGTTACCCGGCCGTTGTGGACAAAACCGTCGATATTGACCTGCTCGCCTTCGAGCAGCTCCTCGGCAATCATCGCACGGGCACCGATGTCGAAAGACGTATACAGCGGCATCAGGTCATCGAAGGGCCGAACCAGCCGGCCGAGAATAAGCCTTTCCATCGGTGAAAAATCGAGCAGCGTCTGCAATTGCGCGAGGCTCTCGACTCTGCGAGCCAGTACCGAATAGGTTGCCTTCACCGGTTTGACGAAGCACGGAAATCCAAGCTTTGGCGCTCTGATGGCATCACGGGTATACGGCAGGACCTCGTAATGCGGCACTGCATCCGGCACGATACGGCTCTGCAGGCAGCGCGCGTAATACTTGTGCTGCGCGGCGATAATGACTGCCGGGTCAGCGCCGGGCAAGCCGAGTCGCTGCGCGACGACCGCCGCAATCAGCGCGCCAAAATGCTCGTTGTTGCTGATTACACCGTCGATACGGCCACGATAGCGTTGCACCAGCCGATCAATGACCCGGCGCACATCGAAGGTGAGCAGACGCGCGTTTTCCGGAAACCGGAACAGGTCGAAGCCTTCGTACTCGAAATGGTATTGCTGACTGTAGCGCGGATGGCCGAGCTCAATGCGATCCCAGTCCTTGGCAAAGAGCACCAGTATTCGTTTTGCAGCCATGTCCGCTCCTTGGGCCGGTAATAACCATGGTCGCTACAGCCTCGGCTTCCCTTACAGGAATTCCCTTAAAACAAACGCAGGCACCAACTTATTCCAGGCCGGACAGCCTTCCCCATGCGACATAGCCGGTGCCGAACAGTGTGGCCTCAACCTGCAAGCCGGGAATGTCGCGCACCAGTAAATCCCAAGGTGCATCGAGGCCTTCAAAACGGGTGTAACAGTTCCGGGACTTGTATCGCCGGTAAAGGCGCAAAGGATCAAGCCAGCGCGGTGGATGTTTGATGCCGGCGGCGGCAACGCGTGCTCCTGGCCGCGACTGCCGGAATATCGCATCCAACGCTGCCGGATCGCGCAAAATGTCATGGGTGTAGTTAAACAGCAGCGCGTCCGCCGGCACAGGCCAACTGGCGCGCTCGATCGCATCCTCGATCAGCAGAACATTTTCCCACCCCGCCTTGGCAACTCGTTCCCGTGCCAACGCCATCATCTGCTTGCTGGATTCGACACCAATCACCTGACCGTTACATCCTACGGCCTCGAGCAGCAGCGCAAAACTGAGCCCGGTGCCGCAGCCAGCATCTAACACCACATCCCCCGGCTGCAGCCCAAGCCTGGCTATCGTGCGACGGCGGAGTGCCATGGTGCGTGCCGCGCTGGCATCATATTCGCGGGCATATCTGCCGTAATACTTCGCGCTGGGGTCGTCATCCATGGGCGGGATCATAACCGGCGCTAGG
>CAMAYE010000282.1 GCA_945862135.1 Bordetella parapertussis
ACAATCACCTTGCCGCCGTCGCCCTGCGTCACCGCGTCCGCCTTGATGCTGACGTCCTTCCCGACGAAGCTGCGGTAGGCGTTCTGCACGTCCGCGTTTTTGCCCTGGAAGTCGCCGCCGACCAGCACGGTGCCGCCGCCGCTGTCACCCGACGCATCAATCGTTGCGTTGCCCATCAGGCCGACCTTGTTGCCGAGCACCTGCACCGTACCGCCGGCGCCACTGCTGCCTTTGGCTTCAATTGCGCCCGAGGCCAGCGTGGTGTCGCCGGACTGGATTTCGACCTTGCCACCGGTGGTGCCGCTGGCCGTGGTCTGGCTGCCGGCATCCAGCGTGGTGTTTTTGCTGGCCTAGCAGGATGCGGCCGCCTTCGACCACTGCGCTGCTGGCGTTAACCGTGCCTCCTTGTTGAATCAGGCCGGCATAGATGCCGATGCGTCCGGCTTCAGCGGTAATCGTGCCGAGGTTGCGTGCTTCATTGTCCGGTGCGGAAATTTCAACACGGAGGTTGGGAGTGCCGGGGTTCACCAGTTCGACACTGTTGCCTGCCGCCAGCACTACTTCGCCGTTGGGGTTCGTGATCAGGCCGTTGTTGGCGACGCTGTTGCCGACGAGGTAAACCGGGCCGCCCGCGGCGTTGATCGCACCTTCATTGATCACCGATCCAGCCGTGATGCCATTGGTGAAATTCATCCGGCCGGCCAGGAAGTCGGCGTCCGACAGATTGAGCGTTGAGGCCACGAGGCCGGCCACATTGATCTGTGAGCCGGCGCCGAACACGATGCCGTTCGGGTTCAGCAGGAATACACGTCCGTTTGATTGCAGGCTGCCGAGGATTGCCGAAGGGTCGCCGCCGACAACGCGATTCAATACCGCAGACAGCGCCGAGGGCTGCACAAAACGGGTGAGCTCACCGACAGAAATCGAGAAGCTGCCCCAGTTGATGATGGTCTTCGGGGACAGCGTGTTGATGTTGAGGATGTTGGCTGCGGGGTTGGTGATATTCGCCGCACCATGAGCAACCACGCCGCCAGTGGGATTCGCCCACGCTGTGCCGCCGAAGCAGGCTGCAACCGCTACCGCTGCGATTTTGCGTTGCAATGGCACCGTCGATGCCATTGAGAAATTCCGAACGGATTTATTCTGTGCCATGACGCGTACCCCCTGTTACACACAACGCTGGTCAATGATCAAACCATCACTGATGGATGGTTTTTGATCGATACAAAGATGGTTGCATTATTTCATGTAACAGGGCGCGACAGGTCGTTTAAGCATGACCACACCCCACTCTCGCAGACAGGCAAATGCACACTGAAAACAGCAGAGGGAAAAGCAATAATTATTCAATAAAAACAATTATTTAACTACCCTCCATACAAGCGCAGCAGCGTCAGCCCTGAATCCGCGATTAAGAGGAAGCTCCCGGCACGCATGGTGGATACATCACACCCGCGCACAAGATTATTTGCAGACCGGCGCTTCCTTCTTCTTGTCTTTTTTCTCCTCACCCGAGAGGGTGTCCTTCTCCTGCTCCGTTTCCGGAGGTGTGGTGGACTCGCTGGTGGCAACAATCAGCGTCTGTGTCGGCGTCTGCAAGGCTTCTTCGAACGCGGGCGGCAGGCTGCTGCCACCGCTGAGGCCATAAGTCACCTGCAGATTCGAACCCAGCACGGCCGGTGAACTGCCAGCCACGAAGCCGGTTCCGGTTGCGGCATCGTAAACAACGCCTTCAACACCGTTCACGAAATAACCGCCGCTGGCCAGGTTCGGGAAATTCGCCAGAATAGTCGTCGGTGACACCGACTCGATCATCGCGTAGGCCCCCGATCCGCTTCCCGCATCCATGCGCACCGCGCCGCCGATCATCGCCAGAATCACATCGGGATTACCCGAAAGTTTGGCCCATGCGCCTGCACCTGAACCGCCAGCCAGGATGACATCGCCGTCGGTGGATACCGTCAATGCGCCGCTGCTGCTGACCAGCGCCGAAGCACCGGCGCCGAGGCCGCCGAGAATCTTCAGATCGCCCTGGGTCTGCACAGTCAACGCATTCCCGGCCACCACCTGGGACGGCGCAGATGCACTGCTGTCGCCCACGGTGACATTGCTGCCGAACAGATTGATCACGTCAGCCATTACCGAACCGCCGACGATCTTGACGTTACCCGCAGGTGCGGCCAGCGTCAGGCTGCTGCCCGGTGAAGCGCTCACCACACCGGGGACGATCAGGTCGCCCGCTTGCGCCACGTAGACATTGTTCGAACCGCTGTAGCTGGCGCCCGAAGGAATGCTCAGGTTGCCTGTTGCCTGCGAGAACACGCCATCGGACATGCTGAACGAGGTGCCGAATCCGGGAGAATCCAGCGTCAGTCCGCCAAACGACGAACTGCCGTTGACGATGCCGATCTGCCCGCCGCTGCCCAGCCGCAGCGTCACACCCGGCGCCGACACATTGGCGAACTTCGCGACCGGGCTGCTGCCGAGAACCTGCAGCGTCCCGTTGCCGCCGATCGTGACATTGTTGAAAACGGTATCAACGCCGTGCCGCTCCGATACCCACAGCGTGCCGCCCGGGCCGATATTCAGCGAACCGTTGATGTTCTGGCCGTTCTGCATCGACAGGGACTTGCCGCCGCTGATGTGCAACAGGCCGCCGGCGAGATTGTTGAACGCAGCTTCCCAGGAGGTGTTTTCGTTGACGTTGATGGTGCCGAAGTTGTTGATCTGGCCCACCTGCGAAATCGAATCACTGATGAACGACCAGCCCGCAGTCGAGGCGATATTGACCGTCGCGCCCGACTGATTGTTGAACACAGCAGGCGTCGCGTCACCAAGATCAATGGTGCCGGTGCCGCTGATGTTCACCGTGCCCGAGTTGTTCCAGGTCTTGTTTGCAGCCAGTGCAACCGGTGCGCTGACGTTGGTCACCGTGCCCGGCGTCGTGATCAGCGAACCTGAACCGCCGAAACTGCCGCCGCTCAGATTCATTACGCCGCCGACCACCACGCTGTCATTGCCCTGTATCGCGCCGCCATTCATGTTGACGTTGAGCAGGTTGACCGGTGAACCGGAGTTGAACGCAACCGTAGCGCTGCTGTTGATCGTGGTCAGCCCTGATGCGCTGAACGGCAGATTCACATTCACTGCACCAGAGAGGAAGTTGGCCGTGCCGGCGTTCACAATCGAACCCGTGCCGCTGACCGTCGCACTGCTCAGATCAAGGATGCCGTTGTTCTGGAACACGCGATTCAGCGCCAGGGACCCGCTGAGGCTGCCGCTGCGACCCGCGCCCAGTGTGAAAATGCCACCGGCGCCCATGGCGCCGCCGCTCCACGCCAGCGCGCCGCTCGAGCCGCCAATGACGACGCTTCCGCTACCGAACAGGCTAC
>CAMAYE010000283.1 GCA_945862135.1 Bordetella parapertussis
TTTCGCGCCGCTCGCCAACCGATTGGGCGTTTGGCAGCTCAAATGGGAACTGGAGGATCTCGCGCTGCGCGTGCTTGATCCCGACAGCTACAAACGCATTGCACGGCTGCTGGATGAAAAACGCCAGGACCGGGAACGTTACATCGAGAACGTTGTGGCGCAACTGAAAGGGGAGCTGACTCGAGCCGGCATCGTAAGCGAAGTCAGCGGGCGACCCAAACATATTGCCAGCATTCATCGCAAAATGAAGAGTAAAGCCCTTGATTTTGAAGGACTTTATGATGTTCGGGCGGTTCGCGTTGTGGTCGCAGACATCAAAGACTGCTATTCGGTGCTGGGTATTGTGCACAGCTTGTGGATGCCCTTGCCTAAAGAATTTGACGACTATATCGCCAAGCCCAAGGCCAACAACTACCGTTCACTGCACACGGCAGTGATTGGACCGGAAGGAAAATCGGTCGAGGTGCAGATCCGTACCCGAGAGATGCACGAGCATTCCGAACTGGGGGTGGCAGCGCACTGGCAATACAAAGAGGGAAGTCGTGCCGATCGCGGCTATCAGGAAAAAATTGCGTGGCTGCGGCAGGTGCTGGAATGGAAAGACGAGGTTAGCGATGCCGGAGATCTTGCCGAGCAGTTTCGCACTGGGCTTTTTGAAGACACGGTATATGTATTGACTCCGCAGGGGCGTGTGGTGGATCTTCCGAAAGGCTCAACGCCTATCGATTTCGCTTACCACGTGCATACCGAACTGGGGCACCGCTGCCGGGGGGCGAAGGTTGACGGCGTAATGGTTCCGCTCAATACGCCACTGGCCAATGGCCAGCAGGTCGAAGTGATTGCGGCAAAGCAGGGGGGGCCGAGCCGAGACTGGTTAAATCCGCAGCTGGGGTTCCTGAAAAGCGCGGGGGCGCGTGGAAAGGTGCGCCAATGGTTCAATCGCCTCAATCTGGAATCCGATATCGCCCAAGGACGGACGCAACTTGAAAAGGAATTGCAGCGTCGCGGTCTTACGCGGTTGAGTCTTGATCAACTTGCTGAAGACATGGGCTACGAACGCCTTGTTGATTTGCTCGCAGGTATTGGACGTGGCGAGATCGGTCCGAAAGCACTGAATGACGCGTTGGCACCTGATGAGCAGCCCGACGCAGGTGATGCATTAGATATCGTTACGCGACGGCCGGCGCGTAGTGGCAGCGGTGTTCTGGTTGTCGGCGTGGATAAACTGCTGACTTCGCCGGCAAAGTGCTGCCGTCCGGCACCACCTGAACCCATTGTTGGCTTTGTGACGCGCGGTCGCGGCGTCAGCGTCCACCGTGCCGACTGTGCGAATCTGGCGCGACTGGATCCGGCAAGGCGTATTGCTGCCGAATGGGGTGAGGCCGGAACTGCAACTTTTCCGGTGGAAATCATTGTTGATGCAATTGATCGAACAGGATTGCTGCGTGATATTTCGGAAGTTTTCCTGCGTGAGCGCATCAATGTCACGGCGACACGCACCAATTCAACGGATCTCAGCGCGCGCATGCGTTTTACGTTAGAGGTTCTTAATCTCGATCAGTTGCAGCGCGGGCTCGGATTGATACGCGAAGTAAAAGGCGTGATCGGCGCGGTGCGTCGCTGAGGCAATCGGCTGGTGCTAACGCGAGCAACGAAAACCAATGTTGTGATGGCCAGCGGCAGGATTGCGTGAAAGATTGCGACCGCGCTGCGTAGTGGTGATTTCATCCGCTGCAGAATCCTGTCCGCCACCTCGGGTCGCACGGATTGGTCCCGGTGTCCGGTCTTCCCGGCCATCTTCGGCACGGTAGGGATACGGTCGATAGGCGCTGGATACCCATTCCCAAGCATTGCCGGCCATATCAAGAACGCCGTACGGACTGGCTCCCGCCGGGTGTGCGTCAACCGGAGCGGTGTCGTGCCAACCGGCGCCGAAACGAGCTCGTTGAATATCCGGCGCTTCATTACCCCAGGGGAAGCGGCGCCCTTTTTGACCGCGCGCCGCTTTTTCCCATTCTGCATCCGTCGGCAGCCTTGCATAGCGCCATGCACAATAGGCGCTTGCGCCCGCCCAGGAGGCTTCGACGACGGGATGTCGCTCGGCGCCGGCATCGGCGATCCAGCGGCTATCACGGTGATGGATGCGGGCGTCTGGATCGTCATGATCAAAGAGTTT
Source organism: Bordetella parapertussis (assembly GCA_945862135.1). Lineage (GTDB taxonomy): Bacteria > Pseudomonadota > Gammaproteobacteria > Burkholderiales > SG8-41. Next base: position 2,177 of record CAMAYE010000283.1, read on the forward strand.
TTCGCCACTTGGGCCGGTCAGTCCTGCGCTATTCAGAAAATCAGCAAACTGCGCATTCGTTACGGGAAGTCGATCAATGGCAAATTCGACCAGATTGACGGTGTGTGCCGGACGTTCGTCGACGTGGCCGGAATCGCTGCCCATGACAAACGGTCCGGCGGGAATTTTGATCATCTCTGGTGCAAGCGATTGTGCCCCCGCAGGCCCAGAGACGAGCATGCTGCATGCAATGGTCAGAGCGGCAACGGCTGTCCAGGGCGCTGAAAATCGGCGTGATTGCCTCATCGGTTTCCCGATTTGAACCGGTGATGTCATTTCCGTTAGAATAGCGGACTTGCAGGCGCGTAGCTCAGCTGGTTAGAGCACCACCTTGACATGGTGGGGGTCGTTGGTTCGAGTCCAATCGCGCCTACCAATTTTATTGCGCAATATCAGCCGACGAGTCGAAGGAAGCGAGCGTTATGACACCGCGAACTTGGAAGTCCAACGACATCCGGCGATAGCTGCGTAGTTTTCCTGGTAGCGGAAAAAGTGCGGCTTGCCGCACTTTTTTTATTTGTGACTAAGGAATAAACATCATGGTCAATATCAAATTACCCGACGGTTCAGTCCGCAGCTTTGACAATCCGGTGACGGTTGCCGAAGTGGCGGCATCCATAGGTGCTGGTCTGGCCAAAGCGGCGCTGGCCGGGCGTGTCGGCAACAGACTTGTCGACCTGTCGCATCGCATCGACAGCGATGCGGAACTGGCCATAATCACTGACCGCAATCCAGAGGGTCTGGAGATACTGCGCCATTCGACTTCGCATCTCCTGGCGCATGCGGTGAAGGAACTTTTTCCTGACGCGCAGGTGACCATCGGCCCGGTGATTGAAGACGGCTACTACTATGATTTTTCCTACAAGCGGCCGTTTACGCCGGAAGATCTGGCGGCCATCGAAAAACGCATGGCCGAGATCGTCAAGCGCGACGTGAAAGTCGAGCGACAGGAAATGCAGCGCGACGAGGCCGTGAAGTTTTTCTCCGACATGGGCGAGAAATACAAAGCAGAGATCATTGCTTCGATCCCTTCGAATGAGCCGATTTCGCTCTACAAACAGGATAATTTCATCGATCTGTGCCGCGGCCCTCACGTTCCGGGAACGGGCAAGCTCAAGGTCTTCAAACTGATGAAGGTTGCCGGGGCTTACTGGCGCGGCG
>CAMAYE010000284.1 GCA_945862135.1 Bordetella parapertussis
CGTCAACGAGCACCAATTCCCGCGCGGCATTCTTTTTCGAGGAACTGCCGCTGGGATCCCTGAAGCTGACGTTCGGCGGCCGTCATGAACGTAGCGAAGTCGGCAGTGAAGGCGGCGGTCCAGTGCCGTTTGGCGGCGCCGGTCCGCGTTTCGATCCCGCGCAGACAAAAACCTTCAGCGGCAACAGCGGGGCGATGGGGGCGGTCTGGAGTTTTTCTCCAGGTCTTGCTTTCGCGGTGAACGGCGCATACACCGAACGCGCACCGACGTATTACGAACTCTTTGCCAACGGACCGCACGCGGCGACCGGGGTGTATGAGATCGGCAATACGGCGTTCGGCAAGGAAAAATCCAAGGCGCTGGATGTGACGTTGCGCATGAAGTCCGGCAAACATTCAGGCAGCATCGGGGTATTCCAGAACCGCTTCGATAATTTCATTTCTTTGTTCAACTCCGGCAACACCCGCGGCGCTGACGGCGAACTGAATCCGCCCGATGCCGGCGACGGCACCTCATTGAACACTGGCGAAGAAATCCTGCCGGAGTTTGCCTACCGCGCGGTTCCTGCCCGCTTTCGCGGGATCGAGGGTGAAGGCCGCTTCCGGGTGATGGAGCGGGGCGGCACGCTCGATCTGCTGCTCAATGCGAGTTATGTGCGCGCCGACGACAAGAGCACCGGCTTGCCCCTGCCGCGCATATCGCCATTGCGGTACGGCATCGGTGTTGATTACCGTCAGGACCGGCTCGGTGCCCGCGTTGATGCCACCTTTTTCGAAGAGCAGGATCGTGTAGCGGCCGGGGAATTGCCGACCGACGGTTACACCATGCTCAACGCAACGGTGAGTTACCGCCTTCCGGCCCCGGGAGTCAGGCTGGAAGCATTCCTGCGTGGGGTGAATCTGCTCAATGAAGAAGCGCGCAATCACGTGTCCTTTCTGAAGGACATCGCGCCGCTTGGCCGGCGCAGTGCCCAGATCGGCTTGCGCGGACAGTTCTGATGAAGCAACGGCCGCGGATATCTCCATATCCGCGGCTGTTTGTGGCCGCAGTGCCGTTTCGCGGATAATGACAGGCTCAGAAGCATCGCCGTTCCCAAAAGTATTCAGCAATGATTCAATCAAGCGCAGCCCCATCGCAGCCTCCGGTCATTGACGTGATGTCCTCGTCAAGCCGGCTGCTTGCCGGCTGCCTGCTGGCGAGTGTTGCCCTGCATGTTTTGGTGGCGCTGGGATTGCCCGGCTGGTGGCGTGCTGAGCCGCCGCAGATCCCTCCTGTGCTGGACGTGGTGTTGATGCCGCAAACTGCAGTGGTCCCGGCAGTGCCCGTGGCGCCCACAGTGCTACCAGTGAATCCAAGACCCAAATCTGCAGCAGTGGCCCCCGCACCACGCACTGTTCCGGTGGCCGCTGCAGCACCTGTCGAGATCGCGCCACCGGTCGCGACGGAGACCGCGGTTTCTCCGGTCGCGGAATCCGCGAAGCAAGCTGCTGTTCCTCCTGCACCTTCTGTGGCGCCCCGTGCAGAACAGACCGTCACGCCTCCCGTATTCAATGCAGCCTATCTGCGAAATCCGCCGCCGCGTTATCCGCCGGCTGCTCGCCGAAACAGCGAAGAAGGCACGGTTGTGCTGCGTGTACTGGTCACGACGGACGGCACGGCGTCACGCACAGAGCTTGATCGTTCCAGCGGTTCGATGTCGCTGGACAGTGCTGCACTGGAGGCGGTTCGCAACTGGCGCTTTGTGCCGGCGCGGCGTGGTGCCCAGAACATCGAGGACTGGGTGCGGGTACCGGTCGTTTTCCGGCTCGAATCCTGATTACGGGCGGGGTTGAAAACCGCCCCTGACACCCCCAGCTAGCTAGCGCAACCGGTTAAACTCCGGTCGCCTCCATTCTCAATCTTGGAATTTCCATGGCTGATCCCGTGTTTCATGGCACCACCATACTTTCAGTACGCCGCGGCAAACGTGTGGCGCTTGGCGGCGATGGCCAGGTGACACTGGGCAACATCGTGGTCAAGGCAACGGCGCGCAAGATCCGTCGTCTGTACCAGGACCGCATCCTTGCCGGATTCGCCGGCGGCACCGCAGACGCATTCACGCTGTTCGAACGCTTCGAAGCAAAACTCGAAAAGCATCAGGGCAATCTGATGCGATCAGCGGTCGAGCTGGCCAAGGACTGGCGTACCGATCGAATGCTGCGCCGGCTTGAAGCCATGCTGTCGGTTGCAGACGCTGAACACTCTCTCGTCATTACCGGCAATGGTGATGTGCTTGAGCCCGAGTTCGGCATCGTTGCCATCGGCAGCGGCGGCGCCTATGCCCAGGCTGCCGCCCGCGCACTGTTGGAGAATACCGCGCTGGATCCAGCCGACATCGTCAAGAAATCGCTGTCGATTGCCGGCGATCTTTGCATCTACACCAACCAGAATCACCTGATAGAAACTCTGGATTGATGATTCAGCTGTGAGGATCATGGGGGTAATTTGCAGCCTGCAGTCCCCGCTTGATCCCCGGCCCTCAGTCCTCGTTTCACGCTCCCAAATCCCCCTTAGGTTTCAGCAATGACTCCCATGACCCCGCAGGAAATCGTCCACGAGCTCGACAAGCATATCGTCGGACAGAAAGACGCCAAGCGCGCTGTGGCGATCGCGTTGCGCAATCGCTGGCGCCGGCAGCAGGTGCCTGATCCGCTGCGCCAGGAAATCACGCCAAAGAACATCCTGATGATCGGGCCGACCGGTGTGGGCAAGACCGAAATCGCACGCCGTCTGGCGCGGTTAGCCAATGCACCGTTCATCAAGGTCGAGGCCACCAAATTCACCGAGGTGGGTTATGTCGGCCGTGACGTCGACACCATCATCCGTGACCTGGTGGATGCAGCGATCAAGGACGCGCGTACCGAAGCGATGCGCCGCGTGCGGCATCAGGCGCAGGACAGTGCCGAAGAGCGGGTGCTGGATGCGTTGTTGACCCCGGCGCGTGATACCGCGGCGGAAAATGAATCAGCAACACGGCAGAAATTCCGCAAGATGCTGCGCGAGGGTGCACTCGACGACCGGGAAATCGAACTTGATGTGGCGGCGCAGCCGGCGCAAATGGAAATCATGACGCCGCCGGGCATGGAGGATCTCAGCTCGCAGTTGCAGGGCATGTTCCAGAACCTCGGCGCCGGGCGACGCAAATCACGCAAGCTGAAAATCGTCGATGCGATGAAGCTGCTGATCGACGAGGAGGCAGCAAAACGCGTCAACGATGAGGAACTCAAGGCGGCTGCGGTCACCAATGTCGAGCAGAACGGCATTGTGTTCATCGACGAAATCGACAAGGTGGCGACGCGATCGGA
>CAMAYE010000285.1 GCA_945862135.1 Bordetella parapertussis
ACCGCGCTGCAGGCGCAGGACGCCGCTGAACTGATCGAGGTCGAATACGAAGATCTGCCCGTTGTGGTCGATCCGCGGGCCGCTCTGGCTTCCGGTGCGCCGCAGCTTCATGACAACGTTCCCGGCAACCTGTGCTTCGAGCAGGAAGCCGGCGATGCTGCAGCAGTCGAGGCCGCGTTTGCAAAAGCCGCGCATGTCACAAAAATGCGGCTGGACGTGACCCGCGTCGCGCCGAACCCGATGGAGCCCCGGTCCTGTGCGGTGGCCCATGATGCAGCGAGCGGCAAGTTCACCGTCCACTCGCCGGTACAGGGCATCAACATGATGCGCATGCAGCTCGCTGCATACACCGGCGTGCCTGACGACAAGATCGAGGTCGTGGCGAAGGATGTCGGCGGCGGCTTCGGCCAGCGCAGCATCGGCTACCCGGAATATGTCGCGCTGATGCTGGCTGCGAAAGCGCTGGGCCGCCCGGTGAAATGGGTGTCTTCGCGCAGCGAAGGTTTCATGTCGGATTCGCACGGCCGCGCCAACTACATCGACGGCGAGCTGGCACTCGACAAGGACGGTACTTTCCTCGGTATGCGCATCGACTGGATTGCCGATCTCGGCGCCTATCTGCATCCCGCCGGTCCGGTAAGCCCGATGCGTAACCCGGTGACCTGCCTCAACGGCGTCTACAAGACCCAGGCCCTGTTCGGTCGCTGGAGAGTCGTGCTGACCAATACCGCTCCGGTATCCGCGTATCGCGGCGCGGCACGGCCCGAGATTGCCTTCGCCATTGAGCGTCTGGTGGATGAAGCGGCAGCGCAGATGAAGATCGACCCCGCGGAAATCCGCCGCCGCAATTTCATTCCGACCAATGCATTCCCGTACAAGACCCCCACCGGTTCGGTATATGACATCGCCGATTTCCCCGGTGTGCTCGATAAGGCGCTGAAACTGGCCGACGTTGCCGGTTTCGCCAAGCGCCGCACCGAATCCGAAAAGCGCGGTTTGTTGCGCGGCCTGGGATTTGCAACGGTGATTGAAAATTCCGGCGCCGGCATGTTCCCCAAGGACGAAGTCCTGCTCGAAGTCGCTGCTGACGGCAAACTGACCGCGTATTCGATCTCGCATTCACAGGGTCAGGGTCACGAGACCACCTTTGCGCAGATCATCGGCGACGCGCTGGGCATTCCGGCTGAACGGATCACGCTGCGGCAGGGTATCGGCGAAAAGGGATTGATCGGCAACCACACCGGCGGTTCACGCACCATCGTTGGCGCCGGAACGGTCTGCCACATTGCTGCGAAAAAACTGATCGATGTGGCAACGCCTCTTGCGGCCGAACAACTCGGCGTGGAGCCGTCGCAGGTGGCTTATGCGCAGGGCGAGTTCAAATCGACCGCCTCGAACAAGAAAATCACGCTGGGCGAACTGGCGGCGAAAAAACCGCTGTCGGTCACCGGCGAAGGCAAGTTCGGCTCAACCTTCCCCAATGGCTGCCATGTTGCCGAAATCGAAATCGATCCGCAGACCGGTGTCACCGAAGTGGTGTCGTACGTGACTGTTGACGACTGCGGCGTGGTGATCAACCACACCATCGTCGAGGGCCAGATGCACGGTGCCGTGGCTCAGGGTTGGGGCCAGATCTTCGGCGAGAACGTGGTTTACGATCCCGACACCGGACAGTTGCTGACCGGCAGCTTCGCGGATTATGCGATGCCCAAGGCCGGCTGGATCAAAGACATCACCATCGCCGAACACACCACCTTCGGCACCATCAGCCCGCTGGGTGTGAAGGGCATGGGTGAATCGGGCTGCACGGCATCGCTGGCTACACTGACCAATGCGGTAATGAATGCGCTGCGGCCGCTGGGTGTGCCGCCGCTCGACATGCCGCTGACCGCGCACAAGCTGTGGCAGGCCATTTCGGCTGCGAAGAAAGGTAAATAACATGTATTCATTCCAGTATCGCAAGGCGAATACGCTGAAAGAAGCCGCTGAATGGCTGGCGAAAGATGAGGATGCGAAAGCGCTGTCCGGCGGCATGACGCTGCTGCCGACGCTGAAAGCGCGGCTTGCCCAGCCTTCGCAACTGATCGATATTGCCGGCCTCGCCGAACTCGCGGGCATCGAAAACAAAAACGGTGTGCTGACCATCGGCGCGGCGACCAAGTACTATCAGATTGCCACGTCAGCGGTGGTGCGCGAGGTTTTGCCGGCGCTGGCGGACCTGATCTCGACGGTCGCCGATCCGCAGGTGCGCAACCGAGGCACCATCGGCGGTTCGGTGGCCAACAACGATCCGGCAGCTGATTCGCCGGCAGCGGTGCTGGCGCTGAATGCAACGGTGATTACCAACAAGCGCGAAATTGCTGCTGATGAATTTTTTCAGGGCATGTTCACCACGGCGCTGGAGCCGGGCGAATTGGTGGTGAAAATCGCTTTCCCGCTGCCCAAGGCGGCGGCCTATGCCAAGTTTCCGCATCCGGCATCGGGTTATGCGATGGCTGGCGTGTTCATCGCACAGACTGCTTCAGGCGTGCGTGTCGCGGTGACCGGTGCCGGTGCTTCTGGCGTGTTCCGCTGGACGGAGGCGGAAGCAGCGCTGGCGAAAGGCATGAATGCGGCGGCACTGGAAAAACTGACAGTTGCTGCTGACGACCTTAATGAAGATATCCACGGCTCGCGCGAATACCGCGCGCAGCTCGTCAAAGTCATGGCCGGTCGTGCTGCGGCCGCCATCTCCGGGAAGAAATAACCATGGCCAAGATCACAATGACCGTCAACGGCGTGAAACAGAGCGCTGATGTCGAAGACCGAACGCTACTCGCCAATTTCCTGCGCGACACCCTGAAACTGACCGGCACTCACGTCGGTTGCGACACCAGCCAATGCGGTGCCTGCACGGTGCATGTTGACGGCCGCGCGGTGAAATCCTGCACCATGCTGGCGGCGCAGGCCGACGGCGCCGACGTGGTGACCATCGAAGGTCTTGCCAAAAACGGCAAGCTGCATCCGGCGCAGGCGGCATTCACCGAATGCCATGCGCTTCAGTGCGGTTTTTGCACGCCCGGCATGATCATGACGACGGCTGCATTAATCAAGGATTGTCCGGCGCCGACCGATGAACAGATCGTACACGGACTTGAGGGCAACATCTGCCGCTGCACCGGCTACCTGAACATCGTCAAGGCGGTAAAACGCGCTGCCGAATTGCAGGGCAAGTAAACAGCAGCGTTCTCCGCAGGCATCTCCTCGCGGTATCCTTCGGATTCACCGGAGGACAAGCACCATGGCAACACCATCCCAGACCGCCGCCGGCCCT
>CAMAYE010000286.1 GCA_945862135.1 Bordetella parapertussis
TCATGTCCAGCGAATGTTCGCGGCCCAACAATGTGAAGAATTTGTCCTTGAAGGGGTTTCCAAAAACTTTTCCGAAATCCCGGATGGATTTGATGTTCGGGTAGCGGGTGAGGATTTTTTCGACCGTGTAGGCGTTGTAGGCATTGATCAGGAAAGCCATTTGTTGCGCTTTGGTCCAGGCGTTGAATTCGGCCTGGGTCACTTTGGACAGCGTGCCGAGGTAGGCCTTTAGTTCATTGCGATCTTGCGCGAAGCCGGCGTAACGGACTTGTGAGGCTTTGCTGTTGTCGAAGAGCACGACGTGTTTTTTGAGCAGGGTGGCCCAGGGTTTGTGGTCGTGGTCGAAGGATTGGGCAGTGGCTGCCAGCGGGATCAAGGTCAGCAGCAGGATGGAGAGGAGGTTTTTCATGGGATTGATTTAATGGTACGGCTTGTGATTTTTTTGTGGTCGTGGGTTGTGCGGTGCTTCAACTTCGCCGGGGGTGGCCCGGCGGCCAGTTACTTTTCTTGCTTCGCCAAGAAAAGTAACCAAAAGAAGGCGACCCCGGCTCGCCGGCCCTTCGGGCTTCCCTGCGCTGCTCGCAATTTCGGGCGGCTCCGCAACTCGCCCTCGCAGGCGAGGGCTCAGACAGTGCTCGCCGACGGCCCCCGAAATCGCTGTGCTGCTCGGCGGCTCACAAGGGGGACCTCAAAACCATTGGTCGATCGAGCGCTCTTGTAAGCCTAGTTGCGCCGCCACGCATTAAACTTTTCCACCCACTCCAGCAATCCTTTAGGTGCGTGATTGCGCTTCCAGTTCCCGGCGACGTATTTGTTGGCTTCGGCTAGCGTTGGATAGATGTGGATGGTGCCGAGGATCTTGTTCAGTCCGATGCCGTGTTTCATGGCGCTGACGAATTCGGTGATCAGGTCGCCAGCGTGTTCGCCGGCGATGGTGGCGCCGAGGATTTTGTCTTTGCCGGGCACGGTCAGCACTTTGACCAGGCCGTGGGCGTTGCCGTCCGCGATGGCGCGGTCGAGGTCGTCAATGCCGTAGGTGGTGACTTCATAAGGAATATTTTTTTCCTTCGCTTCGGTTTCATTAAGCCCGACGCGTGCCACTTCGGGATCGGTGAAGGTCGCCCACGGAATCACCGAGAAGTCGGCGCGGAATTTTTTATATCCGCCGAACAGGCCGTTGACTGCGGCGTACCAGGCGGTGTGCGCTGCGGTATGTGTGAATTGATATGGGCCGGCGATATCGCCGCAGGCGAGGATGTTCGGATATTTGGTCTGCATGAATTCGTTGACTTCGACGGTGCGGGCCTTGGTCACAGGAATGCCGAGTTCTTCAAGGCCGTAACCGGTGGTATTGGCAACGCGGCCGACGGCGCAGAGCAGCGTGTCGAAGACGATGCGCACGGTGTCGCCGTTATGCTCGCAATACAGCACCTTCTCGCCATTCTCGATGGCGAAGCGTTGTGCCTTGTGGCTGACCAGCACGTTGACGCCCTCGGCGCGGAACCTCTGCATGACCAGATCCGATATCTCCGGGTCCTCGCGTATCATCAGCCGCGGCAGCATTTCGACTTGTGTGACCTGCGCACCAAGGCGGGCAAAACACTGCGTCAGCTCACAGCCGATCGGACCACCGCCGAGTACCAGCAGGCGCTTCGGCAGCTGGCGAAGGTCCCACAGCGTGTCTGAGGTCAGATAGCCAGTGTCTTCAATGCCGGGGATCGGCGGCACGAAGGGCCGCGCGCCGGCGGCGATGATGATGCCGCGGGTGGTCAGGGTCTGTTTGCTGCCTGCCGTGGTGATTTCCACCGACCATGGCGATACGATTTTTGCTTCACCGGTCAGGCACTCGACGCCGAGTTTCGTGTAACGCTCGATCGAATCATGCGGTTCGATCTCTCGCACCACGCGCTGCACACGTTCCATCACGTCAGCGAAATCAAAATCCACCAGCGTATTTTTCAGACCGAAATCGGTCGCATGTTTCATCGTGGCAACCAGCTTGGCCGACTTGATCAGCGCCTTCGACGGCACGCAGCCGGTGTTCAGACAATCACCGCCCATCTTGTGTTTTTCGACCAGTGTCACTTTTGCCTTTACCGCGGCGGCAATGTATGCCGAGACCAGTCCGGCGGAGCCGCCGCCGATCACGACAAGATTGCGGTCAAAGGTTGCCGGGCGTGCCCAGCCGGCATAGACCTTGCGGGCCTTGAGTGCATCGAGGGTTTTTTTGGCGATCAGCGGGAACAGACCCAACAATACAAAGGCCCCGATGAGTCCTGCCGAGATGCGGAATTCGCCAAGTTGGGTTCCCGCATAAACATAGACCACGGTGCCCGCAAACATGCCGAGCTGGCTGACCCAGTAGTAGGTTGCGGTGCGGATCGGCGTCAACCCCATCAGCAGGTTCACGGCGAAGAACGGAAACGCCGGCACCAGCCGCAATGCGAACAGGTAGAACGCGCCTTCGCGTGCAACGCCTTCATTGATCGGACGCAGCCGGTCGCCGAAGCGCTGCTGCACCCAATCCCGCAGCAGGAAACGTGATGTCAGGAACGCGAGCGTGGCCCCGATGGTCGAGGCGAATGACACGATGAGGGTGCCCCAGAGCAGTCCGAAGATGGCACCCGCGATCAGCGTCAGTACCGAGGCGCCGGGCAGCGACAAGCCAGTGGCAGCGACGTAGATGGCGAAAAACAGCAGGCCGGCCCGAACCGGGTCTGCGGCCACGGCAGCTTCGATGGCCGCACGCTGCGACTGGAAGTAATCCAGCGAGACATATTGCTTCAGGTCAAATACAAAAAATGCGGTGATGGCGGCCGCGATGATGGCGACGACCAGCAATTTGCTTTTGTTCAAGACTGTCCTCCGGCCGTGCGTACCTGTTGCAACAGGTTGCGGCTGATGCGGATACCGCGCCCCATCGCGCGATTGAGCCCGTAACGCGGGCCGTTGTTGATACGTTTGCCGTAGGAGAGCTCGGCTGTGCTGCCGTCGGGCCAGTTTGCGCTGAATGCTGCCTGCCATGCGGAGTGGTCATAGTGGACGGCAATGGCATCGATGTGGATGCCGTTAATCACCGTTCCATACAAGGTCGCCGATGTCGTGGCGGGTGTTGTGGAAATCCGCGTGATCACGCCGAACGACGTGCCGGCGAAATTGGGCATGCCGGCCGCGCCGTTGTTGAACAGCGCGGCCGCACCTTTCGTCGTGTCCAGCGCCAGCGCGACGGGCAGGCAGGTGTGGCTGCTGGCAATGATATTCACGTCGGCCGCTTTGCAAT
>CAMAYE010000287.1 GCA_945862135.1 Bordetella parapertussis
ACACCTATCAATGCATCAGGCGACCATGAAACATTGAAGAATTCCGGAAAATGTAATGGCAATCGCCCTAGCGCTGCTGAATGCCAGTGCAGAAACGAATGCATTCGATTTTAATCAGCCTTGATGTTGCAGGCCTTTGCAACCTTGGACTAGCTTCCAATTTCAGCCGTAACAAATTCCGAAAAAATCAGCGGGTGCACTGCCGATGTCCACGATTTTCTTGACACTGCGCGCAGCTACTGAAGGATGCACAAGCATCGCATTAGGTACGCCCGTCATCTGGGTGATCGCAGCAAAATTCTTCTGCACATTGAAAGGCAACCTAGCGTAAATTGTCGGCAGAATACCGAACGCGGTGTCCACCATCAGCATGGTGAACCATCCAGATCACCTCAACCTCGTTGCCGGGGATCGAACCCGCGTCGGATCAACTGTCGATGACGACGGTCTACCCGAGCAGTTCACCCAACATTGGCGCGGTGACGCGCGCAGCAAAAAATCCGTTATGCCGCCTGGTGCATAGATCACGACTCAGCGAATGATGCGCACAGGAGACTCCGCAACCTGCACACCACACCCTATAAATAATCAATAAAATCAATTACTTATTTAACTTTATTCCTCTGCGCTTTTAACCTCTCAGTTGTTCAAAGCGCCCTGAATCTGCTCCAGCGCAGCTGGATCTTCAATGGTCGTCAAATCGCCCGGATCCCGACCCTCAGCCAGCGCCTGCAATGATCGTCGCAACAGCTTGCCGGAACGGGTTTTTGGCAGCGCGTTCACAAACAGCACCCGCCGCGGCCGCGCGATAGCGCCGAGCTGGTGGTCAACGGCGTCCATGACTTCCTTTTCCTGTTGCTTGCGATCCGCCTCCGTATTCATTCTTGAAGCGTCTTTCACGACAGCAAATGCGAGCGGCATCTGGCCCTTCAAAGCGTCAGCTACGCCAACAACGGCAACTTCAGCGATATTGGCATGCGACTGCACAGCCTCCTCGATCTCGCGTGTTCCGATGCGATGACCGGCAACGTTGATGACGTCATCGGTACGGCCGAGGATGAAGGTATAACCCTCCTTGTCACAAACACCCCAGTCAAATGTCGAATACAGCAGCAGCTTCGGAAATGTCCGGAAATAGGTGTTGACGAAACGCTCGTCGTCACCCCAGACGGTGGTCATGCATCCCGGCGGCAACGGCGGTTTGATGGTCAGCACGCCCTTCTCGCCGGCAGCCGCCTCGCTTGCATCGCTTTCCCGCAGCAATTTCAGGTCGTAGCCATAGACCGGAAAACCCGGGCTGCCGTATTTGACTTTGGCCTCTTCGATGCCCGGTGCGAGCGACAGGATCGGCCAGCCGGTTTCGGTCTGCCAGTAATGGTCAATCACCGGTTTGCCGATGGCATCGTGGATCCAGCGATGCGTGGGTTCATCCAACGGTTCCCCGGCAAGAAACAAATGCCGCAGCGACGACAGATCATATTTCTTCAAATAGGCCGGATCCTGTTTTTTCAGCACACGCACGGCAGTCGGTGAAGAAAACATCACACTCACCTTCTGTTCCTGCACGATTTTCCACCAGATGCCCGCATCGGGCTGGATCGGCAATCCTTCATAAAGAATCGTAGTCATGCCATGTATCAGCGGGCCATAAACAATGTAGGAATGTCCGACAACCCAGCCCACATCGGAGGTGGTGAACATGGTTTCACCGGATTTACCGCAATAGATATGCTGCATTGAACTCGCCAGCGCCACAGCATAACCGCCGGTATCGCGCTGCACGCCCTTGGGTTTTCCTGTGGTGCCCGAGGTATAGAGTATGTAAGACGGCTCATTGGACTCCAACCAGGTCACTGACACCGGGATTTCGCCATGCAGTCTGAGCTGCTCGGCATAATCCACATCGCGACCCGGCATCATTTTGATGTCCATGTCGATGCCGCGATTGACTACCAGCACCTTTTGCGGCGGATGCTGGGCAAGACTGACGGCCTCATCCACCAACGGTTTGTAGTGGATGGATTTGCCGCCACGCAACCCCGCATCGGATGTAATCAGCAGTTTCGGTTTTGCATCATCAATGCGCGACGCGCAGCTTGCTGCTGCGAATCCGCCAAACACCACCGAATGCACCGCACCCAGTCGCGCGCAAGCCAGCATGGCAAACGCCGCTTCGGGAATCATCGGCATGTAAATCAGCACGCGATCCCCTCGCCCCACGCCTTGCGCCGCAATCACCGCAGCGCAGGCGTTTACCGCCGCATGCAGCTCACGATAGGTGTAGCTGCGTTCAGTACCGGTTTCCGTGGAAATGTAGACCAGCGCCGCTTGGTTGCCACGGCTGTCGAGATGCCGGTCGACCGCGTTATAACAAAGATTGGTCAGACCACCGACAAACCACTTGGCAAAGGGCGGCTTGCTGAAATCCAGCACCTGATCAAAAGGACGATGCCAATGGATGCGCTGCGCCTCTTCCGTCCAGAACGCTTCACGATCCTTGATGGAACGACGATGAAAATCGGCGTACGCGCCCATATCCCCTCCAATGATTGGCCGGGGCGGCGCTATTTTTGGATTGACTACTTTGAAATGGTTACGTCGCCCACAGGGACATTATCCCCGCAGGGTCTTACAAAATCCTGACCACGGCACGACCGCGGATTTCACCTTTGAGCATGCGCTCGAAATAACCGGGTAAATCGGTCAGGCTAATCGTATGTGCGACCGTTTCAAGGTGCGTGGGCTTCAGATCGGTCGCCAGGCGACCCCAGACTTTTTTGCGCAAGGCCATCGGCGTCGCCACGGAATCGACGCCGATCAGGCGCACACCCCGCAGGATGAACGGCAGGACATTGGTTTTAAGCTCGATGCCGCCAGCATTGCCGAAGCTGCCGATGACGCCGTGTGGCTGCATGGTGCGCGTCAGCCAACCCAGTTGATCGCCGCCAACAGAATCAAAAGCCGCAGCCCATAGCGGTTTTTCAAGCGGACGCGTGCCGAAATCCATTGATTTACGATCAAGGATTTCAGCGGCGCCCAGCTCACGCAAATAGTCGTGTTCTGCCGTCTTGCCGGTGATAGCTGTCACCGCATAACCCTTCGATGCCAGCATGTCGATCGCCAGGCTGGCCACGCCACCCGTGGCGCCGTTGACCAGCACCTTGCCGGCAGCTGGTGTCATACCGTTCAACTCCAGCAATTCGACAGCCAGACCAGCCGTATAACCAGCGGTACCCAATGCCATGGCTTCAAACAGGGACA
>CAMAYE010000288.1 GCA_945862135.1 Bordetella parapertussis
GGAAGGAAATGCGTCAGGTGAAGGGCGTTACTACGCCGTTGTTATAGCAGCGACAATTTGGACAGCAATTTATTTCGCTGCGTTTGAATGGCTCGGTTACGCGATTTCGACGAGTATTTATCTGCTCGCAATGATGGCGTATTTTCGCCGTGGCAAGTGGACGAGCAACGGACTGACATCAGTGTTTTACAGCTTCGGAAGCTATCTGATTTTCACTCGGTTGTTGCTCGTTTCGCTGCCCGCTGGTTTTCTTCCGTTCTAAGAACAAACTTCACATGGAAACGCTAAACCATATTCTTAACGGTTTTGCAGTGGCTCTGCAGCCGATCAATCTTTGGTACACCCTCGTAGGTTGTTTTTTGGGTACGGTCGTAGGCGTATTGCCCGGCATCGGTCCGGCGGCCAGTATCGCATTGTTGATTCCCATAACCTACGGCATGAATCCCGCGTCGGCACTCATCATGCTTGCCGGGATTTACTACGGCGCAAAGTATGGTGGTTCGACAACGGCCATCCTGATTCGAACACCCGGAGAGACTTCTTCGGTAATGACCTGTATCGAAGGCTATGCGATGGCGCTCAAAGGGCGCGCGGGGGCTGCGCTAGCCGTGTCGGCTATTGGTTCATTTATTGCCGGTACCATCGGTGTGATTGGACTGACGCTGTTTGCTGTGCCATTGGCCTCAATGGCAATTGAATTCGGCCCTGCAGAGTTTTTTACGCTCATGCTGTTTGCGATGACTGCAGTAGCTTCCCTCACGGGCAGTTCTTTGCCCAAGGGGTTCTTTTCGATGTTTCTGGGGCTGATGCTCGGTACCGTCGGTATCGATCTTCAGAGCGCGTATCCGCGCTATACGATGGGTGTTATTGAACTGCAGGAGGGGATCAGCTTCGTGGTGGTGGCTGTTGGATTGTTTGCCGTGGCTGAGGTCTTGCAGGGACTTGAGATGCTCATCAGGGGAACGGCCCCAGACGTAATCCGTATATCCGGAAAGCTGTTGTTGACGCGGGAGGAGTGGCGACGCTCGATCGGTCCCATCTGGCGGGGCGGCATCCTCGGTTTCATCATCGGCGTGATACCTGGCGCAGGCAGCACGATCGCTTCGATCCTTTCTTACAACATGGAAAAAAGCATGTCAAAGCACCCGGAGGAATTTGGGGAGGGTGCGATAGAGGGCGTTGCAGGGCCGGAAGCGGCGAACAATTCTGATACCGCGGGTGCATTGGTGCCGTTGCTGACCCTGGGCTTGCCAGGAGGGGCTGTCACAGCGGTCATGATGGGCGCGTTCATCATGTACGGAATCCAGCCGGGTCCGCAGTTGTTCAAAGATCATCCTGAAGTCGTATGGGGTCTCATCAACAGCATGTATGTCGGCAACATCATGCTGCTGATTCTAAATCTGCCGCTCATTGGTCTGTTTGTGCGCCTGCTCTACATCCCCCGTGCCATGCTTTATCCACTGATTGTTGCAATTGCGGCAATCGGGATTTACTCCGTCAACGGCAGCGTTGTTGACCTTTACATGTTGCTTTTCTTCGGGGTTGCAGGTTATCTCTTCAGCAAGGCTGATATTCCGATTACTCCGCTTGTTCTGAGTCTGGTTCTGGGCGACTTGCTGGAACAATCATTCCGACAGGCAATGACTTTGTCAGACGGGGCATTGGGGATATTTTTTAGCAGCCGGATTACCGTGATATTGATATCGCTGACCGCCTTGTCTCTTCTGTGGCCACTCTTTGCGTCGAGGATCAAGGCGCTCAGGGGGTGAAAAGTACCAAGTCTGACCTCTAGTCCAGCTGTGATCACCAGTCAGCAGGCTGAATGGATGTCGGCACGTCCACCGACACAATGCGTTTGGGCAAGTTGAATGATGGCCAAGCCCGCAAGAGAGCATTGTCCGATGACACAGGATCTGGACTGAAAATCGGCAGTTTAAAAGTGCTTGATATGATATAAATTTGAACAAATGAGGATATTCAGTCATGAATGACTTGGTGCGTGCTCACCTGAGCCCCGATATTGTTTTGAACCAGTTGAAGAAGCACGGTGTGACCCACGTCGTGTGGTTGCCCGACAGCGAAACCAACTGGCTGTACCTGCTGATGAAGGCGGAACCGTCTCTGACGCTGGTCGCGGTGCCACGAGAGGGTCTGGCCTGTTCGGTGGCGGCGGGATTGGCCGCCGGCGGCGCGGTGCCGGTGATCCTGGTGCAGAACACCGGGCTGATGGAGTCCGGCGATTCGATCCGCGGCTGGTTGTTCGGTCTGGAGATTCCGGTGGTGTATATCGTCGGCATGCGCGGATGGACGCGTCATGGCGCACCGACCGCGGACACCGCTTCGGTTTACACCGAGCCTTTTCTCAATGCCTTCCGCATCAACTATTACCTCGTCGAAAGCGATGCCGATGCCGATCGCATCAGCCTCGCTTTCAATGAATGTAATAAAACAAAACGTCCCGTGGCGGTCCTCGTCGGCGACGAATACCAGTTCAACGGCTAGGAGCGGACATGTTTCATACCGAAGATTTTCTCAAGGCCTTCAAATCTCACCGCGGCGATGCCATCGTGGTCCCGGGCCGCGGTGGCAAACACTGGGTCAATATCAGCGATCAGCCCGAGCTTGACCTGCCTATGGGCGATCCGGCCATGGGCGGGCATGCGGGTTTCGCTTTCGGTCTGGCCATGGCACAGCCCAAGCAAAAGGTGGTGCTGTTTGATTCCGAAGGTGATGTGCAGATGGGGCTGGGTATCCTGCTGACGATTGCCGAACAGAAGCCGGCGAATTTTTATCATTTCATGCTCGACAACGAGTGTTACGCCACAACCGGTGGCCAGCCGGTGCCGAACGCCAAAAACGTCAACTATGAAATGTTGGCGAAGGGCGCGGGGTATCCTCGCACTTATTCATTCACCGAACTCGACGCGGCGGTTGCTGCGCTGCCTGAAATTCTCGGCACACCGGGCCCGGTGTTTGTGGCGATGAAGGTGCATGCCGATATCGAAAACAAGCCGATCGGCGAACGGGTGCGCTGGCGCAAACGTTCGTGGACCCAGGTGATTTCCGATCTGCAGCGCAAGATCGGCATTGCGGCCTGAACACGATTGAAACTTTGACGGAGCAATAAAGCATGGATGTGGCCAGCGTAAGCATGATGGCGCGGTACAAGCAGTGGTCGGACAAGGTGATGTTCGATGCGGTTGCGGCATTGCCGGCGGAG
>CAMAYE010000289.1 GCA_945862135.1 Bordetella parapertussis
AGAACGGATTCTTCTCAAACCGGATGTTCCACGTGGAACATCCCGAAATCGCGCTACTTGCCGATACAAAATTTGGAGAAAATTTCGCCGAGCAAATCGTCGGGCGTGAACTCACCGGTGATCGCGCAAAGCGCCTCATGCGCCAAGCGCAACTCTTCCGCATACAGTTCCAAGTGCTGCGTCTGGGCAGCCGCTTGAGCAAGATGCGTCTGGGCGGATTGCAGAGCCGCCATATGGCGAGCCCGGGCGGTGAACAGCCCTTCTCCGGAGGGATGCCAGCCGGCTCGATCCCAGATTGCCTGCTTCAGTTGGTCCATCCCGGCGCCGGTTTTGGCCGAGACCCAGACCCGCTCTTCATGGCCATGCGTTTCACGACCGGCCGGTCGACCCGCCAGATCGATTTTGTTGAGCACACGGATACGCACCAGTCCGGCAGGCAACCGGTCGATGATCGTCTGATGGCCGGAGTCATCGGCTCCGGCGGCATCCGAGACTACCAGCGCCAGATCTGCCTTTTCAATCTGCGCCCAGGTGCGGCTGATACCGATGCGCTCGACGGCGTCCTCGGTTTCGCGCAAGCCAGCGGTATCGATGATGTGCACTGGCAATCCATCGATGTCGATCTGTTCACGTACCGCATCGCGCGTCGTGCCGGGCACATCGGTGACGATGGCCACATCCTCGCCAGCCAGGCGATTCAACAGACTGGATTTGCCAACATTGGGCTCACCGATCAACACCGCTTGGATGCCCTCACGTAATAAACTGCCCTGCCGGGTCGAAGCCACGACCCGCTCGAGCTGCTCACGGATTTCGGCCAACTGATCTGCAGCACGGCCGGCGGTCAGAAACTCGACTTCTTCCTCGGGAAAATCCAGTGTTGCTTCGAGCAAAGTGCGCAAAGACACGATTTTTGATGCAAGTTCTTGTATTAATTCAGAAAAATTACCCTGCAAGGAGCGCAAGGCGGCGCGGGCGGCCAGCACTGTTGACGCCTCAATCAGATCGGCCACCCCTTCAGCTTGCGCCAGATCCATCCGCCCATTGAGATAGGCGCGTTCGGTGAATTCGCCCGGACGCGCCAGGCGTGCGCCCAGTTCCACGCAACGCTGCAACAGTTCGCGCATGACCACAGGACCACCGTGCCCCTGCAACTCGATGACATCTTCACCGGTGTACGAATGCGGCGCCGGAAAAAACAGCGCGATGCCTTCATCGATGGGTTCACCGGCGTGATCACGAAAAGCTGCGAGCACGGCGCGGCGTGCTTGCAACCGTTTTGAAATCAGGTCTGATGCGAGGCGCGAGAGATCGCGCCCGGAGACGCGCACGACACCGATGCCACCGCGCCCGGGCGCGGTGGCGATTGCAGCTATTGTGTCGCGCGGATTCATGCGCAGCGAGTATAACGCCGCGGAATTACGACTTGTTCGCCGCGGCTTTGTTGCCCTCAATCGAGCGGTTGATATGCCACTGCTGCGCGATCGAGAGCACGTTGTTCACCAACCAGTACAGCACCAGACCTGCGGGAAAGAAAAAGAAGAATATGCTGAACGCAACCGGCATGATCTTCATCACCTTGGCCTGTATAGGATCTGGCGGTTCCGGATTCAAGCGCGTCTGGATGATCATCGTCGCACCCATCAGGATGGGCAGGATGTACCACGGGTCAGGCGCGGAGAGATCGGTAACCCACAGCGCGAACGGTGCCTGGCGCATCTCGACGCTGCCGAGCAGTACCCAGTACAGCGCAATGAATACAGGAATCTGCACCACAA
Organism: Bordetella parapertussis; assembly: GCA_945862135.1. Lineage (GTDB taxonomy): Bacteria > Pseudomonadota > Gammaproteobacteria > Burkholderiales > SG8-41. Next base: position 1,779 of record CAMAYE010000289.1, read on the forward strand.
TCGGAAGGCAGCCTCCCAGCGGATTGATCTTCTCGGTCTTGTAAAGCTCCATCATCGCCTGCTGCATGCGCTGCCTGTCTTCACCATACTGTTCCTTCAGCCGCTGCATCTTGGGCGCAACCACGCGCATCTTCGCCATCGAGCGATAGCTGGCTTCAGACAGCGGATAGAACAGCAGCTTGATCAGGACGGTGAGCAGAATGATTGCAACACCCCAATTATCGACAAGGCCGTGTATCCACTGCAGAACCCAGAACAAGGGAACGGCAATGACAGTAAGCCATCCGTAATCAACGGCCAGATCAAGCCCAGGCGCCAGTGCCGCCAGTTTCTGCTGTTCCTGCGGACCGGCGTAAAGAGGAACGGTAATTGAAGCGCTGGCGCCAGGGGCAAGGGAGCCAAGTGGCAAAATCACACCAGCCGCATACAGACCCTGCTGCAGCTGGCGGGTGTAAAACTCACGCGGTGTGTTTCCCCTGGGCAGCCAGGCGCTGAGGAAATAGTGCTGCAGCATCCCGACCCAGCCGTCATTGCTGTTTTTCGGGTACGGCACCTTGCCCTTGTCGATATCGCCAAAAGCAACCTTCTGGAATTTTTCCTTGTCGGTGTAGACCGCCGGACCGGTATAGGTCGGCACCATCGAAGAGTCACCCTCTGGCGGCTTGGTGTCACGAACGATCTGGAAATAACCGAAGGCCTCCAATGGCGCCGTCCCGCCATTCGTAAGCTCATGTGCAATTTCAATCACATAGCTGTTGCGCTGGAAGCGGTAGGTTTTAGCGGACTTGACGCCGTTCGCTTCAAGCCGGATTTCCAGGACACCGGCACCGTCGGTGAGTTTGTAATCCTCGGCCGGTGCTACATAGGCAGTCTGATGATTGGGCAGTCCTGGGCCGATCAGGCCAGACTGTGCAACATATACATGATCGGCCTCGCGAGTAAACAGTACAAAGTTCTTTTTCGGGTCGAGGGTTCCGCCGTGTTTCTTGAAACGCAGACCGACAAGATCACCGCCTGTAGTGCTGATCTCGGCAAAATAAAGGTCTGTCTCAACCTTGATGGTTTTACCGGTGCTGATGACCGTATTTCCCGTGGGGCCCACAGGTGTGGGTGTCGGCGCGGCCGGGGTTTGCTGAATTGTGGGGGCCGGTACAGCAACACCAGGAACACTGCCCCCGCTTTTGGTTGGAACTGCCCCTGGTGCCGGCGCGACTGCAGCCGTATGTGTCGCCAATTGGTCCCGCTGCCAGCCTTCATACAGAAGGAATACCGACATCGTGAAAACAAAGAAGAGTATCAGCCGTTGTGTGTCCATATGCCTCTTTGCTGGATGCTGCTGCGACTTAAAAGGCTGGTCATAAAACCAGTCCGCGCATCAGCTCCTCCAACTCCTTGAACAATGCTGCATTGTCACGATTTCGGGGACTTGCCCTG
>CAMAYE010000290.1 GCA_945862135.1 Bordetella parapertussis
GCGCATCTGCGCCTCGTGCGCATGTTCGGGCAGGGTTTTGGTATGGCGGAAGAACACGATGTAACCGCCCTTGCGCAGTTCTTCGACCAGCGTGGGGCCCGACACCGGAACACCGGGCCCGGCGGCAGCGGCAAAGCTGCCCGACACCAGCAGCGCCATAACAACAACAATTCGTATCAGTGGCATAGCGTCAATCTCCGTATCCGGCAATGATCTGTGCAGCGTATCAAGGGGTTCCGTCCATGGTGCAAGCGCCTCAGCGCAGCATGCACGGCCGCTTCGGATCAAAAGTCCAGCCGGGGATCAGGTACCGCATCGCGATGGCATCATCGCGTGCGCCGAGGCCGTGCTGCAGATAAAGCTCATGCGCCTTCTCCACCTCGGCCATGTCGAGTTCGATGCCGAGGCCGGGTTTTTTCGGCAACTGCACATAACCGCCTTCGATCTTCAGCGGCTCGCGGGTCAGGCGCTGGCCGTCCTGCCAGATCCAGTGCGTGTCGATCGCGGTGACGCGGCCCGGTGCGGCAGCACCGACATGCGTGAACATCGCCAGCGACACATCAAAATGATTGTTGGAATGCGAGCCCCAAGTGAGGCCCCAGTCGCGGCAGGTCTGCGCCACCCGCACCGAACCGGCCATGGTCCAGAAATGCGGATCGGCGAGCGGGATGTCCACCGCCTGCAGCGACAGCGCATGCGCAAGCTGCCGCCAGTCGGTCGCCACCATGTTGGTCGCCGTCGGCAGCCCGGTGGCGCGGCGGAATTCCGCCATCACCTCGCGCCCGGAAAAACCGTCCTCCGCGCCGCAAGGGTCTTCGGCATAGGCCAGCACGCCGTGCAGGTCGCGCAACAGGCGCACCGCATCCTTCAGCAGCCAGCCGCCGTTGGGGTCCAGCGTCACCCGCGCCTGCGGAAAACGCTCATGCAACGCGCGGATCGCCTCGACCTCTTCCTCGCCGCGCAACACGCCGCCCTTCAACTTGAAATCCTGGAAGCCATAACGCGCCTGCGCCGCCTCCGCGAGCCGCACCACGGCCTCAGGCGTCATCGCAGCCTCATGACGCAGCCGGCACCAGTCGTCGGCAGCATCAGGCTCAGCGGCATAGGGCAGATCAGTACGTGTGCGGTCGCCGACAAAAAACAGATAACCCAGCATCTGCACCGCCTCGCGCTGCACGCCCTCGCCCAGCAGCGCCGCCACGGGCACGCCGAGATGCTGGCCCTGCAAATCCAGCAGCGCCGACTCCACCGCAGTCAGCACATGGATGGTCGTGCGCAGATCAAAAGTCTGCAGCCCGCGGCCGCCGGCGTCGCGGTCGCCGAAGCGCGCGCGGATGTCATTGAGGATCGCCTGCAAAGCGCCGATCGGTCGCCCCTCGACCAACGCACGCGTTTCCTCCAGCGTCTGACGGATTTTCTCGCCGCCGGGCACTTCACCGACACCCGTGTGGCCGGCATTGTCAGTGAGGATCAGCAGATTGCGCGTGAAAAACGGCGCATGTGCACCCGACAGATTGAGCAGCATGCCGTCGCGCCCGGCGACGGGGATGACGCGGAGGGTGGAGATGACGGGGGATGTGTTCATGCGGGGATGGGTTGATTGGGTATGCGTGGAGGATTGCAGAAAGTTCTCGGCTGATTATCCAGAAAAATATCGACTCTGGTATTTTTGGTTACATCAGGAAGCTTACATCGCCAAGATTTACCGACTATTTACCCACCCAGATAACGATCCCAGAGAAGGTTGCGCAGCCGGTTAGCGGGATCCACCTTCTTCTTGAACGCCGCAAACTGCGCGGCTTCCGGATATGCCCGTATAAACTGATCGTGAGTCGCGTGCAGTCGATACGGCAGGTAGTAGCAGCCTCCGTTGCGTAATGCCGCTTCAACCAGTTCACGCGTCCATGCTTCGACTTCACGGCTTGCTGATGCCGTCACGCGCTGTTTGTAGTAAAGCACGAAGCAGAAGACCTCCACCGGAGCCCAGGTCAGCATGCTCGTTGTGTCAGGCGGTGCATGCCGAATCGAGACGTTAAGGGCACCGGTCTGACGCCTTCGCAAGATCTCCCCCATCTGCTGCACAAATGGACGGAAATTCGCAACAGGAATGAAATACTCCTGGAGAACGTATGTCGACATCGCGCGAGTTCGAGGCTCAAGAGCGGCGTTATCCATGCTCGCCTCAAAGTTGCGCCAAACGACGGCTGGCTTTTCAAACAACAGCCTCTCCACGGCGCCACGGATAGCCCCGCCTGCAGGCAGCTCGGACACCGCCCAGATGACGTTCTTCTCCTTCTCGTAGCGCAACCCACTTGGGACAAGCCTACGCAGCTCAGTTAAAGGCTTTTCCGTGTGAAGCCAGCTGATTGCCGTCGGCGCATCAAAGTTTGGAGGTACGAGGTCCGCGTTATGCAAAAGGACCGCCTTGTTCCCGAGCACTTCCTGCCGAAACCAGTCTGGATAGTCCATCAACGCCACCGGTTTCACAATCCGCTCAATCCGACTGTTTTCCTCCAGATCGAGCTCGACCTCGGTGATGATCCCCACCCCGCCATAACCACCTACCGCAGCGCGAAAGAGCTCGGCATTTTGCTCACGGGAGGCCTCGACAACCTCGCCATCCGGCAGCAAGAGCTGCAAAGCGCGGATCGAATTCACCAAAGCACCGCGGCCAACATAACGCCCATGACAGTTCACCGACACGGAACCGCCAACGGTGAAGTTGGAATAGCTCTGCATGATTTTCACCGACTGACCTTGCGGATCGATGCGGTCCTGAATAGCCCGCCATGTAGTACCGGCCTGCACACGTATCAGTCGTTTTTCTGGTGAATAGCTGACGATACGATTTAAACCGCGCATATCAAGATGCAAAGTGTCTGGCGCGGCGATCTGGCCTCCCATACTGAAGCGTCCGCCACCAATTGACAGCGCACCAGGCCACGTCTTTACGGCGTTCCGCACCTCATCAACTGCCAAGGGCCGAACCTCACGCGCCACAGAAACCGGATTAAGACGAGTGACATCATTAATCGTCACCCCTTGCGGAGCCTGCGCATGGACGCGCGGCACGGCCACCGTCAGCCCCGCAAGCGCGAGCGCTTCCAAAAACTCTCTGCGCTCTCGGTTTGCGCTTGCAGTATTCATTGCATACCCAAGTTTGAGAAATTGCGGCGTCAGAGAACACTCTTTGATTCAGAAACCT
>CAMAYE010000291.1 GCA_945862135.1 Bordetella parapertussis
TATTGGCGGCGCTGAAAACCGTTCGCGCAACTATGCAATCGTCAGCCTGGGCTTTTCGGGTGCGGGGTTCATCGGCCCGTTGATTGCCGGTTTCTCGATCGATTATCTGGGTCATCTGAAGACCTTCATGATCCTTGCGGCATTCACGATCATTCCGGTGCTGATGCTTCTGCGAAACCCGGGCTTTCTGCCCGGCGCAGCCAAGTCTTCCGGGGCACCGTCCGGCGGGGCCATGGAGTTGTGGCGTTCGCCGCGCCTGCGCAACACCTTCATTGCCAGCGGTTTTATTTCAGCAGGCTGGGACCTGTTCAACTTCTACATGCCGGTCTATGGTCACGGCATCGGCCTGTCCGCCTCGGCGATCGGCATCATTTTGGGAACCTTTGCATTGGCGACATTCGTGATTCGCGCAGTGCTGCCCTGGCTGATCAAGCGTACGAGCGAAGTACAGATCCTCATTTACGCAATTTTTGTCGCAGCTTTTGCGTTCACATTGTTTCCGTTTTTCGAACATCCCGTGGCGCTGGGTGCGGTGGCGTTCCTGCTGGGACTGGGCGTGGGCTGCGGCCAGCCGATGTCGATGTCGCTGATCTATGCGCTCGCCCCCAAAGGCCGTGCTTCAGAAGTTGCGGGCGTCCGGGTGACGGTGAATAATTTCACCCATCTGGTCATTCCTTTGTTGTTCGGAACCATCGGCACTGCTTTTGGTTATGCGCCGGTATGGCTGGCAAATTCTGCGCTGCTCAGTATTGGCGGCTGGCTGGTGAGACGCAGTCGCGGTTGACCCAAACGCCGCACAAAAATTTGCGCCATGCAACGGCAAAGTCGCACGGCACAGCAGTTTTCTTTGCGTTTCGCTAGCGAATGATGATGGTCAGGCTGAAGTCTCCACGCAGCAGGCTTACGGCGTAACCGCGTTCTGCACTTTGCAGCAGACTCTGAAATTCTGCGACAGTCTGAACCCGTCGACGGTTGACCGCATAGATGATGTCTCCGGGACGGAAGCCCGCCTGCAATGCACGGCTGTTGGCTTCGACCGTGGCCACCACCAGTCCGCCGCCGCGCAGGCGCTCAAACAGCGGGCTGCCGCGTTCGATTTCAACAACACGCATTCCCGGGAGTTGCTTCACGGCCAGCGTTTCACCCTTGCCTGCCGGTTGCGGTGCGGCGATGCGGGTGCGAATGCGCTGCTGACCACCTTCACGGACGATGGTCATGTCGACTTCATCACCGATCGGCGTCAATCCCAGGCGCGCACGCAGTTCCGCCGGTCCGCGCACCGTGCGGCCGTTGAGTGCGGTAACGATGTCACCCTGGCGCAAGCCGGCTTTTTCGGCAGGTGACCCGGCGTCAACATTGGCGATCAGTGCACCGTCGAGCGAAGGCAGCTTCAGCTTGCGTTGCGCGTCCAGGGTCACATCCGCCATTTCGATACCCAGGCGACCGCGCCGTACTTCGCCATGGCGTACGATTTGATCCATGACGGCACGCGCCATCACCGAAGGCACCGCAAAGCCGATGCCGACATTGCCGCCAGCCGGGCCGATGATGGCGGTGTTGATGCCGATCAGTTCGCCGCGCAGGTTGACCAGCGCGCCGCCTGAATTGCCGGGATTGATCGAGGCATCCGTCTGGATGAAGTCTTCATAACCTTCAACGGAAAGTCCGCTACGCCCCAGCGCGCTGACGATACCCGAGGTCACGGTCTGGCCGATGCCGAAGGGATTGCCGATGGCCATGACGTAATCACCAACCTGCAGCACATCGGAGTCGCCAATGCGTAATGCGCTGAGGTTGGGCGCGCTGATCTGCAGTACCGCGATGTCGGTGCCGGGATCGGTGCCCACGAGTTTGGCCGGGAACTGGCGCCGGTCTTTCAATGTGATGATGACCTGTTCGGCGTCCTTGATGACGTGGTTGTTGGTCAGGATGTACCCGCGCGTGGCGTCAACAATCACGCCGGAACCCGCAGCCTGTTCCTTGCGTTGCGGACGGTCGGGCAGATTGAAAAAACGGCGGAAGAACGGGTCGCGGAACAGCGGGTTGTCTTCCATCGGTGCGCGCGTGACCACGGAAACGTTGACCACCGCAGGCGTGACCAGATTGACCAGCGGCGCAAGCGTTGGCAATCCACGCACATCGGCGGGTGCCTGCGCGAATACTGTGATGGGGAACAACATTGCCGCCACGAACCAAGGACTGGTGGATTTCATAAATTGATTAAAAATCAAGTAGATAAAACTCATGGTCGGCATGGCATTCCAGATGGGCGCGGCCCCCTGTTTTTCAAGCGTTTGATGATAAACCTGACGCAGTCGCTGTGTATCCCCCCAACCTTTATGGCTTACCGGGAATGAGGGGGCATTCCGAAAGCCAGGTTATTTGAGGATCTTGAACAGGTTGCTGAAGCTGTCTGTCCACAGTCGTAGGCCGGGAATTTCGCCGATGGGTTCCTTCGCCTCGGTGATCCGCGCATGCGCAAGCGCTTTTTCACTGCGTGAGACCAGTACCCAGTCGGTCTTGGCAAAATCCGAGTCGTCATCGGGATCGTTGCTGATCAGCACCGTATGCAGACCATGCTCATCGGCGATGCGTTTGACTACGGGTGCGAGGTGAAGAAAGCGGTTAGTGACATGGAAGGCAATGACGCCGTCGGGTTTCATGTTCTTCAGATAGACGCCCATTGCCTGATGCGTCATCAGATGGGTGGGGATTGAATCGCTGGAGAAGGCGTCAATGGCCAGCACGTCATAGTTCTGTGCCGGCTCTCGTTCCATGGTCAGACGCGCGTCGCCGAGCAGGTTCTCAACCTTTGCCGGGGTCTCGGTCAGATAAGTGAACTCCTTCATCGCGACATCAATGACCTGCGGATTGATTTCATAGAAGCGATAGCTGTCGCCTTTGCGCCCGTAAACCGCGAGCGTACCGGCGCCAAGACCGACGATGCCGACGTTTATTTTTTCAGCGGATTCACGTTTGACGTTGATGATGCGGCCGATGCCTGAGTCCGGGCTGTAGTAAGTGGTCGGCAGCATGCGTTTTTCCGGCGCCAGAAACTGTTCGCCGTGCATGATCACGCCGTGCATCAGGCGGCGCGTGCCGGTCGGACTGGTCTCATCGCCGAAATCCTTGACCCGCAAGGTGCCGTAGAAATTCCGCGCCATCACGCGCGCGTCATTCGACAGC
>CAMAYE010000292.1 GCA_945862135.1 Bordetella parapertussis
TGCGGGTATGCCTTCACCAACGCCGTCTGCGCCGGCCACGAGTTCTGCGCCGGGCCGTATCGTTGCTTCATAAAGAGCACGCTCAATGCGCGCACGATCCCAGCCGGCGTCGCGGTAAATACCGTAATGCTCGGGCGACAGTACGACAATCGCGCGCGCCGACTGCACCAGCTTGGGGTGGCCAATTTTCACCAGCGACATCGCAAACGATTTGGTCAGCGCTTCGGGCGTGCGCGATTTCTGGTCGACGAAGGCTTCAGGACCGTGGCCCTGGAACAGCGTCACGGCGGATTTCCCCGGCGCGATGCCACGCGCCTGCGCCAGCGGCTGCCACGCCGGATCGGATTCGTCCTCGGCGAAACACAAGGTGAACTTGCTCGGCGCGCCCAGCGTTGAGCGATCGACCTCGCCGGGACGACCGCCGCCGACATTACGCACGATCAGGTTCAGCGCGCGGCCGATGCTGGCATTGGCGCGATTGCCCTGCCCCAGCGCGTTGATGCCGCTGTTCATGCCGATGCGTTTAACCACGGGGCCGTTGACGATGATCACCGGCGATGAAAAATACGTGGTTGCGAGCACACCGTGCAGCGTGAACAGCGGCTCCAGCGCCGCCTCGATCGCCGCCAGCAGCACTGGCATGTATTCCGGTTTGCAGCCGGCCATCACCGCGTTGATCGCGACTTTTTCAATGCTGCATTCGGCCAGATTGGGCGGGATGCGGCCGACGATTTCATCGGGCTTTCGCGTCGTGCCTTTCAGCATCGCGATCACCCGTTCGTCGGTCGGCGGAGTAACCGGCAGGCCGTCAGTCCAGCCGCGTTCGAAACAGACTTCGGCCGGATCCATGTGCTCACCGTACTCCACCTTGCGCGCAGCGAGCCAGGTCGCACCGCTGTGCTTCGCTTCCAGCTTCTCGGCCACCCCGGGCTCGAGTGAACGTGAACCTCATCCCGGCCGCAGAACGGGCAGATCCGTACCAAGATCGGCAATGCCGGTCAATCGTTGCCAGCCGGCGCGGTCCCAGCCGACAACCCGTTCCACCTCACGCCCGTCGCGAAAATGAATCAGCGTTGGCATCGATTCGATGTTGTTCGTCCATGACAGATCGAGTTCGCGGTCATCGACCACATTCGTGATGCCCGCCGGAAACTGTGGATCATCCTGCGACACCACCCGGAAATCACTGCGTGCGCCGGCAGCGCGGCGCATTTCGTTTTCAATCAGAACACAGGTCTCGCAGGCGCGCTTGGCAAACACGACGAGTCCGTCGCGCATCAATAAGTCAGACAACATGCACCTCCGGGATTACAGCCGATGGGGAAACCGGCCTCATTCTGCTACGCTAAGCCATCATGCTCAACCCTGATCAAATCTGCAGACTAATTGCCGCACCGGCGACGCTGGTATTGGCGTCATTGGCATTGTCCGGCTGCGCCCCGCTCGAATGGCAAAAATCCGGAATTTCAGAAGAGGACCTCATTCGCGACCAGACCCGCTGCACCGCCGAAGCACGCAGCGCAGCGATGCGGCAGCGCGCACCGCTGCGCGGACCGCCGCAGGTGGTCGTTGATCCGCAGGGGCGCGTCGTCGCAGTCAAACCGGCATCACCGGACACGGAACGTTTTGCGCTGGAACAGGATCTGATACGCAAGTGCATGCATGAACTCGGTTACGAACTGAAGCATAAAACAGCAGCGATAACCCCATGAGTATTCACGACCATGAACAATCACTCCCCAAAACGCCGCGTCATCCTTCAGGCGGCCGGTGCAGCCACACTGCTCGCCACCATGACTGAATCCAGCGCCGCACCGGCCGGCCTGATCACCCGTCCAATCCCGCGCAGCGGTGAACGGCTGCCGGCCATCGGGCTCGGCACCTATCAGGTGTTTGACGTCGCACCGTCGCAACTGGCCGCCACTGAACTGCAGGCGGTACTGAAACGTTTTGTTGAACTGGGCGGCGCAGTCATCGACTCCTCGCCGATGTACGGCCACGCCGAAGCCACTACCGGCACACTCACCAGCGCATTGAATGTGCGCAAGTCGCTGTTTTTCGCCACCAAGGTCTGGACCAGCGGCCGCGATGCCGGCATCCGCCAGATGGAAGACTCCTTCCGCTTGATGCAGACCAAAACCATAGACCTGATGCAGGTGCACAACTTGCTGGATCTGAAAACCCACCTGCCGGTACTGCGCGAATGGAAAAAGGCCGGACGCATCCGCTACCTCGGCATCACCCACTACACGGCGAGTTCTCACGCCGAACTCGAACGGCTGGTCAAAACCGGCGACTTCGATTTCGTGCAATTCAACTACTCCCTGGACGAAACGGAAGCCGAAAACCGCCTGCTGCCGGCCTGCGCTGACTCCGGCACTGCAACCCTGATCAACCGCCCATTCTCGCAGGCCGGATTGTTCGGAAAGGTTCGCGGGAAACCGCTGCCGGCCTGGTGCGCCGACATGGACTGCAGCAGCTGGGCGCAGTTCTTCCTGAAGTGGATCATCAGTCACCCGGCCGTGACTTGCGCGATCCCCGGGACGGGACGCGTGGCGCACATTGAAGACAATATGGCCGCCTGCAGAGGACGACTGCCGGATGCCGCAATGCGCAAACGCATGACAGCATACTTCTCTTCGTTGTGAAATCGCTCTTCTCTTTTTGAAGCCACCTTAAAATCGACTGCGCCCGAACGTTTGTAAGCAGGCGCAACCCGACACATCCTGTCATGTCCTCCCAGCCACGGATGATTTCACCGCTCGCGCCTCTTGGCCCCCAGCATCTTCGCCTGCTGTGCTGCATGCTGGCACTGCTACTGATCACCGGCTGCAGCATGGTGCGCGTGGGCTACGGGCAACTCGACACTATTGCGTCATGGATGGCGCATGACTACTTCGACCTGGAACCCCTGCAACGCGAGAACTTCTCCCGGCGCTTTGAACAGCTGCAGCGCTGGCACCGCCGCGAACAGTTACCGGAATACGCGCAATTCCTGACTGAAACAAAGGCGCGGGCGCAGCGTGGCCTGACAGCAGCCGATGTGCTGTGGCTGATTGACGGCATGAAATCGCGTTATGGCGTGATCGCCGCGCGCGCCGCACCCGATGCTGCGGAACTGCTGGCAGGGCTTTCGCCGGCCCAGATCAACCATCTGCGCGGCGAATTCGAGCAGATGAACCAG
>CAMAYE010000293.1 GCA_945862135.1 Bordetella parapertussis
AAGATGAGTTATTGCACGGGCATTTCAAGAAACACGCGGGTTGGCTACGCAAACTCTTCCCGAAACTGAATTCGCCGTTACCTGATTGGCTGGGCGGGAGCATCGTCAGCATCGCCCAACGCTCCGCAGAACGGCATCACGCAAGAATTCGTCGCGACTTGTTGCGCGTTGATGAACAGTTGAGCGATATGCTTGCGTTTACGGGGCGCAGCGAATAGCAAAGTCGGCTTTGAATTCGCGCGAATTTTGTGCGAATTCAAGCCGGGTTTTAACTCCAAAATTCGCCAAAATTGGCTTTGGAGCCTTGGGAAAGCGTAATGGCTACCGTTGTCTATTGACGCCGGAGATTGTGCCGATAGTTGAATCAACAACTTGGATGGCGGGTTTCGTGCCCGCCGGTTTAATTATAAAAAACATAATTAAATCAAATAGTTGGTGGAGGCGGCGGGAATTGAACCCGCGTCCGCAAGCCCTCCACAGTCAAGACTACATGCTTAGCCTGGTTATTTGGGTTTCGCCTCGCACCCGCCAACCGGCAGGCTGGTGTTTGGCTAGTCGCTTCGACGGATCCACAAGGTTAAGCGACCAAACCCTGCAGAGAGGCTGATGTAAATGACGTTGCACCCCTCTCGGGGCCTGACCCATCAGCAGATCAGTGCAACGTCTAGCCGGTGTTAGGCGGCTAGAGAATAACGCTCGTCGTTGGCGTGTATAGAATTTCCAGCGGATTTACAAGGTGACTGGACCTTGGCATGCCTTGTGCTGCTTTGTAACCCACGTCGAAACCAAGTCGCCCCCGGTCTCTTGCTACTCTGACATTATCGCATAGAGAAAAGTTCCTGAGTTCGGAGCAGTGGTGGTTGAAGCCGTTTGTTTTGTATTTGTCGTGTGGCAGCCAAATGCAGATTAAGGATTCATTGGGCCACCTGATCCGGTCAACGAAATATGATTTTCATGGGCGGGCAAAGCTCCGGCGACTAGGCATCTGCGTGTAACGCATCTAGAAACTTTTAATCATCAATCAGTTATTGATTGATTACATTAAGGATCTCGGCCGGAGAGTTGACCACAAAATCAGCGCCCCATGTATCAGGATCACTTCCATTGAGGTAACCAAAGCGTACTGCGACGGTCTTCATGCCGGCAGCTTTTCCGGCAAGGATGTCGCGCTCATCGTCGCCGACATAGATGCACATTGAGGGAGAGCAGGCCAGAATTTCTGCGGCCGCGAGCAACGGTGCCGGATGGGGTTTCATGTGTCCCGTAGTGTCGCCCCCGATGATGCAGGCCGCTCGGGTGCTGTATCCTAATTGTTGCATCAACGGCAGTGCAAATCGCTCGGCCTTGTTGGTCACAATTCCCCAAGGCAACTTCTTGGCTTCCAAACGATCAACCAGTTCTTCAATGCCGGGAAACAATCGTGTATCGCAGCAGAGGTTGTTCTCGTAAATCTGCAGAAATTCCTCACGCATGGGGGCGTAGTCAGCGTGATCGGGTGTCATGCCGAAGCCGACGCCTAGCAGTCCACGCGCCCCCAGAGATGTGACGCGTCTTGTTTCGGTCAACGCTACGGGGGTGAGTCCGCGGGCGCTGCGCATCATGTTGACTGCACGTCCGAGGTCCGGGGCGGTGTCGGCAAAAGTACCGTCAAGGTCGAACAGTACCGCGCGCATCATGATTGAACCGGTTTAAGGGTGCTGAGAATGTAGTTGACGTCGGTATCCGATTCGAGCGCGTATACCTTGTTGAAAGGGTTGTAGGTCATTCCGATCAGGTCGATGACCTCCAGTCCGGCTTGTCTACTCGTTGCAGAAAGCTCGGAGGGCTTGATGAAGCGTTCGTAGTCGTGTGTCCCGCGCGGCAGCATATTGAGCACGTATTCAGCGCCGATGATTGCGAACAGGTAGGACTTTGGATTGCGGTTCAACGTGGCGAAAAAGGCCTTTCCGCCGGGTTTGAGCAATGCCGCGCAGGCGCGAACCACGGCAGCGGGATCGGGAACATGTTCGAGCATTTCCATGCAAGTCACCACATCGAAACTCCCTGGATCTTCCATGGCGAGTTCTTCGACGGCAATACGGCGGTAATCTACTTTTTGTCCGGACTCGAGCAGATGCAACTGCGCCACCTTCAGTGGCTTTTCAGCCAAGTCGATTCCGGTGACGTGTGCGCCACGGGCGGCCATGGCTTCAGCCAGTATGCCGCCGCCACAGCCGACATCGAGCACTTTCTTTCCTGCCAGTGCGGCAATGCGGTCAATGTAGTCCAGCCGCAGCGGATTGATTTCGTGCAGGGGGCGGAACTCGCTTTGAGGGTCCCACCAGCGATGGGCCAATTCGCTGAATTTTTCCAGTTCTACCGGATCGACGTTGGTGGTCATGGGGTTTGCAGTTTGCTTTTCCAGTGATGGGCGCGGGTCAACAGCGAGGTTTCGTCCAGGTTGGTTAGTTTGCTGTTCGCCAAGACGCGAGTACCGCCGACCCAGACGTCAGTGACATGTTCACGTCCCGCAGCATATACAAGATGCGAGACCGGGTCGTAACAGGGAGACAATTCGGTTGCTGAAAGATTCACAGCGGTCAGGTCGGCGAATTTGCCTGGAGAAATTGAGCCGATTTGATCCTGCAGCCCCAGTGCACGAGCTCCACCGAGGGTCGCAGCTTCCAGGGCTCGGTGTGCCGGCATGATCTGCGGATCACCGCTGGCGCCCTTGGCGAGCAATGCGGCAAGACGCATTTCAGAAAAGAGATCCAGGCGGTTGTTGCTGGCTGCGCCGTCGGTGCCGATTCCCACGTTGACGCCCGCCTTGAGGAGTTCGCTCACTGGTGCGATGCCACTGCCGAGTTTGAGATTCGATGATGGGCAGTGCGCGACGGAGCAGCCATGTCGTGCCAGCAGTTCAATTTCAGAGGCATTCAGATGTACGCCGTGCACTGCGAGCAGATTCGGTCCCAGCAGCCCCAGTTTTTCAAGGCGCGTGACAGGCCTCATACCGTGAGCTGAAATGCTGTCACTGATTTCCTGGGCTGTTTCGTGCAGATGGATGTGCACTGGCAGATCCAGTTCGCCAGCGTAAATGGCAATCTGCGTAAACGTGGCATCGGATACGGTAAACGGCGCATGGGGCGCTAAACAGAACGAGAGCAATGGTT
>CAMAYE010000294.1 GCA_945862135.1 Bordetella parapertussis
CGAGATCCGTAAACACGTTGTAAGGCAGTTTTTGCAGCGCGGGCGCCAGCGCCAATGAGCCTGAGGTGCCGAACAGCAGCGTGTAACCGTCGGCGGGCGCGCGCAGCACCGTTTCAACGCCGATGACGCCGCCGGCGCCTGGACGATTCTCGACAATGATCTGCTGTTTCCAGGCCTCCGAAAGTTTCTGTCCCAGAGCCCGGCCGACAAAATCAGTTGGGCCGCCGGGCGGGAAATGAATGATCATGCGGATGGAACGTGAAGGGTAATTCTGTGCTGTTTGTGCGCTGGCCAGCGTCGCGCCGGCCGCCAGTGAAGCTACGATCGCGCATTGAATGAATTTTTTCATGAATCCTCCTCTTGTTTTGTGCAGTCCGTATTGTCGAATCTATCACGAGTGCGGTTTGACCCGCGAATGGCCAGCCGTTATCTTCATCCGACTTATTTTTTCATAGAGTCCAATAAATGAACGAAGCAATCCGCGCACTGCTGCACCCTCAATCCATTGCGGTCATTGGTGCATCGACCGATTTCAACAAGATCAATGGCCGTACGTTCAAGGCTCTAGTCGATAAGGGGTATACGGGTCGCATCCTGCCGGTCAATCCCAAGTATCAGACCTTGCTGGATCGGCCGTGTTATCCGGATGTGGCTTCCATTCCCGGCACGGTTGATCTTGCCGTTGTCGCTGTTCCGGCGCGCCATGTGCCGGATACCTTGCGCGATCTCGGGCGCAAAGGAGTCAAGGCTGCGGTCGTGTTCAGTTCCGGGTTCAGCGAGGTCGGCGGTGATGGTGTGCGCCTCGAAGCCGAACTGAAGCAGGCAATCCGCGACAGTGGCGTGCGCGTGCTGGGCCCGAACTGCCTGGGCCTGGTCAACGTGTTCGAGAACGTGATGGCGACTTTCAGCCAATTTTCACTGGGGCCGACGCTGGAAGGACCGGCGGCCTTTGTCACCCAGTCCGGCGCTCTGGGAACTGCCACTGCGGGTGTGGCGCGCAAGCGGGGGCTGAACTTCGGTTTTTTCGTCAACACCGGCAATGAAACCGATATCCAGTTCGTTGATGTGATGCGCGCCATCATTGCGGAAAAAGAAATCAAGGTGGGTGCCGGATACATTGAAGGACTGAAAAACGGACCGGGACTGCTGGAGGTGGCAGAAGATGCGTTGCAGAGGAGCAAACCGCTGGTGCTGACCAAGGTCGGTCGTACGAAGGCTGGTGCCAAGGCGATTGCATCGCACACCGGTTCGCTCGCCGGTGAAGATGCGGTGTTTGACGGCGTGATCCGCCAGCGCGGCATTATCCGCGCCCGAAGTGATGAGCAACTACTTGATTTTGTTGAGATATTTTCAAGCTGCCAATTGCCGGGCGGCAATGGTATCGGCATCATCACGCGCTCGGGTGGCGCCGGTGCGCTGATGGCAGATCGTGCAGAGGAAATCGGCCTAAACGTCGCCACACTCAGTGAAGCGACTACAACTGCGTTGCGCAAGGTGGTGCCGGCCTTCGGGTCGACCGGCAACCCGGTGGACATCACTGCACAAGGATTGGTTGACCCGAACCTGATGCGCGAGAGCATCAAGATATTGCTGTCCGATCCGAAAGTGGATGTGGCCATTGCCTGGCTTTCATTCTCGGAAAAACAGGCTGACATGAATGTGCAGAACTTCGTCGAAGCCAAGGCGCAGACCACCAAGCCGTTTATCGTCTGCTGGATGGGCATGCCGGATGCGGCGGGCGAGAAGATGCGCGCGGCCGGCATTCCGGTGTTGCGCAGCGCCGAGGCGGCAGTCGATGCGGTTGGCGCCATCGTGCGTTATGCGGAAGCGCGGCGTAACTGGATGGCCGATGCGCCGGCGCGTGCGGCGCTCCAATTGCCGAAGCTGAATCTGCCGGCGTCTGCAGGTCCGGTATCGAGTCTTGAAGGTCAGGCGCTGTTGAGCGCCTGTGGCGTACAGACCGCGGCAGCAAAACTGGCGGCGAGCGCAGACGAAGCCGTTGCCGCCGCGCAGACACTGGGTTACCCGGTCGTGCTCAAGATTGAGTCGCCGGACATCCTGCACAAGACCGAAGCGAAGGGGGTTGTGCTCAATCTGAAGGATGCGGAGTCCGTGCGTGCCGCTTATGCTCAGCTTGTCGCCAATGCCAAACAGTACAAAGCGGATGTGCGGATTGGCGGTGTGCTGGTGCAGGCGATGGCGCAGGGTGATGTTGAACTGGTGATCGGTCTGAAACGTGATGTGACCTTCGGTCCCGTGGTGATGGTGGGGCTGGGCGGCGTATTGATCGAAGTGTTCAAGGATGTAGCCTTCCGTGCGGCGCCGGTCACCGAAGGCGAGGCGTTACGCATGCTGGATGAACTGAAAAGCCGGGTGGTGCTGGATGGTGTGCGGGGCAAGCCTCCTGTAGACAAGGCTGCGCTGGCAAGGATGGTCAGTGCAGTCTCGCGCTTCGGTGCGGCAGCGGGGCCGCGCCTCGCCGAACTCGACCTCAATCCGGTGCTGGCCGGACCGCAGGGCGTGACCGCGGTGGACTGGCTGATGGTGCTGGACTGATGCAATGACTGCACCCCGCAGTTCGGCGCTGGCGCCGTTCCGCGTCCGTGCATTCCGTTTCCAGTGGCCTGCCGATCTGGCGGCGTCGTGGGCCATGGAAATGGAGATGCTCATTCTCGGCTGGTATGTGTTGGTCGAGACCCGCTCGGTGCTGATGCTGACGGTATTCGCCTCGCTGCAGTATGTGGGTACCTTGCTGTCGCCGATGTTCGGTGTGATGGGCGATCGAATCGGTCACCGTGTGGTGCTCTGCGCGATGCGCGGTTTGTACGCGACCCTGGCCTCAGTGCTGATGGTGGCCGCTTTCATGGATGCGGTGACGCCAACGCTGGTGCTGATGACCACGGCGATCCTCGGCCTGGTCAAGCCCTCGGACATCGGCATGCGCACGGCGCTGGTCGGCGAAACCGTACCCTCCGAGCATCTGATGCCGGCGATGAGCATCCAGCGCACCACGCAGGATTCGGCACGCATAGCCGGTGCGTTGACTGGTGCGGGTCTTGTTGCTGTGCTGGGCATGTCCTGGGCCTATGCGGTAGTGGTCACGTTCTACGGCATCAGCCTGCTATTGAGTAC
>CAMAYE010000295.1 GCA_945862135.1 Bordetella parapertussis
AATCCCAAAGTGATTTTAATTCCCTCTCCCCATCGACTGATGGGGAGAGGGCCAGGGTCAAGGGAACACTTGGAGCGACGCAGAGGGGCAGCGAAGTGGCTGATACAACGCAAGCCTACTTCGCCAACCCCTCCACCCACCGGTCATAAATCCGGTCCGCCACCGCATTCAGCGCGCGCACCTTATCCTCAATGCCGGCCTCCATCTCGGCCGGGGTCTGCACCGACGGCACGCGCCCGGCGAGCGCTTCCACTTCCTTCGCCCAATCGCGGCACCAGGTGCGGATCAGCTCCGGCGTCATCTCGACATGGCACTGCATGCCGAAGTGTTTGCCCAGTGCATAGGCCTGATTCGCGCACCAGGGGCTCTGCATCAGCCGCACAGCGCCTTTGGGGATGGCAAAGGTCTCGCCATGCCCGTGAAAGGACAGAAACTCGCGCAGGTCGTCTCCCAGCCAACGTCGCGCCTCGGGGTCATCCAGCACCTGCACCGCGCCCCAGCCGATCTCCTTCACCGGATTGCGGGTCACCGGCGCACCCAGCGCCTTTGCCATCAGCTGCCCGCCAAGGCAATGGCCCAGCACCGGCACATCGCGCGCCACCGCATCACGGATCAGGCTGCACACCGGCGCAATCCACGGCAGGTCATCGTTGACGCTCATCGGCCCGCCCATGAAACACAGCCCGGCGAATGACGAAGAATCCTCTGGCACTACTTCGCCAGCATCAATCTTGAACACACGGTACGGGATGCCGCGGCGTTCAAGGTACGTGGCAAAATAAGCCGGACCTTCGGTCGGGGTGTGGCGAAATATGGCGATCGGTTTCATGGGGAGGCGGTGAATGCGGTTACCGGAGTTTAAAGCCTGTGTTGCGTTCCTGTTGCTTGTTTCGGCAAGCATGGCCCATGCCAACGACATCACCGTGGCGGCGCTGTTCACCGGCAAGGCCGTATTGGTGATCAAGGGTGGTGCACCGCGCACCATCTCGGTGGGTCAAAGCACGCCGGAAGGCATCCGCCTGATAAGCGCTGACAGCAGTTCAGCGGTCATCGAATACCAGGGCAAGCGCCAGACGCTCACGCCCGGCGGCAGCGGACGACTGGGTGGCGGCAGCCCGGTAGGCAGCAGCGGGAGTTCTACGGGATCAGTCACCCTGACCGCAGACTCGCAAGGCCATTACATGACGCTGGGCCAGATCAACGGCGGCACCGTGCAGTTCATGGTCGATACCGGCGCCACTGTCATCGCGATGTCGAGCACGCGCGCACGCCAGCTCGGCATCAACTACGTCAACGGCCAGCGCGGTTTCACCCAGACCGCCAACGGCCGCGCCGCGGCCTATCGCGTCACACTCGATACGGTAAAGATCGGCGACATCACGCTGCACGCGGTCGATGCCGTCGTGCTGGAAGGCGACAACCTGCCGATGGTGCTGCTGGGAATGAGTTTTCTGAACCGCACGGAGATGAAGCGGGATGGGCAGAGTCTGACGTTGGTGAAGCGGTTTTGATAGCCCTTAATAAGGTCAATAAAATCAATAATTTATAATATTCCACATCCTGCAACACCACATTGACGGTCCGCCTTTGCCCGGATACGTCACGAACGAGGAGAATTCATCATGACTTCGCACTCAACCGCCCGGCCGCATAAACCAGCGGCCAAGGTCGCTCCGCAATACAAGGCGGACAATGGCCCGTTAAGCACAGCGCAACTGCGGCAAATCAAAGAACAAGCCCCGCAAGGCATCAAGCACTCGCTGCAATCCAGCCTTCTCGACCGAAAGCGCTCAGGAAAATAAGGCCCCCGGCGGATTTGCGACTCCTCTGCGCCGCATATGGGCACTATGGCGGAGACAATCCTTTCCGGCCCGACTTGCAACGTAATTACATTGTAATTACACTGAACTCGTGAGTACCCTGAAATTTGAGTGGGACAGTCGCAAGGCCCTAGCCAATCTGAAGAAACACGGCATTGCC
Organism: Bordetella parapertussis; assembly: GCA_945862135.1. Taxonomy (GTDB): domain Bacteria; phylum Pseudomonadota; class Gammaproteobacteria; order Burkholderiales; family SG8-41. The sequence goes on from CAMAYE010000295.1 coordinate 1,981, forward strand.
TTCGAAGAAGCGCAGTCCGTGTTCTTCGACGAGCGGGCACGACTGATCAATGATCCGGACCATTCTGAAGACGAGGATCGATTTATTCTGTTGGGGCTCAGCAGTTCGCTTCACATGCTTCTGGTTTGTCACTGCTACCGGCGCGAGGGTGAGGTCATCCGCATCATCTCCGCACGGCAGGCAACAGCTCGAGAGTCGAAGCATTACCGATAAAGGTGCCATATGCGCAAAGAATACGATTTCACGAAATCCCGGAAGAATCCTTACGCTGCCAAGCTCAAAAAGCAGATCACCATCCGCCTTGATGAAGACGCGATCGCGTACTTCAAGTCAGTTTCACAGGAGATCGGGATTCCTTACCAGAGCCTGATCAATCTCTATCTCAAGGACTGTGCAGCAACGAGCCGGAAGCCGAATCTCAACTGGAAGTAGCGATTGGGATTAACAATCAAAGCTGCCACGATTAAATCCTTGACGTAAAAATTGATTCCGGTGCTTTTAGAGATAGCGTGCAAATACTTAAAAATTTCTGGAATGAAATATTCGGAGGACCGACCGTTGAAATTAGGTTGCTGGTGCATCCCGATCTGGCTGCGCAGCGCCTCTCCGAGAACACATCTGATTGGAAGTTTCCGTTAGGACTGCGGGATACCGTGGTGGGGACCGTTTCGGTGGATCAGGTGGTCCTCTCAAGAGCACGCGGATTTCGCGCACTTTTCTCTGATAGCCCCAATTTCCTAGTGTTCAGAGGCCGATTCGTTGTAGAGGCTGATGCCACTTACTTGCGCGGCCAGTTTCAGCTTGACCTCATCGCAAAATGCTTCATGGCGAGCTGGTTTGGCATGCTGATATCCTTCAGCGTAGCAAGTTTCGTTATCGGGCCCGTAATTGCAATCGAAGAGAATGTGCCCCTATGGGTGGGATTTCTGGCCGGACTTGCTTTCGCACTTTGCTGCCTACTTTTTTGCATATTGGGTTACTTGCTGCTGCGCTATCTACGCTGGCTGTCTCGATCCGACATTGATCGCATCAAGCGACACGTTGAATTCCATGTAGGTGATCCCGCCTAACGGATGATCGACAGCTAAGAAGCTGGATGATACGCCCGTCAATGATCGCCCAGCGTCGGACAATCGGAAAACCCTGA
>CAMAYE010000296.1 GCA_945862135.1 Bordetella parapertussis
TCCATTGGCCTTCACCTTCGGCAGCCAGCGTCTGCGTCACCACGTTGTCAAGAAACGCGCGGTCGTGGCTGACCAGCAGCAGCGTGCCGGAGTACGACTGCAGCGTATCTTCAAGCAGTTCCAGCGATTCGATGTCCAGATCATTGGTCGGTTCATCCAGCACCAGCACATTGGCCGGCTGCGCAAACAAGCGTGCCAGCAGCAGGCGGTTACGCTCGCCGCCGGACAGCATGCTGACCTTGGCCTGGGCGCGCTGCGGCGGAAACAGGAAATCAGACAGGTAACTCATCACATGCTTGCGGCCGTTCGCGGTTTCCACCCATTCCGAGCCTGGGCTGATGGTTTCGACCAGCGTCATCTCGGGATCCAGCTGATCGCGCAACTGGTCGAAATAGGCAATCTCCTGCTTGGTGCCCAGACGCACCTCGCCGGTATCCGGCGCGAGCTGGCCCAGGATGATTTTGATCAGCGTCGACTTGCCTGCGCCATTGGCGCCGATCAAGGCAATACGGTCGCCGCGCAGGATGCGAAGATCAAGACTGCCAATCAGCAATTTATCGCCAAAAGCCTTGCTGACATTCGTCAGTTCGGCGACCAGCTTGCCTGAACGCTCGCCGGCATCCAGCGCCAGCTTGACGTTGCCGATGCGGTCACGTCGCGCTGCGCGCTCAACCCGCAGCGATTCCAGCCGCCGCACCCGCCCTTCATTGCGGGTGCGCCGTGCCTTGATGCCCTGACGTATCCACACTTCTTCCTGCGCCCAGAATTTATCAAAGCGGCGGCTGGCCTTTTCTTCTTCAGCCAGTTGATCGGCCTTGCGCGCCTCGTAGGCAGCGAAATTGCCCGGATACGAACGCAGAAGACCGCGGTCAAGTTCGACGATACGGGTGGCCACCCGGTCAAGAAAGGCACGGTCATGGGTGATGATGATCGACGACTTGACCTGCCCCTTGACCAGCAGATCCTCCAGCAGCGTGATGCCGGCAATGTCGAGATGATTGGTCGGCTCATCAAGCAGCAGCAGGTCGGGTTGCATGGCCAGTGCCAGCGCCAGTGCTGCGCGTTTGCGCTCACCGCCGGAAGCGGTTTGCGGGGAACGCGATTCATCGAGGCCGAAACGGTGCAGATACTCAAACAGCCGCGCATCAGTGCGCCAGCGTTCGCGCTCATCATGCATGTCCTCCAGCCCGCCACGCGCGGTCAGGCTGGCATGCAGACTGTCAGCATCCGGCAGCAGAGGCTCCTGCTCCACCATCACCACATGCGAGCCGTCCTGACGGCGAATTTCGCCATCGTCCAGCACACCGCGGCCGGCGATGATGCTGAGGAGTGAGGATTTACCGGTGCCGTTGCGGCCGATGAGACCGATGCGTTCGCCTTCCTGGACAATCAGGCTGGCACGGTCAAGTAAGGGGTGGAGGCCAAACGCGAGTTCAGCGTTGTCAATTGCGAGTAATGCCATCGGCCCGAGTATAGCCGCTGTATGCCCTTCTCCGCCTCGACCAAACACGCAACTCCATGCAGACAAAGGAATTTTTGCAATCATGCCATCCACAGCGCGATGCCATTGCTGGAGGAAGAATCCGTGGCGCCGCATGGCTTATGCGAGAGACAAATGCAACCAATTGTTTTTAATGGATTTTTTATATCGTTTAACAAATGTGCAATCGACAAAAATCCGAGGCGGGCATACAACTTAGGTCTGCCGTCGACATGCTGTGCACAGGTTTATCCACAGCTTTTGTGGAAAAGCCCAAAAATACGTTACAGCTCAACAGCTTCGACCTGCCGCTAATGCCTTCGTGCTTGCTGATTCAGCGCATGGCGGCTACAGTTACGCGAATTTTTCGCGGCGCATGCCGCTGATTTCTGCAACCTTCAATCGGAAACCCACCGCGTGCTCTCCATCATCGAAGCAGCTGGCTGGCCCATCTGGCCATTGATTCTGTGTTCCGTCGTAGCACTTGCCATCATCGGCGAACGTCTCTGGTCCCTGCGTCAAAACGTGGTGCTGCCGAAAAACATGCTGGTGCATGCCATCCAGGCCTATCGCCAGAACGGCGTCACGTCTCAACTGCTGACCCAGCTCTCCGCCACCGCGCCCCTGGGCCAGATCCTCGCTGCAGGCTTGCGTAACGAAAAACATCCCCCGGCGATCATGAAAGAAGCGATCGAGGAATCCAGTCACGCTGTGGCCATCGACCTTGAACGTTTCCTGACCACACTCGGCACGATTGCAGCCATTTCACCATTGCTGGGTCTGTTCGGAACGGTCGTCGGCATGATCGAAATCTTCGGAGCCCAAACCCCTTCGGGCACCAATCCTCTGGTGCTGGCCCACGGCATATCCATCGCCCTCTACAACACGGCTTTCGGCCTGGTGGTCGCCGTACCCAGCATGGTGTTCTACCGTTACTTCCGCGCCAAGGTTGATACGCTGCTCGTCGAAATGCAGATCCAGGCAGTCAAACTGGTGGAAATGATTCATGGCGAAAGAGATGCCTGAGCCGGTGATGCCTTTGAATCCGGAAGCGGGAGTACTGTAATGAGATTCCGCAGCCGCACTTCGCGTGAAGACCCGGAAATCAATTTCATCCCGCTGATCGACGTATTGCTGGTGATCCTGATCTTCCTGATGGTCACCACCACCTATTCGCGTTTTGCCGAACTGCAGATCAATCTGCCTACGGCGGAAGCAGGCAAGCCGCCGGAACGTCCAGCTCAGCTCGATGTTGCCGTCGATGCCAAGGGCAACACCACGATCAACCGCAATGCAGCACCCACCGGCAATGCCGCTGCATTGGGTGAAGCACTGAAACGTGCGGCTGGCGACATGAAGGATCCGGTCATCGTGATCAATGCCGATGCCAATGCATCCCATCAGTCAGTGGTGCGGGTGATGGAAGCGGCGCAAATCGCCGGCTATCCCAAGATTACCTTCACCACCCAGGCACGCAAGTAGCATCTCGACGCGTTGCGGCAAACCGGTTAGCCTGACCGCGCCATGGCTTCCCCTACTCATTGGCAGCAGCGAGGTCCGCTTGCCCTGTTGTTGCTGCCATTCGCCTTGCTGTTCGCCGCCATATCGGCATTGCGCCGTTCAGCGTGGCGGAATGGCTTG
>CAMAYE010000297.1 GCA_945862135.1 Bordetella parapertussis
CTGGTGCGCAGCGGCGGCGCATCGGCGCTGGAAATCACCGACGCCGTCATCACACGCACACAATCCGGCGACGGCACCATCAACAGTTTTACTGCGCTGCTCGCCGGGCGGGCACGGGCAGAAGCCCGTGCCGTGGATGCGCTGCGCGCCAGTGGCAGGGAACTGCCGCCACTGGCCGGCGTGCCCTACGCGGTCAAAAACCTGTTCGACCTGCAGGGGCTGACCACGCTGGCCGGTGCAAAACTGCGCGTCGAAGATCCTCCCGCGAAACAGGATGCGGAACTGGTGCAACGCATGCAGGCTGCCGGTGCCATCGTGACCGGTGCACTGAACATGGATGCCTACGCCTACGGCTTCACCACTGAAAACACCCATTTCGGCGTGACCCGCAATCCGCGCGACCACTCGCGCGTCGCCGGCGGATCCTCGGGCGGTTCCGGCGCCGCGGTAGCAGCAGGGTTCGCCTGTTTTTCACTGGCATCGGATACCAATGGATCGATCCGCGTGCCTTCGTCCTTCTGCGGTGTGTTCGGGCTGAAACCGACTTTCGGCCGGCTGACGCGCAGCGGATCGTACCCCTTCGTGCCCAGCCTTGATCACCTCGGGCCGCTGGCACGTAATGCCGGCGACCTTGCGCTGGTCTACGACGCATTGCAGGGACCGGCTGCCGGCGATCCGGCCTGCGCCGGACGCGGCGTCGAAACCGTTACGCCGCTGCTTGATCAAGGCGTACGCGACCTGCGCATCGGCGTGCTCGGCGGCCATTTTGAACAATGGGCCGATGCCGATGCGCGTGCAGCCGTTTCCCGCGCTGCCGCTGTACTGGGTGCCGGTGACAGCGTGTTGCTGCCGGAAGCGCAGCGTGCACGGTCGGCAGCGTTCATCATCACGGCATCGGAAAGCGGTTCGTTTTATGCCGGAGAACTGCGCCGGCGACCGGAAGATTTTGAACCGTTGTCACGGGAACGGCTGACCGCCGGCGCCATGCTGCCGGCCCACTGGTATATGCGTGCCCAGCGTTTTCGCCGCTGGTTCCAGCAATCCGCGCAGGAATTGTTTTCGCGCTACGACCTGCTGCTGGCGCCGGCGACACCGTGCACGGCAACACCCATCGGGGCGGAAACCATGGTGCTCAACGGCGAAACCCTGCCGGTGCGCCCGAACATCGGCTTGCTGACCCAGCCGATTTCATTGATAGGACTGCCGGTCGCCGTCGCACCGCTGTGGACATCCGGCGGCATGCCGATCGGCGTACAGCTGATAGCCGCGCCGTGGCGCGAGGATCTTTGCCTGCGTGCGGCCTTCGCGCTCGAACAGGCGGGACTGGCCCGCGCACCAGTCGCACAATCCGCTACATGATTGATACGCAGGCTCCCAGCTTGCGCTCAACCCCATAAAAAAACAGGTTCCGGGCACCCTGCACCCGGAACCTGTCACACACTCCCTGAACCAATACCGCCACTACATTCCGGGCAACAACCGTCAACCACGGCAGTTGCCGCCCGGAGGATCACCGATCAATAAATCAGCTGTGCGCCTATGACGAACTGATCGCGCTCGGTGCCCGGGGCTGACGGCCCCGCGAAGCCGTAGTTGTAGTTCTCCGCCTTGGAATACTGGAACGAGATTTTCGCGTTGGGTCCCTTGATGATGTAGTTCACGCCAAAATCCTGCTTTTTCATTTCGGGGGTACCGGGGAGAACGGATGAGTCGGGCTTCAAGGACTGGTAACGGTAGAACGGCTGGAATTGCCCCCAGCCCACCTTCGCCGGGAAGAGGAATGCCGCTCCCACCAGGTACGCCTTGCCCGGGATGATGACTGCATCGGACGCGCCAGATTTGTACTCGTAGTACGCGCCTTCCAGGGTCGGTACACCCATCGAGAATTTCTTCTCGAACAGGACGTCCAGGTTCCAGATATCCAGATCGCTTGAGGCGCCCACAAGACCAACGCCGTCCTTCTGCGTAAAGGCGCCAAGACCGACGGTGAGTATGTCCTTTGATCCGCCATACCACCCGCCCGACAGATAGGCAGGCGCAGGTTCCGGATCCCAGATGTGGTAGGCCAGCCGCCCGGAGAAGGCGAGTTCGTTCGTCGCAAAGGTGGCGGTCCCGGGCCCTCCCCTGTTGCCTTCGAAAATGCCTCCCGCCCAGACCAGCTTGTTGTTCAAAAGTTTACCCCAGAAGGCCACGCCCTCATCACGGCCGTTCTGGATGTTGGGGTAGCGCGATACCAGCAGCGGGAAATCCCATGGCGTCGCGTAGTACGGCCCGTAGCCGTTGCCACGGTCGTTCGGCGGCAGGAAATGGCCGAACCAGATGTTGAAGTAGTCGCTGAACTCGAAGCCGACGTAGGCATCCAGTATGTTGTCGGTATTGCCGCCCGCGCCCGTCTTCTCGAAATTCAGCGTACCCTTGATGACCTTGCCGTAATGGCCGCTGAAAAAGAGCCGCGTGCTCTCGGCCGCGAAGTTCTTGGAATCGTCGATGCCGTTGCCGGCGCCCTGTTCCGTACTTGTAAAGCTCGTCCGCAGGCCAAGGCCGGCCGTCACTCCCGCTTCGTTACTGAGCTTGAAGTCGGCGGCTTGCACGGCACCGATCGTGACAGCCAAAGTCAGCGCCCCCAGAACGCCGGCGACGGATGCACGCAGCTTGTGCAACCCGCGCGCTTTCGAATCCGAAACTCCTGTTGTTGATTGAATTGCTCGCATCTGTTGGCTCCCTTTGCTTAGCGATTGATTGAATTCACGCCGTGCACCATGACGAACGCATGTATGCACTGAATCTGAAAGAGCAGATTTCGTGCCATTGCAAACTATCAACTTGTACGAACAACCGCGATGATGCGTATCGACACATGTCAAGCACTTTTAATCAGAGCAGGAACCGTCTCGGGGGACGCACAGCGGCTGCGCCAGGGCGCTGCTTTTTGTAATGGCGGAAAATTTGTGTGACAGATTTGTTGCACCACAACCGAGCGAATCAACATCCGCACGCACCAAGCAGGACCTGCTGCGGAACCTGAATAGTCACAGAACCATCGGGCAAATCCCGGCAGTCCGTCCTAAACACCCGGCGCCACAGCGTTTTTTCCCGCAATACATGGATTAAAGCGCA
>CAMAYE010000298.1 GCA_945862135.1 Bordetella parapertussis
TTACTTATAGAATCACAACCGGCTGACCTGCGGAACGCGTCCCCGGCAACGGCGCGTTGTCCATCGCGCGATAGGTAAACACTGCGGAAAATTTAGTGTTTACGCTGCGGTTGTTACCCGCAGCATGGAATAGTCGGCAGTGAAAAAACAGCACGTCGCCGGGCTGCAGTTCGACCGGAACCTGCGTGCGCAACAAATCCTCATTTTCGGCGATATCAGTGCGCAGGAACTGCGCCTCATCGAGGCGCTCCGGCGCAAATTCGATGCGGTGAGACCCCGGGATGACCAGCAGACAGCCGTTGTCGACACGTTCCTCACCTAGCGCAAACCAGACGGACACCAGTTCCGGGCGCTGATAAGACCAATAACGTATATCGCGATGCCAGCTGGTCAGACTGCTGTAACGCGGATCCTTGGTCATCACACAGTTGTGGTGGGCCTGCGCCAGTGCGATACGCGCACCAAGCAACTGGCGCAGGCGTACAGCGACCGGGGCCGAAGTCGCCCATTCGCGGAATACAGCGTCCCGCCCATAGGCCTGCAACAACCGGCGCACCGTGCGCCCGCCGGGTGCTTCGAGCGATGACGGCGCCCCCGGATACTGTGTTTCGGCCTCGTACTCCAGCGGCGGCGCCGCCGTACCGAGATCGCGTTCCGCAATTTCCCGCATACGCGCGCATCCGTCTGCAGACAACAGCCTGCGCACAATCTGATATCCATCGCGCCCGAATTGCGCAACCTCGGCTTCGGTAAACCCATTACTCATTGGATCATCGCACCCTGAAAATCCATAAATGGAAAACAACCGCACTCAGCAACAATGTAAGCAGTGAATATACGGGATCCAGGGTATTGGCAGTAAACAACGAAGGTGTGTCGAATACCGAATCGGCGTAATTGACACCCAGCGCAAGCAGCAGATTGTTCGCCGTATGCGCACCAATCGCCAGTTCCAACCGGCCGTCACGCAGCGCAATTGTCGCCAGGAACAAGGCCATCACAAAATAATTTGCTGTCATGATCCATGCACCGTAGGCCGCAACCTCGGGGTTGAGCAGGTGGGGAAGCGTAAACACGACACTGCTTGCCAAAGCCAGAAACGCGGGGTGCCGCGATATCCGGGCAAACGCCTGCACCAGATATCCACGGAACATCAATTCCTCGGCAAGACATTGCAGAGGCGTCAGCAGCAGCGCTACCGCAACAAACGGCAACCAGCGCGACCAGTCGGCCGTCCACGCGTAACGTCCGGGAAAGATCAGGTTTTCAGCAGCGGCGAAGAGCAGCAGCAACCCACCCCATGCAACCCCGCCCAGCATCACCCGGCGCCAGTCGACAGCCGGGTAAGGCGTGATCAGTGTAAGCCACGGACGTCGATGCATCACGATGACCGTGATAACCACGGCAACCAGCAGCGTCAATATGCTGGCATTCAGCGCAACAAAATCGCGAACGGTCCCCAGCGGAATTTGGAGAACCCGCGTGTAGACATAAGCACCGCCGCCAATCCAGCAGGCGGCGATAAACATCACGCCCAGCACATAACGCCACCAGCCATTGCTGCCGATGTCCGCGGCCGCGAAAAATCGCGCGGCGGGTGTATTCAAGCGGGGTTGTAACCCAGGTTGGGAGCCAGCCAGCGCTCAGCGTCCGCAACGCTCATGCCTTTGCGTCGCGCGTAATCCGCAACCTGATCGCGGTCGATCTTGCCGACGGCGAAATACTGCGCCTCGGGGTGCGACAGATAGAAACCGCTGACCGACGACGCCGGCCACATCGCAAACGACTCGGTGAGCCGCATATCGATGCGAGTCGCCTGCAGGGTATCGAACAAGGCGCTTTTTTCGGTGTGATCCGGGCAGGCCGGATATCCTGGTGCCGGACGGATGCCACGGTATTTCTCGGCGACCAGCGCGGCGGTATCCAGCGATTCGTCCGGCGCATAACCCCAGAACTCGCGGCGGATGCGCGCGTGCAGCAGTTCGGCAAACGCTTCGGCAAAACGGTCGGCCAGCGCCTTGAGCATGATCGATGAATAGTCATCGTTCTGCTTTTCGAAACGCTCGAGCTGTTTTTCCATGCCCAGCCCCGCAGTGACCGCAAAGGCGCCGATGTAATCCGGCACGCCGGACTCCGCCGGCGCGATGTAATCGGCCAGGCACTGGTTGGCACGTCCCGTCGGCTTCTGGTTCTGCTGGCGCAGGTTGTGCCAGACCATCAGCGGCTTCTTGCGCGATTCATCGGCATAGATCGCGATGTCTTCGTGATCAATACGCGCGGCCGGAAACAGCCCGAACACGCCGTTGGCCGTCAGCCAGCGGCCTTCGATGATTTTTTTCAGCATCGCCTGGGCATCGGCGAACACCTTGCGTGCTTCCACGCCGACGACTTCATCATCCAGAATCGCGGGATAAGGACCGGCCAGATCCCAGGTCTGGAAGAACGGACCCCAGTCGATGTATTTGGCCAGTTCAGCCAGGTCGTAATTCTTCAGCGGCTTCAACCCGGTCATCAGCGGCTTCGGCGGCGTGTAAGCCTTCCAGTCCACGGCATGCGCATTCGCACGTGCTGCAGCCAGCGAAATCAGCTCAGGACCTTTTTTACCGGCATGCTGCTCGCGTACCCGTTCGTAATCCGCCGCCAGATCATTCAAGTACCCCTGACGCAGGTCGTCCGACAGCAGACTCGAACAAACGCTGACGCTGCGCGAGGCGTCCGGTACCCACACCACCGGGCCCTGATAATGCGGTGCAATTTTCACCGCGGTGTGCACCCGTGACGTGGTCGCGCCACCGATCAGCAGCGGGATGGTCATGCCCGCACGCTGCATTTCTCGCGCATTGTGCGCCATCTCTTCGAGCGACGGCGTGATCAGTCCGGACAAACCGATGATGTCGGCTTTTTCGCGCGCCGCGACTTCGGCGATCTGGGTCCACGGCACCATCACGCCCATATTCACCACTTCATAGTTGTTGCACTGGAGCACTACGGCGACGATGTTCTTGCCGATGTCGTGCACGTCGCCCTTCACGGTAGCGAGCACGATCTTTCCCTTGGCCCGCACATCGCCCAGCCGGGCCTTCTCGGCCTCGATATACGGAATCAGG
>CAMAYE010000299.1 GCA_945862135.1 Bordetella parapertussis
CGGCACCATTCATGTGCCGGCGGCGTTTTTCAAGCGCCTCAGCGACAACGGCATCAACATCCTCGAATTCAATCCGGTCAATCCGCTGACCGCGCGAAAAGGATGGGAAGTCAACCAGCGCGACCACCGCAAGCTGCTGATCGTCGACGGCAAGACCGCATTTTTGGGCGGCATCAATATCAGCAGCGTGTATTCCGGCGGTTCCTTCAGCACACACAACAGACCACGCGCCGCCGGCGCAATGCCGTGGCGTGACACGCACCTACAGGTCACAGGGCCCGTAGTCAGTGAATTCCAGAAACTGTTTCTCGCAACCTGGAAAAAACAAAAGGGAGAGGCGCTTGCAACCGGAAACTTTTATCCGCAGCACGCCGCCAAGGGCAGCGAAGTGGTACGCGCCATCGGCAGTTCTCCGGATGAACCGTTCAGTCTGATCTATGCCACGCTGATCTCCGCCATCAGCAACGCCGAAACCAGCGTACTCCTGACCAATGCCTACTTCATTCCCGATCCGCAACTGATCGCCGTGCTCAAGGATGCCGTGAAACGCGGTGTGGACGTGCAGATCATCGTGCCCGCAAAAACCGATTCCTGGATGGTCTTTCACGCCGGTCGCGCTCACTACACCGAACTGCTGGATGCCGGCATCAAGATTCATGAGCGTCGCCATGCACTGCTGCACTCCAAGACGGCACTGATCGACGGCGTATGGTCGACCGTCGGCTCGACCAATCTCGACTGGCGCAGCTTTCTGCACAATGACGAGGTCAACGCCGTCATCCTCGGACAGGCTTTTGGCGCACAAATGCGCGCCATGTTCGAAACCGACCTCGCCGCCTCCACCACCATCACCCTCGAACAATGGCAGCAGCGGTCTCTCGCAGACCGACTGAAAGAAACCGCCGCCGGCATCTGGCAATACTGGCTCTAGGAAAAAGCCATCATGACGACCTCATACACTCAATGGACAGCGAGCAGACCGGGGACGGCTGCGTTGCACTTATTGACTGTCCTTCTGCTGTGCATTGGAACCGGCATTGGCACAGTCAACGCTGCAGAAACCCCTCCTTCCACTTCCGGCGACACACTGCGCGCCCGGCATGGCGCCCTGCAGGAACGGCTCAACAACAACCCGTTCCAGCGCCCGTTGGCACTGGATTCCGGCGAAGCTGCAGACCGCGTAACGGGCAGCATTTATGCCGTCATTGATCACCCGTTTGTAACGGTGTCCGCAACCTTGAACAACGCCGAGCGCTGGTGCGACATCCTGAGCCTGCATCTCAATACCAAATACTGCCGCGCCGCCAAGGCCGGCGGCGGGAACGTGATCAACATCAACATCGGCGAGAAACATCACCAGGCCCTGGACGAAACCTACCGGATGGATCTGGCCTATCGTGTCAGCGCCAGAACGGAAAATTATCTGCGTGTGCTGTTGAGCGCAGACGATGGTCCGCTGAGTACCAGCAATTACCGCCTGATATTTGAAGCCATCCCGCTGGACAACGGACAGACTTTCATTCACCTCTCCTACGCTTACGCGTATGGACTGCTGGGGCGGCTGGCGATGCAGGCCTATCTCGGCACCACCGGACGCGACCGGGTGGGATTCACGCAATCAGGCACCAAAACCAACGGCCAGCCCCTGCACATCGGCGGCATGCGTGGCGCCGTGGAACGCAACACCATGCGGTATTACCTTGCCATCGAGGCCTTCCTCGGCGCTTTGTCACAGCCACTGTCGGCGCAATTTGAAAAACGCCTTCATGACTGGTTTGCGGCCACCGAGCTTTACACGCGCCAGTTGCATGAAATGGAGCGCAAGGCTTACCTCGAAATGAAACGCCGGGAGCACCGAAGGCAGCAGATTGAACTGGCTGCGCGGCGCACGGACTGACTGCGCCTGAGTCCCGAAAGCTGCTGTGGCAAAACTGCTGCGGCTCAGGCCGCCAGTTTGTAGGGCAACAGGCGACTGAATTCGTTTTTGACGACCAGGTAACACTCGCAGACGCGACGCTCCAGCGCGGGCCGGTCGATTACCGTGATCACACCGTTACTGTGACGCAACAGGCCATCGTTCTGCAGCTTGTCCAGCGCGCCGACCACACCTTCCCGGGTGACGCCGAGCATGTTGGCAATCAACTGCTGGGTCATCACCAGCTCGGATCCCGCAAGACAATCCAGACTCAACAGCAACCAGCGGCACAGTTGCTGGTCCAGCGTATGGTGCCGGTTGCATGCCGCCGTCTGGGTCATCTGCGTCATCAATGCCTGCGTGTATCGCAACACCAGATACTGCAACGGTCCACCCAGCGCAAATTCAGTGCGCAACACATTCGCCTCAAGCCTGTAACTGACGCCGGCATTCTGCGCCACGGCGCGGCTGGTGGTGCTCTCGCCGCCCATGAACAGCGACACGCCAACCAGACCTTCATTGCCGGTAATCGCGATTTCCGCCGATGCCCCGCTGTGCATCACATACAGCAGCGAGATGATGCCGGACACCGGAAAGTAGGCGTGTTTCATCGGAACGCCGGGCTCATAAATGACTTCGCCAAGTTTCAGCTCCGCGACTTCCAGGCAGGGCAGCAGGCGCGCATATTCCGCCGGCGGCAGTGCCGCCAGAATCTGGTTCTGCAGCGGGTTGGGCGCTAACGGAGGTAGCGCGACAATTGCGGCGGACATCAGACGGGGCGGCGGCTGCGCCGCTGGTTGCTGCGCTCCGGCGCGCGCTCGGACTGCTTGGGCACGTTCACCCGATGCGTCTCCTGCCGCACGTCCTGCCGGCCCGGGCCGCTGACTTCGGCGACACCGGTTCCCGATTCAATAAACGGCCCCGGCGCAGCGCCTTTGCGCCCCGCGGGAACGCGCCCAGCAGCTGATGATTTTTTCATGGCTGGCCTCCTTGTCTGGATGAACCTGCTTAGGCAACGGCTGTTGGTGCCGCCACCCGGCTTGGGGCCGTTGCTACGGCCCACAGGCCTTACGATAGCCTGCCGGGTTTAACGTATCCGTACGGAAACGTACATAAGAACTTGCTGCATGAAAGAACCGGGGCTGCACGTGGCAGGCACACGACACTCACCAACCTCTGA
>CAMAYE010000300.1 GCA_945862135.1 Bordetella parapertussis
GGCTCGCAACCGCGGGCCTTTTGTTTTTGTTGCCCGCGGCACCACTGTCACACCGTTCGCGACGTGTCGCCCGGTCGGGACTGTTTGACGGAGGCGATCCCCGCCCCATTATCAGAGCTGCGCCTCGAATTTAAGTAATTGATATTAAATATTTTTTAAATGCGGACAGCCGAACACTCAGATCACACCCTGTTCACGCATCACAATGATTTCGGCTTCGTCATAACCCAGCGACTTCAGTACCGGGTCGTTGTGCTCACCGCGACGTGCCGGCGGAGTTTCGATACTCGGACCGCCGTGCTCGAATTTGAAGGCGCACATCGGAACCGTGACCGGCCCCTCGATGCCGGGCACCTGCTCATGCCGGTGCAGCATCTTGCGGCTGGCCATCTGCGGATCGTCGAGCACTTCGTCCAGCGAACGCAGTCGTGTCGCCGGCACATGCCGGGCCTGCAGATAATCTTCCCACTCCTGCGCGGTTTTCTGTTTCAGCACTTGCGACAGGGCCTGGACTTCTTCAGCGAAATGTGCCTTGCGTTGGTCATTGCTGCGGCCCGCCAGCGCATCAAGCCCGAGCGCCTTCATCAGTCTGTCGTTCTGCCGTTCGTTTGACGCCGCAAGCTGGATTTTTCCATCGCTGGCGTCATAGAGACTGCTCCCGGCATAACTGTGCCAGTTGCCCTTTAGCGGCGCGGGCTTGCCGGTCACAAAGTGATTGGTGATGTGCGAAGCCTGCAACATCAGCGCAGCGTCCAGCATCGAGCAGTCGATGTGCTGGCCGCGGCCGCTGCGCTCGCGCTGGAACAGCGCACTGGCAATGGCAAAGGCTGCCATCGTGCCGGTCCCGTAATCCACAATCGGCGCACCGCATTTCATCGGAGCAGTCTGCGCTGTGCCGGTCGACGCCATCAGCCCGGAAATCGCCTGTATCGCATGGTCGTAAGCCGTCTGTTCGCCGCGCGGCCCGTCCTGGCCAAAAGCCGTCATCGAGCAATAGATCAGCCGCGGGTTCAGCAACTTGAGATCGTCGTAACCGAGGCCCAGCGCCTTGAATGCGCCGGCACGGTAGTTCTCGACAAACACATCGGCCTCGGCAGCCAGGCGCATGAGGATGTCGCGGCCCTGCGCGGTTTTGAGATTCAGCGTGATGCAGCGCTTGTTCGAGCCCTGCGAAAGGTAGCCGCTGCCCATTAGCGTTTTGTTGAGCGCATCCGCTGAGCCGTGGTAGCGGCTCTGGTCGCAATCATTCGGATCCTCGACCTTGATCACATCCGCACCGAGAACGGCCAGTTGGTAAGCCGCAAACGGTCCGGCCAGAACATGGGTCACATCAACAATCTTGATGCCTTCAAATGGTCTCACGGTCAATCCTCAAAAAATCCGGCTAGCCGGAGTTGCAACACGAAAGCCTGCGTATCAATCGATCCCGGCGCTTATCCGGCAGCGGCACCGCCCAATCCTTCGGCATGCCAGCGCAACAGACCACCAGCAAGATTGGCGACGCGCTTGAAGCCCGCACGCTGCAACAGTACACAGGCTTGCGCCGAGCGCGCGCCGGAGCGGCACACGGCAATGATCAGTTTGTCGTTTGGCAGCTCGTCCAGCCGAGACTGCAGACTCCCCAGCGGCAACAGCGATGAGCCGGGAATGTGACCGAGCGGGCCTCTGTATTCATCGGGTTCCCGCACATCAAGGATGAAAGTACGATCATCGAGTTCCTGCAAAGCAGCGGGCTGGATTTCCCAGATTCCGGCAAAGGTATAGTTCAGCGGCGCCCAGGATCCGTCGAGAGTCGCAGCTTGCGCATGCGCAACCTGGCCGCATCGCAGATTGGCCGGCACTGCAACGTCGATCTGTTTGGGATGGGGTAATCCCAGATTGTTCATGTAACCGACAAAATCCTCGACGCCGATGCCATTGCCGAGCCGGGGATTGAACCTGAGCTCTTCACCGACGCTGGTCGCCGTGAGACCCCGGTAATCATGCGCCGGATACAACAGGCAATCCGGAGGCAGGGACAGGATGCGCTGCCGAACAGACTCATAGAGCAGTCGCGGATTGCCCTGCTGGAAATCCGTACGTCCGCAGCCGCGGATCAACAGCGCATCGCCAGTAAAGGCCATCGAATGGTCATCCAGAACAAAGCTCATGCAACCGTCGGTATGACCGGGGGTGGCGCGAGCCTCCAGATACCGTCTGCCGAAACTCACCCGGTCGCCATCACGAAGATGCCGGTCCGCGCCTTCGGCAAGGCTTGCCGCGGAAACTGCGATGGCGCAAGCGCTGCGCTGTTTGTGCAGCCAGGCCCCGGTGACATGGTCGGCGTGTACATGGGTATCCAGCACACAGCGCAGTTGCAGACCCAGTTCAGCAATGAGGGCGGCATCGCGCCCGACCTGCTCGAATACCGGATCGACCAATACCGCCTCGCGGCTTTCTTCATCGGCCAGCAGGTAACTGTATGTGGACGACTGCGGATCGAACATCTGTCGAAATATCATGCAAGCACTCCTTCGGCATGCGGGATCAATTTCCGCTTCATGTTTTATGGGTTCATGTTCCATTCTATGCCAAGGAAACGGCGCTCGACCTGCCGCCAAACTACGAGTTCGATGCTGTTACACTGACGTGGTCACAGCCTGATTCAGCGATTCAGCATATCTGTCATGCCGCCCCGGACATCCCAGCAAACCCCAATCGACTGGCATCGTCAGGAGTTATTGCTCCTGCGGGAGGTCGTGAAGCTCGTCGGCAAAAGCCTGACGCCCGACGTCGTCGTTCGCGAAATGCTGCACCTGATGAGCGAATTGCTCGGCCTGAACCGCGGCCGTCTGGTTCTCCGGCACCCCGACGCGGGCCCGTACGCCGCGAGCATCCGCCACGCCTATGGATTGACCAGCGAACAGATGCGGCGCGGCCACTACATGCTCAATGAAGGCATTACCGGCAAAGTACTCGCCACCGGACAACCGGTCATCGTTCAGGACGTTGATACGGAACCGGCCTTTCTGTTCCGCGCCGTCAGCCGCCCCGAACTGCCGCAGGACACCGTTTCTTTTATTGCACTGCCGGTGCTCGTCTCGGGCGA
>CAMAYE010000301.1 GCA_945862135.1 Bordetella parapertussis
TTCTTTGGGGCTCGGCAGTGCGCCGGTCCCGTTGTTTGGAGCTAATCCTGTGGAATTCTGCAAATCCAGTCAAACTTAACAAAATGATAAGTTTTCCCGAGAATTTCCAGAAATATCAGCGTAAATCAGCAGCCTTGACTGAAATTTAACCATTTGCCGCCCAATCGCTTGATCCCTCTCCGGCACACAACCACACCAGATCGGAACACACCAACCTCATAAATCCTCAACCAATTCCTCTCCCAAACGGTCATCCTGATCACTTGCAACCCCGTTATTGACCGCAATACCAAAGTTCCCTTGAGCACCGCACTTTAAATCTTGCCGTCATATGCAAACTTGATTGTCGGCAAACCCAGGCAAACATGCGTTAGGAATGAATCCGATAATTTGTCTCTGCCATTGCCCTGCCAAGGCAACAACTGACGGCAACATTGAAAACTGTATCTCTATGCGATACAATATTAATGATTAAAAGTTTCGCCCACAAAGGTTTGGAACGGTTTTTTCTGACCGGCAGCAAAGCGGGCATTCAGCCAGCGCATGCCGCAAAACTGGCGCGTCAGCTGGCCGTCCTGAATGTCGCCACCGATGTGAAAGAAATGGATCTACCCGGCTGGAAATTGCACCGGCTTACAGGACGTGATTCCGGTCATTGGTCGATATGGTGAACGGCAACTGGCGACTTACTTTCAAATTTGTTGGCGAAAATGCCGAGGTTCTGGACTATCAGGACTACCACTAAGGAAATGATCTTGAAGATGTTCAATCCCCCTCACCCGGGTTTAACCATCCGTGATGATGTGCTGCCCGAACTGGGCCTTGGGGTCACTGAGGCGGCCAAACAACTCGGGGTATCCCGAGTGGCGCTGTCCCGCGTCATCAACGGCCGTGCGGCGATCAGCGCCGATATGGCTATCCGTCTGGCGCAATGGCTTGGCGGCAATGCAGAGACCTGGTTGTGGGCACAGGCTCAATACGATTTATGGCAAACGGAAAGCAAGAAGCGCATCAAAATAAAGCCTGCCCTTCGGGGAGCTGTGCCTGCTTGACCTTCGCCCCCCCTCGGCGCCGAACCCTTCTCCACACAATTTGGGTGCAGTGCAAAAACACAGCTAAAATGCGCCTTTTCCAGCCACCTTTAACCCTGAACCCCAATGACCAGCTCTATCCTCGACAAAATTGAAATGGCGCCCAAGGACCCGATCCTGGGCGTGACCGAAGCCTATGTTGCCGACCAGAATCCGAAAAAGGTCAATCTGGGCGTGGGCGTTTATACCGATGACAATGGCAAGGTGCCGGTGCTGCAGTGCGTGCGCACGGCCGAGAAGAAGCTGGGCGAAAACGCGACGCCGCGCAATTACCTGCCGATTGACGGCATTGCCGCTTATGACCGTGCGGTGCAGGAAACGCTATTCGGCAAGGACACCCCAGCGGTGAAAGACGGCCGCATCGTCACCGTGCAGACGCTGGGCGGAACCGGCGGCCTCAAGGTCGGCGGCGACTTCCTCAAGCGCGTGAATCCGGGTGCGGAGATCTACATCAGCGATCCGAGCTGGGAAAACCACCGCGCTATTTTTGAGTATGCGGGCTATACGGTCAAAACCTACCCTTACTATGATTCCGCGACCAATGGGCTGAAGTTCGACGCCATGCTGGCCTGCTTTGAACAATTGCCGGCACGCGCAATCGTGCTGCTGCATGCCTGCTGCCACAACCCGACTGGTGTTGATCTGACACCTGCTCAATGGGAAAAAGTCATCGACGTGGTCAAGCGCCGGGATCTGGTGCCTTTCCTCGACATCGCCTATCAGGGTTTTGCCGACGGACTGGAAGAAGACGCTGCAACCATTCGCCGCTTCACTGCAGAATGCAATGCCGTATTCGTGTCGAGCTCGTTCTCGAAGTCGCTGTCGCTGTATGGAGAGCGCGTCGGTGCGCTGAGCATTGTCACCAGCAGCAAGGAAGAAGCCTCGCGCACGCTGAGCCAGTTGAAACGTGTGATCCGCACCAACTACTCCAGCCCGCCCACCACCGGTGGTCAGGCCGTCGCGATGGTTCTGACCACGCCGGAGCTGCGCAAGCAGTGGGACGAGGAGCTGGGCCAGATGCGTGAGCGCATCAAGGTCATGCGCAAGCTGCTGGTCGAGAAGATCCGCGAGCTGCGCGCCGATTTTGATTTCAACTTCATCATCGAGCAGCGCGGCATGTTCTCCTACTCCGGGCTGACCAAAGCCCAGGTGCAACGGCTGCGTGAAGAGTATTCGATCTATGCCATCGACAGCGGGCGTATCTGTGTTGCAGCTTTGAATACGAAGAACATTGATTACGTTGCACAGGCGATTGCCAAGGTGCTGGTCTAAACCCGTTCAGTCAGCACGCTTTATCTCGATAGCCGGCCTGCGGGTCGGCTATTTCTTTTTGGCGTCCTTGTTGTCACCGCCAAAGAGGCTCCCGGCCCAATTGCCGATTTTGCTGCCGACCGAAGCGCCTGCCGAAATACCTGCGCCGGCAATGGCGCCGACGGCAGGCAAGGCCAGCGGGGAACCGACTGTGCCGCTGATATTCAAGGGCACTGAAACGCCCGCCTGACCCACTACATTGACCCGCGCATTGACGCGGCCCGACAGGGATTTGTCCGGCGTGATGGTCACATTGCCATCGGCCGCCAGCGAACCTGATGACACTTTGAGCCCTGTCAGCCGCTGCGTGCCGCGATCCATGGCGAAATGCCCGGACAGCGTATCAAAACGCGTCTCGCCGCCACCCGCCTTGCGCGCAGGATTCATGGCGGCCTCCTGGATATCAACGCCATACAGCACACCGTTTCGAATATCGAATGGTGTTTCGAGCCTCATCACATTGGCCAGTTGATCCGGTTTGGCTGCGTTTGCGGTGAACACGGGTTTAGCCGTCAGGCGTCCGCTCATTCTGGTTTTGGGGCTGAATAATGGCACCAGCTCGCGCAGTTCAACATCGCTGACTGCAAAATTGCCCTTCAATTGCAGCCCCTTCTGCCATCCGACCGCCATTTTTCCGGCGATGCTGCCGCCATATAGTTTGGCCTGGATGTTCCT
>CAMAYE010000302.1 GCA_945862135.1 Bordetella parapertussis
CGCGGAGCCATCTTGAAAGCCACCAAACGCCCCGGGAAATCCCGCTGGAGTTCATCAACAATGCCACCTGCCATTTCGCTCAGATTCACATCAACCACATGCAGCACGGTTCGGGTAACCCGCGATAGGCGGAGCAAGTCCTCAATCAACGCAGACATGCGTCGAGAGGCACCGCGTATTCTCGCAAGGTAGTCGCGCCCTGTTTCGTCCAGCGCATCCCCGCAGTCTTCCAGCAGTGCGGCCGCCATGCCGTCAATATGGCGAAGCGGGGCACGCAGGTCATGAGATACCGAAGAAGCGAAAGCCTCCAGCTCTTCATTGGCGCTGGTCAGCTGTGCAGTACGCTCCTCGACGCGGGCCTCCAGTTCCTGGTTGAGTTTTTCAACCTCCAGTGAACGGCGCTTGAAATCGGTTACATCGCGACTGATTGCCACAAGACCGGTGACGTTTCCCGCGCTGTCCCGCAAGGGCATTTTTGCCGTGATATACCAGTGCGGGTTGTCGGCGGGGCCGACCATCACCTCCCGTAGCGCGCTGGGCTGTCCCGACGCCAGTACCTCCCGATCCTCCGCCTCGACCTTCGCAACCAGTTCGGGCGGCAAAAGATCGTGGTTACCCAAGCCCGAAACATCCTGACGATCAGGCGCGCGTGATCGCATCCATGCGGCATTAGCCAGCATGAAGCGCAAATCACGGTCCTTGGCACGGATACGATCCGGCAGGTTATCGATCACCGTACGCAACAGATTGCGCTCGGCCGCCAGCGCTTCGCGCGCAAGGCGGCGATCCGTGACATCACGCGCAATGCCGAGCAGGGCGCTGATGCTGCCTGATACGTCGTGCAACGGTGCGGCGTGAATTTCCAGCCAGCACCGCTTGCCATGAATACCAAATGCCTCGAACTCAAGGACACCGGAGTTTCCCTCACGAACGCTGTGCTGCAGACGCACAAATGCACGGCGGAACTGTGGCGCCACCTGATTGACGAACGGCCAACGGCGCATTTCTTCAAGACTGGAAGCCTCCAGCATCCTCAATCCCGCGGGATTCATGTCCAGCAATTCACCATCCGGCGCAACAATTGCAACGCACTCCGGCTCGGCGGCAATGATGGCGCGTAGCCTGCCTTCGCTCTCACGCAAACGATCCTCGGCCTTCTTGCGCGCGTCAATATCCTGATATGTGGCAATGATTCGATCCGCTCTGCCCTGAGGATCGGGAACAGCGGTCACCGTGAGGTCAACCCACAGCCAGCTGCCGTCCTTGCAGCGAATCCGTTTCTCCCGCGAGTAGCTGCCGACATTGCCGGCCGCCATCGCTGCATTGTGCAAGTCGGCATCATCATTGTCCTCAGGCGGCGTAATGTCCGCAGTACTCATGCGGCCAAGTTCATCCCGGGTATATCCCGTCATTGAACAAAACCGGTCGTTGACGGCCAGCCAAGGTGAATGACGGTCACGCGCCTCGCGCAGCGTTATTCCAAGTCCGGCCTGTTCAAACATCGCACGGAATCGGTTCTCGCTTTCACGCAACTCGGCTTCCCCGCGTTTCAATTCTGTGATGTCAACAAAAGACACGACAATCTGGCCGTCGGCGGTACGGCCTTCGCGAATCAGGTGATACCCGCCATCCGGACGCCGCCGCTCAATCACGCCCCCTTGGGAGTTGCGATGGCGCGCAACGCGGTCGGCGACAAAAGCCTCAATATCGGTAATGTCACCCATCTCGGCGAGCACGCGGGCACGATCACGTGCCAGGGATTCGAACGACAAGCCGGGGTGAAGATCAATCGTCGCCGAAGACTGCATGCGCCGGTACGGCTCGTTAAAAAATACCAGGCGGTCGTCGCGGTCATAAAGGGCAAGCCCTTCACCGATATGCTCGGCAATGGTGCGCAAACGCTCCTCGCTTTCACGCACGGCACGTTCGCTGCGAACCTGCGCAGTCACGTCATTGATGACAATCATCCGTGACGGTTTACCGTCGAACATCACAGCGCAGCTTGCAACATCAGCCTCGAACTCCCCGCCATCCCGGTTAATCAGTGCACGACGGGCATGAGCTGTCGCCCCCAAAAGTGGTTTCGCGGGCTTTCGCTCCAGCTCATCACGGGTCGACTCACTGTGCAGGAGCGACGCCTTCATCCCGATCATCGACTCGCGGTCGTATCCGAATTTATCAACCATGGCCTGATTGACGGCCAGGATGTTCAGAGAACCGTCTTCACGAATCATCACCGGCAGCGGATTGGCGTCGAACAACAGTCGATAGCGCTCCTCACTTTGCTGCAGCACACCGGCAATACGCAAACGTTCCGCCGCATTTGCCCGTTGTCGCGCGAGGTATTGCAGCAGACTGGCGGTCAGCAGAACCGCCAGGATTGCAATGACCGCCACGCCAAAGGCATACCCCGCTCGCACTGTTCCCAGCCGTTGTTCCAGGTCCGCAGCATCGATACCCACCGCTACGACCAAGGGATAACCGGACAACACACGGTAAGCCCATATGCGTTCTCCGCCGCCCGGACTGCCGACAGCCACGCCGCTGGAATTTCCCGCCTTGACGTCATGCAACAGAAAACGCCAGTCCGCATCCCTGAGTTCAGCTGCCGACCCTCGGCGGCTGTGGCTGGCCCGGGCAATGCCGTCCAGGCCGATCAGCGCCATTGCGCTGGTTCCGCTGAAATCCCCCTCCTGCAGCAGCCGCTGCCAGTACGAGAAGTCAACGGCCAAGATGGCAATGCCGCCAAAGGATCCGTCCGGACGATTGATGCGTCGAGTGACATGGAACGACCATTTACCCGAGATGCGCCCGAGCAAAGGCTTGCCGATGAATGGGGCACCGGTATCCCTGACCATGTGAACGCGGAAATGCTCGTGATCGGCAACCCTGGTCCCGGGGGGAACCGGCAACGTGCTCAGGACGATCCGGCCATCGCTGTCGGCGATGGAAGCCACCGCGGCGTATCCGGACGCACTGCGATTGCGGTCCATGATGGCGCGGATATCGGTTACGGCACCTCGCGCCTCATAAGTTTCCTTGATCCTCAACACCGCTTC
>CAMAYE010000303.1 GCA_945862135.1 Bordetella parapertussis
TCGGCAGGCAGCCGCATTCCGAGCCCATGATCACCAGATCATCATCGGTAACGATGTAACGTGCCGGCCGCAGTCCGTTGCGGTCGAGCGTGGCGCCGATCTGGCGGCCATCGGAGAACGCAATCGCTGCGGGTCCGTCCCACGGCTCCATCATCGCCGCATGGTATTCGTAAAACGCGCGCCGGTTGGCATCCATCAGCGTATGGCCTTCCCACGCTTCAGGGATCATCATCATCACAGCATGGGCGATGGAATAACCGCCCATCACCAGCAGTTCCAGCGCGTTGTCAAAGGATGCCGAATCCGACTGGCCCGGGTAAATCAGCGGCCACAGCTTGTTGAGATCGTTGCCGAGTACCGGGCTGGAAATGGCGCCCTGCCGCGCGCGTACCCAGTTCACGTTGCCGCGCACGGTGTTGATTTCACCGTTGTGGGCGATCATGCGGAAGGGATGGGCCAGATCCCAGGTCGGGAAAGTGTTGGTCGAGAAACGCTGGTGCACCAGTGCCAGTGCCGATACCACGCGCGGATCCTGCAGATCCTTGTAGTACGTACCGACCTGCGACGGCAGCAGCATGCCTTTGTAGACGATGGTGCGTGCCGACATTGAAGGCACCCAGAACTCTGTGCCGTGGGCGAGTTTCAGTGCGCGGATGGCGTGACCGGCGCTTTTGCGGATCACGTAGAGTTTGCGTTCGAGCGCGTCGGTTACACGGATCGCGGAGCTGCGGCCGATAAACACCTGGCGGATGACCGGTTCGACTTTTTTGACCGATTCGCCGAGATCTTCGCTGTCCACCGGAACATCGCGCCAGCCGATCAGGGTTTGCCCTTCGTCCTTGATCGCACGTTCGATTTCATACTCGCAGGCGATGCGCGAAGCAGGTTCGCGCGGCAGAAATACCATGCCAATGCCATATTGTCCGGATGGCGGCAGCTTGATGCCCTGCCTGGCCATTTCTTCGCGAAAAAAAGTATCCGGAATCTGGAGCAGTATCCCCGCGCCATCGGAAGCCTTGGGGTCTGCGCCGACGGCTCCGCGGTGGGTCAAATTACGCAGTATGGTCAAGCCCTGATCGACAATGTCATGACTTTTCTTGCCCTTGATATTGGCAATAAAACCGACACCACAGGCGTCATGTTCATGGTCCCCGTCATACAAACCTTGGGGTTCCGGCAGATTTGGGTGAGCCATCAGGAGCCTCGTTAAAACATGCTGATAATCAATAGCCTACGCAGTAATTTGCTGCGTTGCCACAAACTCTGGCGAGCCAAATGCGAATAACGGAGTGAAACCGGATAAGTCTACCTGCATCAAAGGGTTGCATCAACCGCCGACGCGCCGTAAAACCACCGAAAAAACTCAGCTGACGTCGATAGAAAACAAACGTCGATGTTCAACAATGGCGTAGCGGTCAGTCATGCCGGCAATGTAGTCGGCAATGGCGCGGGGAGTGTCTGCCTGCGCGCGTGCCTGGAATTCCGGGGGCAGCAATCCAGGCTCGTTCATAAATGCCTGAAACAAATCAGAAATTATCCTGCGCGCCTTGCTGCTCATGCGCGATACGCGGTAATGCCGGTAGAGATTGACGTGCAGGAAGCGCTTGAGTTCGGCCTGCTCGTCACGGATGCGGTCGGAGAAGCGGATCATTGCCGGGGCACGTCGGATATCCGTAATGGTCTCCGGCGCCAGCTCGCGGATGTTGGCGGCGCTTTGCCGGTTGAGGTCGGTGACCAGGGTATCGATCATGCGCCGCACGGTTTCATGAATCAGGCGCCGGCCTTCGATTTTGGGGAATTCGCGCAGCACCGTGCGTTTGTGACGCCGAAAAATGGTGACGGTCGACAACTGCTCCATGTCCAGCAGTCCGGAGCGCAGTCCGTCGTCGATATCATGATTGTTATAGGCGATCTCGTCGGCCAGATTGGCAATCTGCGCTTCGAGGCCGGGGCGCTGGTGCTTGATGAAGCGTACGCCGATGTCTCCCAGGGTGCGCGCGTTTTTTAATGAGCAGTGTTTGAGGATGCCCTCTCGGGTTTCAAAGGTCAGGTTGAGACCGTCGAAGGCACCATAACGCTGCTCCAGCATGTCGACCACACGCAATGATTGCAGATTGTGCTCAAACCCGCCGTGGGGTTTCATGCAGGCGTTCAGCGCATCCTGTCCGGCGTGGCCGAAGGGCGTATGGCCCAGGTCATGCGCCAGCGTGATGGCCTCGGTAAGGTCTTCGTCAAGGCGCAGATGTCGGGCCACCGACCGACCTATCTGTGCGACTTCCAGGCTGTGTGTGAGACGGGTGCGTAACAGGTCGCCTTCGTGATTGACGAAGACCTGTGTTTTGTATTCAAGGCGGCGGAAAGCGGTGGAATGGATGATGCGATCGCGGTCGCGCTGATATTCCGAACGGCCACGCGGCGCGGGTTCGCGAAAACGCCGGCCGCGTGAATTGGCGGGACCTGCGGCGTAGGGAGCTTTGTCAGTCATCAACGCCCTCCCCGTTCAGCACTGCATCCAGCACTCCGCGTGGCACGGCATCGCTGATGAAGGCATCACCGATACTCCGCAGCAGGATGAAGCGTATTTTGCCGCCCTCGACTTTTTTGTCGTGGCCCATCAATTCCAGGTAGCGATCCACGCCCAGCTTCGGGCCCAGCACCGGCAACCGCGCGCGGCGCAGCAGTTTTATGGTGCGCTCGACACCATCAGCATCCACCAATCCCATTTTCTGTGACACCCGGGCTGCAATGACCATTCCGGCTGCGACGGCCTCGCCATGCAGCCATTTGCCATAA
This sequence comes from Bordetella parapertussis, assembly GCA_945862135.1. GTDB lineage: Bacteria > Pseudomonadota > Gammaproteobacteria > Burkholderiales > SG8-41. Next base: position 2,794 of record CAMAYE010000303.1, read on the forward strand.
CCGAGACCTGATTCAATGGCATGGCCGAAAGTGTGCCCAAAATTGAGCATGGCACGAACACCTTCTTCGCGCTCGTCGCTGGCAACAACCACGGCCTTGTTGCGGCAGGCGACTTCGATGGCATGGGTCAGCGCCGCAGGTTCGCGCGCCACCAGCCTGTCCATGTTGGCCTCCAGCCAGGCGAAGAACCCGGCATCGCCGATCAGTCCGTATTTGACGACTTCGGCAATGCCGGCCGAGAG
>CAMAYE010000304.1 GCA_945862135.1 Bordetella parapertussis
GTGCGGAGATTGAAGACAAATGCCGGCTCAACTGTGTTTTTGGCGGCTGGAACGAACAGCAGATTGCGGTGTTCCTGAAGTCGGTGCCCAATCTGCTGAAGGGGAAGCTGGACCTGAAAGCGTTGCGTGTTTGAGTTGTTTATAAAATGTCAATAAAATCAAATACATATTGTTAACCCCTTTAAAGGGATCGTCATGAGTCAGCACATCAGCATCGATATCGTTTCCGACGTGGTTTGACCCTGGTGCTTCATCGGCAAGCGCAAGCTGGAAATCGCGCTGCAGCAGTTCGCGGAACTGCACCCCGATGAGGAAAAACCGGCCGTGCGCTGGTTGCCGTTCCAGTTGAACCCCGATCTGCCGGCGACCGGCATTTCGCGTGCGGATTACATCATGCGCAAATTCGGCGAGCGCGACAGCTCCCGCTACAAGCGCGTGGCGCTGGTTGGCAAGAGCGTTGGCCTCGACATGGTGTTCGACAGCATCAAGGTTCAGCCGAATACGGTGAAGGCGCACCGTCTGATCCATCATGCCGGTGAACTGGGTAAACAGGATGAAGTTGCAGAGGCGTTGTTTCGCGCCTATTTTGTTGAAGGTGCCAATCTCACGGATAGCGCGGTGCTGGCCGACTATGCCGCGCAGGCCGGAATGGACCGGGAAGCGGTAGCGGCTTACCTGGACAGTGAGATCGATGCCGACCTGATTCGAAGCGCGGACCAGGAAGCACGGCAGGTTGGCATTGAGGGTGTGCCGTTTTTCATCATCAACCGCACGATCGGCATCTCCGGCGCTCAGGATCCGGAAGTACTGTTGCAGGCAATGGAGCAGGCGAGGGCAGGCAAGACCCCTTAGAACGCTGGAGCTTGGAGCGATGAGCGATTCAACTGAATACCGCAATGCGCTGGAGTTAAGCACCAAGCTCGGCGAGTATCAGTTGAAGTCCGTGCTGGGCGTCGGTGGATTCGGCATGACCTACCTGGCCTGGGATACCAATCTCGAGAAACAAGTTGCCATCAAGGAATACCTGCCGGGCGACCTCGCGGTGCGTGCGCTCGACGGCAGCATCGTTCCGGTATCGACCAATCACCAGTATGACTATCAGTGGGGCCTCAACGCGTTCATCCAGGAAGCGCGCACACTGGCGCGTTTCAGTCATCCGCATATTGTCCGTGTCAACCGCTACTTCGAGGCCAACGGCACCGGCTATATGGTGATGGACTACGAAGAAGGCGAATCGCTGAACCAGCTGCTGAAGCGCTCGCCGCAGCCACCCGAGGATGTACTGCGGAGCATACTGCTGCCGCTGCTGGACGGGCTTGCTGCCGTGCACGCAGCAAAATTCCTGCATCGCGACATCAAGCCGAGCAATATTTTCATTCGCGCCACTGGTTCGCCGGTGCTACTGGATTTTGGTGCGGCGCGCGCAACCAGTGGCAGCACACGTACCCTGACTGCCGTTCTGACGCCGGGCTTTGCGCCGCTCGAACAATACGCGGTCGAGGGCAAGCAGGGACCATGGTCGGACATTTATGCGATGGCCGGGGTGATGTTCCGCGCGGTGACCAACAGCAGTCCGCCTGACGCCGTGAGCCGGCTGCATGGCGACACCGTGCCGCAGACTCTGGCCGAGGCCAAAGGCCGCTACAGCGCGCCGCTGCTGCGCGCCATCGAATGGGCGCTGTCGATCAAGGCGGAATTGCGGCCGCAAAGCATCGCCGAATGGAAGGCTGCTTTCGATGCGCAGGTGCAAGGCACGGCCATTCCCCGGGCAGCGGCTGCGCTGCCAGCGGCAGGCGCAGCACCGGCGGCGATTACATCTCGCACGGCAGCGACACGACCGCTGCCCGAACGCTCGGACCCGCGTGCGGGCTGGCGTCATCTTGGACTGGGTATCCTGCTGATTCTCGCACTGCTGGCCGGACTGGACTGGCATAAGCGTCACCCACTGGAGGCGGATGAGCCGCCCCCGGCGCCGCCGCCTGCCGAGGTCAGGGAGCCGGCAGGCGATGACGCTGCATCGACGAATTCTCCGTTGACCGCACCGGCCCCGGCAGCCAACGCCGAGGAGGCGAATGCAATGCGAGTTCCCGACCCGCATGCAACGCGGGAATTTGCGCCCGGGATTGATCCGCGTGAACGGCCGCCGCGACCGGAGCCAAACACGCCGATTCCCGACCGTGCCCGTGAGCGTGTCAGTGAAGAGTTTCGCGGGGCTGACCGCAATCGTGATGGTTATCTGTCTCCGGCGGAAATTGAAGGCCGGTTTCCGGCGATAACCCGGGATTTTCCAGCGGTTGATCGTGACGGCGATCGGCGTTTGTCACTGGACGAGTTCATCACCTTCCGCAGATTGCAGTTTGAAGCGCGTCGTGAGCAAGCACCGCCAAGGCCGTAGCGGTCGCGAGAAAGCTTTGATTACGAATTTTTGCAATAACAGCCCGACAGGGCGGCGCGTATACTGACGCGAAAATAAACAGGGGGCGTTCATGGGTTTGCGACTAAAGTTCAATCTGGTGCTTCTGGTGGTGTTCCTGCTCGGCCTTGGCGTGACGGGAACCATTTCACATGAGCTGCTGCACAAGAATGCGCGCGATGAAGTGCTGCGCAATGCCGGCGTGATGATGGAGGCGGCGTTGTCGATGCGCAGTTATACCAATACCCAGATCCGTCCTTTGATCCCGTACAGCGAAGAAGTGTTCCACCCGCAGAGCGTGCCCGCTTACGCCGCGACGGAGATCATGAGCTCTCTGCGCAAAAAATACGCCGATTACTCCTACAAGGAAGCGGCGCTGAATCCGACCAATCCGCGCGACAAGGCGGTGGACTGGGAAGCCGACATCGTCAATGCCTTCCGCGCCAGCCCGGATCGCGGCGAAATCAGCGGCACGCGCATGACGCCGACAGGGCCGTCGCTGTACCTGGCGCGTGCCTTCCAGATCAAAGACCAGGCCTGTCTCGCCTGCCACACCACGGCAGCCGAAGCGCCGCCGGCGATGGTAAAAATCTACGGCCCC
>CAMAYE010000305.1 GCA_945862135.1 Bordetella parapertussis
CGCGAAGGTACCGATCTGCGCGCCTGGCTTTTTACTGTCATGCACAATATTTTCATCAATCAGGTTCGCAGCGCTGCCGCCAACCGGCTGGTGCCGATGGATGATGTGGCTGCCGATGTCATGGTTGAAACCTTGCCTCCGCAGGCCACGGACCGGCTGGAAATCCGTGATCTGGATGCCGCTTTGCAGGCCTTGCCGGAAGAACAGCGCGCTGTAGTGCTGCTGGTCGGTCTGGAGCAGATGACTTATGAAGAAGCGGCCCGTGTTCTTGAGGTGCCCATCGGGACCGTGATGTCCCGTTTGTCGCGGGGGCGTGAACGGTTGCGCAGCCTGTTGCAACGCGCACCCGGGTCGAATCCGTTGAAAGTCGTCAAATGAACGTCGCGCCTGTTACTGAAGCTGAACTGCACGCCTATGTTGATGGCGGGTTGTCGCCGGCGCGCACGGCAGAGATTGCGCAATACCTTGAGCAACACGACGACGAAGCGCGCCGCGTTGCTGCCTATCGCCGCCAGAACCAGAAATTCCATGAGTTTTATGATGAGCTGCTGGTGGAACCGGTTCCGCTGAACCTGCAATCAGCGGACGGCGCGCGCACCCGACGGACCTGGTACCGGTATGCCGCAGCCGCGATGCTGATGCTGGCCAGCGGAACCTTGGGCTGGCATCTGCACGATCGGGTGACGGGCTCGAGAGCGCAGACAATCCAGATTGCTCGGGTTGCCGCGATGGCCCATGCCGTGTACAGCCCGGAGGTCAGGCATCCGGTTGAAGTTGGCGCCGACCAGGAAGAGCATCTCGTGCGCTGGTTATCGAAACGGCTGGGCACCAGTCTGAAGATCCCGCATCTCGCACCTCAGGGTTATGCATTGGTCGGCGGCCGTCTGTTGCCTGGTGAACGGGGGCCTGCTGCGCAATTCATGTATCAGGATGCAAAGGGCCAGCGCCTGACCTTGTATGTACGCGTGAGCAATGAAGCGCGGACACCGACGGCGTTCCGCTTTACGCAGGAAAACGGAGTCGGTGTTTTTTACTGGCTTGATGGCCGACTGGGTTATGCGTTGTCTGGTGAGACGGATCGTGCCGAACTCTTGCGTGTAGCGGACGCGGTGTACCAGCAACTCAATCCCTGAGTGTTGTTGCGTTCGTGATGACACTGGACGGCGTTCCAGTAAATGCGCGCCGAAATCAATATAAATTATTGATTATTAACAATATTTTTTATTTCTGCGGCAACGGCGGTATTCATTGTTGCTGAGCAGGTGCGATTTATTGCATCAATGCTGAAGCATGCAACCGCAGATCAGAAACAGAAAAGATGGGGTGCGGCGATCTTGCGGAGGGAGTGAAGCGTGCGGTGTTGCGGAGGGGAGGTGGATCCGGATGAGGCTAAACACGGAAGCCGGGGGTTACCCGGCTTCCGCATAAAACTACTTACTTCTTCTTGGCTACTTTCTTCTTGGCTACTTTCTTTTTAGCTTTCGCTTTTTTCTTCGCTGCCATAATCGTCTCCTTGAAAGTGAACTTAGGCATCGTTTGAGTGCGGCTTTTGTTCCGCACTACCATCCCACGATTCTCTGGAACATTTCACATTGCTGTTACCGTGTTCCACCAAAAAAATTGGTGAAAACCGTGTGCGGTGCGCCAATTCTATGCTATGCCGAAAAAAAAATGCAACACCTTTGTAAAGAATATTTGATTTCGTGATACCGATTGTGGGGTGCGTACCACAACTTGATGTACGGAAAAATCGCGATCGATGCGCATTTTCGGCTGCAATCAATCAGGCAATCGATGTTCCGGCGCCAACAATTGCGCAACTGTTTCGCGATCACGGATCAGGTGCATGCGATCGCCATCCACCATGATTTCCGCAGCGCGTGGACGGGTGTTGTAGTTGGATGACATGCTCATCCCGTAGGCGCCGGCGGATGCGATGGCAATCAAATCTCCCGCATTTACCGATAGTTGGCGATCACGCGCAAGAAAATCCCCGCTCTCGCAGACCGGCCCGACGATGTCGTATACGCGACCGCCGGCAGGTGTTGCGCAGAGCGGCAAAACGTCATGCCAGGCTTCGTACAAGGCCGGGCGCATCAGGTCATTCATCGCGGCATCCACGACCGCGAAGTTGCGATCCTGGCCGTGCTTCAAAAACAGTACTTCGCTCAACAGCACACCCGCATTCCCCGTCAGCAGGCGCCCCGGCTCAAACAGCAGTTTGAATTTGCGGTTGCCAAGCGTATTGATCACCGATTTTGCATATTCAGCGACCGGCGGCGGCGTTTCATCGCGATAACGGATGCCCAGACCGCCGCCCAGATCGATGTGGTGCACGGCAATGCCGTCTGCCGCCAGTGCATCAACCAGTGCCAGTACGCGTTCAAGTGCGGCGACAAAAGGTGTGACTTCGGTCAACTGCGAACCGATATGGCAATCCACCCCTTCAATACGCAGATGCGGCAGGTCGCGGGCGCGCCGGTAAACCGCAAGTGCATCGTCATAGGCCACGCCGAACTTGTTTTCTTTCAGTCCGGTGGCGATGTAGGGATGGGTTTTGGCATCGACATCCGGATTCACGCGCAGGCTCACCGGTGCAGTGACGCCCATTTCACCGGCGATTCGGTTCAGCAGCTCCAGTTCCGGGGCTGACTCGACGTTGAAGCAGAGAATGCCGGCCTGCAGGGCTGCACGCATTTCGCCGGCGGTTTTGCCGACCCCGGAGAACACCACTTTGCCGGGATCACCGCCGGCGGCGATGACCCGAGCCAGTTCACCGCCGGAAACAATGTCGAATCCGCTGCCGAGACGTGCAAAAACGTTGAGTACGCCGATGTTGGGGTTGGCCTTGACCGCGTAACACAGCAGATGATCGCGTCCGGCGAAGGCGGCGTCGAAGTCACGCCAGGCGGTCGTCAGCGCAGCACGCGAATAGACATAGCAGGGTGTGCCGTACTGCGCCGCAATACGGGCGAGCGGCACCTGTTCGGCGTGCAGCGCGCCGTCG
>CAMAYE010000306.1 GCA_945862135.1 Bordetella parapertussis
CGCATCGCCAATGTCGGCGAAGGTGACCTGGTGTTCCTTGCCATCTGTGCGCCGCGTTTCCGGCCCGAGGCTTATGAAGACGCTGAAGCTTAAGGTGCTGGGCGCCATGCTGGCGGTGCTGCCACTGGCCACGGCGGCTTCCGGCATGGGTGGGGAGGACACGCCGCTGCGGCCCAGTGAAGTCAAACTGGTGCAGCGCATCGCCGCAGTGGATCCGTCGTTCCGTTACGGCGAACGCGTCAAACGGTATTTCCGCATCCATCCCACGACGAAAAACCGCATACCGCTGCGCGTGGAGATGGTGTTGCCGGAGGAAAGTGGTTTGTTTTTTGGCGAGTACATCCGCTACGTGATGACCATCAACGAACCATCGGGGACGATCACCTATGAATACGATGCCGGCACGGCGAAACGCGGCCGCGGCACGATACTGGTGACGCCGAAAGAGGTGGTGAAAACCGAATACGCCTGTGGCGCATCATCCTGCGCCACACGCATCGAGCGCAACGGCCGGACGGTGTGGGGCGGGTCGATTAAAAAATAAATAAAATCAAATACTTATATAAAACCAAGAATGACATCAAGATGGCTGCGGCGGGGGCTCAACGCTTGCGCCTGTGAAAATACACGATCTCGGCGGCGCGGCGCATCGGCACTGAATCAAGCATCAAATTGAATATCCAGTCGGCCTGGAAATGGTCGAAGGCCCAGCGCAGGGCGCGTTTGATGCGGACTTGCCGATAAGTACGCGGCAACCAACAGGCCGGATCGTCGCCGTGCCCGTTGAGGAATTCTGCAACAGCGATACCTGCGGCTTCACCGTGATGAACGGCAGTATGGATGCCGCCTGCGGTAACCGGTGACACGAGACCTGCAGCGTCACCAACCAGCAGCACGCCGGGTCCGGAAACGCGCTTCAAGGTTCCGCCGCAGGGAATCAAACCAGCACGCACGCTTGTCGGTGCCTGATCCGGCAATGGGAACACGGTGCGCGCTTTTTCCATGAAAGCTGCGATGTCAACGCCGCCTGGATAACGGCGTGCAAGTCCGATCTGCAGGTTATCGACACCTTGCAGCGCCCAGCCGATGTATCCGGGTGCAAGCTTATGGTCAATGAAGCAGTGCAACGCATCCGGTTCGGGTAATGTGGCCTGTGCGTATTCATGTTCCACGCCGAACAGGAATTGGGTGTTGCGGTCAAGCCCGAATGCCTCTGCGACACGTGATTTGGGACCGTCGGCGCCGATGACATAACGGGCTGTCAAACCACAGTCCAGTTCAACACGGTCAGCGGTCTTTTTAAAACTTCGAAATGACGTGTTCATGCGCAGGGCCACGCCCTCTCGTGCGGCTGCCGTGGCAAGGTGTCTCAGCAGCCCGGATGTGTCTGTCGCGAGAAAATAGTAGCCCGGCGACACCAGGCGGACAGAGCGGAGATCCGGCGCATATAACCGGACAGAGCCTATGCTGCGGACAAGGTGGGAGGGCAGATCATGAAATCCGGGGTAATTTTCGACCGCATCGCGCACGATGATCCCGGTCGTGTGCAGTTTTTCACCAGGATCATTTTTGCGGTCAATGACGACTACGGAAACACCTTTTGACGCAGCGGCCCTCGCGCAGGCGATGCCGGCGAAGCTGGCGCCAATGACTGCGAGATCAAAGTGGCTGTTGCTCAAGGCGGGAGCAGGGCGATGCGTGCGGCGCCGTCAAGACTATCGTGCATTTTTGAGGCGCGGATACACCTTGCAGACATTGTCTTCGAAGATTTTTTTCTTGTCTGCCGCGCTGAGCGTGGTCACCGCGTCGAGATAGCGGCGGGTGTCGTCGTAGTAATGACCCGTTTCGGGATCAATGCCTTTGACCGCGCCGACGATTTCCGAGGCAAACAGGATGTTGTCGGCAGGGATCACGCGGGTCAGCAGGTCGATGCCGGCCTGGTGATAAACGCAGGTGTCGAAGTAGACGTTTCCCAGCAGGTGTTCCTTCAGCGCCGGTTTGCCCATGTCCTGGGCGAGGCCGCGATAACGGCCCCAGTGGTAGGGCACCGCGCCGCCGCCGTGCGGAATCACGAAACGCAGCGTCGGAAAATCCTTGAACAGCTCCGACGTTAGGAACTGCATGAAGGCGGTGGTATCGCCGTTGATGTAGTGCGCACCGGTGAAATGGAAGGCGGGGTTGCACGATGAACTGACGTGCACCATTGCAGGCACATCGAGCTCGACCATCTTTTCATACAGGGGATACCACCACTTGTCGGTCAGCGGCGGATCGGTCCAGTAACCGCCCGAGGGATCGGGGTTCAGGTTGCAGCCGATGAAGCCGTATTCCCTGACGCAGCGCTCAAGTTCGGGAATGCAGTTGTCGGGGCGCACCCCCGGGCTTTGCGGAAGCTGGCAGACGCCGACGAAGTTTTTCGGAAACAGGGTGCAGACGCGGTGGATCAGTTCATTGCAGATGTCCGTCCACAGCGCGCTGGTGAGGGCATCGCCGATGTGGTGGGCCATGCCGCCTGCGCGCGGGGAAAAAATCGTCAGGTCGGTGCCGCGTTCACGCTGGATGCGCAGCTGCGCGCCTTCGATGCTGTCACGGATTTCATCATCACCGATCACCAGCGAATCCTTCGCCGGAGCAAGGCGTGCGTCTTTCAGGCCGTCAATCTGGCGCTGGCGGAAGGCTTCGAGTGATTTGGGGGCGGTGGTGTAGTGTCCGTGACAGTCGATGATCATGAGGGCAGATGGTTCGGGCCGTGGTTAATTGGCCTCGATTTTAGCCTTCTTGATGATCGGCACCCAGCGCTTCTGTTCTGCCATGATGAACTTGGCGTAATCGCTGCCGCTCGACGGCGCAGAGTCGATGCCGCGTGCCTTCAGTTGCTGGATCACGTCGGGTGAATTCAGCGCGGCGGTGAAGTCCTTGCTCAGACGCGCCACGATGGCCGGCGGGGTTTTCGGCGGGGCCGACAGACCGTACCAGTTGATCGCGAGGTAACCCTTGACG
>CAMAYE010000307.1 GCA_945862135.1 Bordetella parapertussis
GCCCCAATCAGGGAAGCTTGGGGTGCGCTGAAAGGAGCCAGTCGGCCAGGTGCATCCATTCGGACCGTCCTTTTGCTTTTCCCATTTTCGTTCGCTGAGGAGGCCCGCGTGCCGTCGCGACCACCAACACGGTGCAGGTTATCCAACCGAGTTTTTTTCAAAAAATCATGATTATCTGCTGCGCCTTCTACAGCACGCGCATCCTTTCTTTTTTTCTGGTCCGCGAGCGTCACCTCACTTCCAGGCTTCTCTGGCGTCGTCATCTTCAGTGCCTCTTGCAACGAGCAGAGTTGCGTACTGGAGATTGAATATCTGTCTAAGCTGCAGGTACTGCCGCTGCCGCCACCGCTGCCACCACCGCTGTCACGCAAAAGGTCGATACGCACGAGTCCAATGAAATGCTGAAACGAGTACTTTTCGCGGTCGGTAACAATGCGGAAATTGTACTGGAGGTCACTTGTGCCATGGATCGGAGTGTACCATTCACATACCGCAAACATGTCAAGTGGAAGCTCGCCATCTAATCTCACCCCGTTCCGCCAGGTGTTTCTGCCTTTGAAAAGTTTGCTAACACGTCCGATCCACACCTTATAAGCCGGTTTCGACGAAGTGCCTTCAACCATTGCGAAAGCAACGTCAGCGCCGATCGATACAAAGACCCCGTCGTCGAGGGCTGCGGCAACTTCGGTCTCTTCGGCAGCAGGCGAAGCGCTCAGCCCCGTACTTCGGGCAGGGGCAGGAGAGGGGATCGTACCGGAAAGAGCAGTCGCAGCCCTAGTAGTTGCGGCACCGGGAGGCAGCCCGTTCCGTTGGCCGGTGCGAGTCTTCTCTGCCAGGCTTGCCTGCGCGGCCTCAACGTCAGCGATAATTTTCGAGCTGGCCTTCATTCGCCTCAGTCGATCAGCGTCGATTTTGGTGTCAGTCCCGTTGTACTCGTCACAAAGAGTCCTTTTGTAAACTTTACCACCGCCTCGTTCAGCTGGTACATCGACCATCGGGTCAACACTCTTCTTCCCTTCCTTGGGAACGAAGAGGGACGAAAGCGACTGCACCAACATTTCGCCCTCGTGCTCGCTCACGCCACCCATGTCGTCATCGCCACTGTCGTCGTCTCTTTGATCATCCTCCTCTTCACCGGCTAGTGCTGCTGCTGGGTACCCTGCTGCTGTTGCTGCTGCTGCTGGCAGCGAGGCGTGCTCCTCTTCCTCCGCGTCTTGCTTCATCTCGAGTGTGTGCGCCTCCTCTTCGATCCAAGGCGATTCCCACCACACCGAGGCACCTTTTGGTTTCATCCCGAGCTTCTCTGCCTCTACTTTCGCCTCATTGTCACCCTTGACCCATGCTTTGATGAGCTCGTCGTCAGAGCAGTGCACCATCGGATCGGCGTCCTCTGCCGCTTGGTCCTCGTGCAAATGGATTTTGATGTCGCGCTGCGTGCTTCGATTTTCCTCGCCAAAGTTCAGTCCCTGCTGCAGCGACGAGTACTTTGTGAGCGTTATCAAGTTTTCAATCCGCCTCTGTCCCTCCACAGCGTCGAACTCTCGCCTGTTGCTTGCAACTGCACCCCAGCCACCGGTAGAAGACCACAGCTTTTCCACCGCGTTCGACCCGGTATTCTCGATGTGCTCAGGTAGGTGAGCATGGAAGACGCGTTGGGCCTTGAGCTTCAAGACTGCCACCTGCGCCGACAGGACGGAATGGGCGTATGTCTGCGCCGTGAGGAAGTTCGAAGCAAGAGTCAGGCCTGGTGTTTTCACAACGTGCCAGCGGGCACGCCGGATTACCGCAAGGAAATAACCCGCATGCTGTGCTCGGTCACACCCACTTTGCTTCGCGCCGAAAAATATGAGAAGGTAGCGGGACAATAGGTGACCGTACGCCAGGGACCCTTCGAATGGCTGCTTTGGACCGTAGTTTCCACACACGGCCTTCGACATGCACTCAAGCATTTGGCGCGCGACGAGCACAGAGGGTCCTGTCTTGCTCTGTGCGTCCCTCCGATCCAAGAACCGTTTGATGACGCCATATTTGTCACCGTACTTTTCCGCCAGCAACGCCGACGCGCGGTAGTCGAAATGCGACGCCACATACATACCGAAGTTAAAGTCCTTCAGTGAGTTGTCCAGAACCGAATAAAGCTTCGCGTGATTATGGCGCGGATCTTGCGAGTGCAGGTCCCTAACACATTCCTTTCCATCGACGACCACGAGCTTACCCGTAATAACAAGCCCAGGAGCACTCAAATGAAATCTCCCTTCGCCGGGTTTTATCAGCATGCGCTCTATCATTGCCTTGAAGAGTGGCGCCGCTCCGTCGGCACCGTGTCCTTGGCATGCAGGCCCGAGAGAGCCTGCAAGTGCTTTCTCACACAACGCATCCATGACATCCCAGCTCTTGAGTATCCAAGGGCAGTCAAACCGCAGACACGTGGGATGCACCACAACTGGAAGCGCGGGTAGAGACGGGTGCAACGGAACAACAAGCACGGCGCGGAGGTACGCACCGCGCTGGTCGAGCAGTGCGCTGTCCTCGATTCTGCGAAACGCCTCGACGCCTGAGCCGAGTGGCACATGCGCATGATTGGCATCGCACCTGTTACCATCGCCCCTCTTCCCACATGTGCCAGCAGTAATATCCCGCGAAGGGTCGTAACCGAAGCGGGCGTTTGCGAGTGTCTCGTCTTCTTCGAGCTCGTACGGTACGGGGCCCTTAATGCCGTGTTGCGCCATCAGCGCGGCAAAAATATCTCCGATTGCTTGGAAGTTTGATAAGTGCTCGCCCATTTCGAGCCGAACCCTGTCCTTGTTCCACTGCGTAGCAATGGTGGAGTCGGCCGCGGCACTGGCTGTTTCCCGAATGAACCGCAAAAGTGACTCGCCTCCTTTAAGTTTGATCACAGCAAATATCTGCTTGCTTGACTCCTGCCAGCGCATGCCCTTGCTGCCGTGGTCTGTCGTGGCGTCTCGCCCCACCGCGGACGCGACCAGGTCGCAAATGAAGGGCAAAAGGGCGCTCCGCTTGTCCTCGTTGCCGTCCCTCACAAATCGGTTGATGTTCTGGACGAGTCTCTTGATGTCGCCACGCAGAGCACTCTCATCAAGATCTTCACGCATCGAACGCAGTTTCAGGGTCTTCCGAATATAACTTTGACGTAAAATCCACAGCTGCCGCTGACAAACAGCAACCTCAGCAGACTTCTGTCGAGCGACTCGGACAAGAGCCTCACGCGGAAGATGAGCAAAATTCGTACACTTTTGTTCTCGGTCATTGTGCGACCGCTCAAGGGCGTTGCGGAAGCTTCGTCGCTGGCCGATGTCTGCGCAGCTCAAGCACGTTAGGCTTGGTAGGCGATTGCCGTTCGAGAGCACGCAGAAGCGCTGACAGGGAGGGTTCCTTGAACGAAAAGTTCCGCTGATAACAAGAGGCTCAGTAGTAGTGGCTCCTGTCGGCTGAAGCACAATGCAGGTGTTCGGCTCTGGATACCAATCAAGCTTGCGTGCATCATACTCGTGAATCGCGTCGGTATTCAGAGGTAACCCTTTAATCTCCAAAAAAGGATTATAGTAACCCCAACAGAGACGAGTGAGGTCAGGTGGCGGCAACGGCGGTGGCGCGGGCCCTGGTCGTGCCGTCCAGAGTTGTTTGAGCCCGCCACGGTGCCGTCTGCGATGAATGTGCGCTTTAGACATCGCGTGGCCCTTCAATTCGGACACAATTGCAGGCTGATCCACAGTCGCCTTCGATATGAACTCACACAATTTGCAGCGAATATGGGTGGCAGAGGACATATCGCCGCTGTCACTTTTGACAAACTCGAATGCACTGACTTGACTGAGAAGAGCCTGCACAAAGGAGGGCTGCATCGGTACAGGCGCAAACGCTGCTGTGTCCCGGCGAGTCGTCTCGTCGAATCGTTGGGTTGACGGCGTGTGGTTCGCAATAGCCAATCGTGAACATGCCGCCGCTGATTCTGAAGCAATCTCTTTCGGCGCAATGGTCCGCCGGGTCCCCATCTTAATCTCCGCAGCAATTTCACTACCACGTGCGCGATGGCCGGCTTGAGTGAGGTGCTGACTCGTGAAGCTGCGCAAGGGAGTATTCGAGGAATAAGACACGTCGACTGAAATGATTGTGTTGCACACGTCGCAGACCACGGCCCAGTTCTTGTAAGCATCCACTTTGGAAAATGTGTTCGGCTTCCTTTTTTTAGACTCGTCAGCGCGCCGTGCACGAATGTGAAACTGGTTATTGACGAGGCCGGAAGCATTTCCACGCATCATACTTTCACGAAGCTCGGTCGCGGCGAGGAGGAGGGAAGATGGAGCACGGTTGTCGTCGAGTGCGTTGTGGAGAACAAGCAAAGAAGTCGCAGAGAGTGACTGGCAGTCCAGGTCGCATGCATCGCTGCCAAGCTTGAGATGCAACTGGCCGTCAGACGAGTCTGATTCACATTCGGATTTGACGTTGGGTAGTGTGGCCGCAATATTCCCGAAAGACGCGCTTGATGCCCGCAGGGCCTCGCGCCTGCTCTCAGGACTGTCGAGGCGGCGAAAGGGGCTTGTTTCGTTCGTAGCGGCACAAACAGCAGTGGAAGCCAACGTGAAAACATCATCGCGTCCATGTGAAGAGAAACTCGATTCGGTGTCGTCATCTGGAGACTGAATCTTGGACCCAGAGTTGTGCATCATCATTACGAGTTCACGCATGGCTTGAAACGCGTCGCGGGCCTTCGTTGCTGTCATAGCTGCAGCGCGAGCTGCAGCGCGAGATGCCCGGTCATCAGTTGTCAATGTCCCCCTCTTCTTCCGCGGTTTCACATCTGGGCCTCGGCTCGCCCTCTTCTTTTCATTGACAGTTCCGTGTCCTTCATTCCCTAATCGGGGTGTACTGACAAAGATCATTGACGTGCCAACGCTAGCTTCGAACGCAAACCCGTAAGGTAAGGACGGACCTCAAAGATGACCTGGAGCTCGAGGCCAGG
>CAMAYE010000308.1 GCA_945862135.1 Bordetella parapertussis
CTGACCGACCCTGGTGACGGGAAACGTCGGATCGCGAGGATGCACGGCACTGATGCGCTCACGCCGAGGACTGACGTTGGGGTCACCGCGGGGACGGTCCATGAGGGAGTGACGAGCGAGGCCAGTGACGGGCCCACGCCGCGGCTCGAGGTCGTGAGCGCAGCGGCGGCGGCCCCGCTCGGCGTGCCGTCCGCACCGACCTTCATCGTGGACTCAGGCGCTGGGGAGACGTTTGTGACGACGGAGATCATGGAAGCGTGGGGCGGACCGCAGGGAGAGCAAGTGGAGGTGGAGGATGTCAACGGGGTACGCACGACGGCTTCGGGAGGAGGGCCCGTGTTTGCCGTGGGTGTCGACGCCCAAGGACAACGGCGGCGCGTCCAGATTGCGCAACACATGTTTACGGCACCGACCTTCTCCTCTAACCTCCTCTCCCTGGGGGCATTGACGCGGGGTCTCAACGCCCAGGTGCGCCTCGACCGCGACAATCCGCACATTGCGTTCATCCCGCCGACACTCCGAACAGTTGCTGGAAACTTGTGCCGGGGGGGTCGACAGGCCCGCAGCGTCCTACCTCTGCACGAAAAAGGCAACTTGTGGCTCATTGACGTGGAGATTGAACCTTTCGACGCAGCCGTGGGGTTGGAGACTAATACTCGCCAATGCAGGCCGGTGCTAGCTAAGTACGGCCGCCCCTTCAGTGTCCCCGGCCGGGACGAGCATGACGATGCTGACGACGCGGACAATGGCGGACAACCAACCCAGCAGAGGACAACCAAGCCCAAGGCGCCCCGGACCCTCAATCCGAACGCACGACTTCCCCGCGCGCCGAAGATCGGGTGGGGTCAGGCGAGTTCCCCTAAGACGGCGAAACGTGAGCAGCAAGAGTCGGACTGGGTCTACTATCACAACTGCCTCAACCACCGAGACCAGGCGGTTCGAGACATGGTGCACGACGGTCGGCTGAAGGACGTTGTCGCGGAGCCACGGCACTGGCGCTGCCCAGGGTGTGAGTTGGCAAAGGCCCAGCGGGCCGGGTTCGGCACCAAAGCCCGCGGGACACTGCGGGATAAGGCGAGCCTACGCCCGTACGGAGAGGTCATTATGGACATCTACGGGCCATTGAAGTGTGGGGATCGGAACCACTTCGAGTACCTGGCCGCCTTTACCGATGTCGCAACCAACTTCGCATGGGCGCAACCCATGCAGCACAAGTCTCAAGCTGTCCTTGCTCTGCGGAGCTACGTGAAGCACATTGAGGCGACAAGGCGCTTTGTGGAAGGGCACCTCGGGTATCAACCTGGCGTGATAAAACTCGGGACTTTGGGGCATGATCGGGACGGAGCCTTCACCACCACCTGGGGTAGCACAGCCTCCGAGTTTGACGAGGTGGCGGCGACCCTCACAGCCGCTCGGCGCTTCGCGACACCTGGGACGCCGCAGACGGGGACGGTGATACAAGAACGCAAGTGGCGCAGCATGAGGGAAGCGGGCGATGCGTCTATGATCACATCGGGGCTACCGGAGAGGTTCAAGTATGACGCATTACTCATGGCCGTACAGGTGGGCAATGCCATCGACTGCGAGGGTAACCTCCTTGGCGACGGCGAGGCCCCACTCAAGACCCTCGGCCTCGAGGGGCAGGTGGAGCAGATCGTGCCCTTCGGCAACCCCTGCACCATCAAGTTCGACAACGTCCAGAAGGGTAAGCTCGCGAACCGGACCGGCAGAATTATTGGCATGGGAACCGATACGCCCGGGTACCGAGTTCTTTTGGACCCTCTCCCGGGCGCGGCTGCGGACGCACCGGACGAGATCCATACGTCCACGCACGTCACCCCGCGCCGAGCCGGGCAGCTCTGGGGCCCCAACGAACAAGGGGTGAACGCCGTGCTGCCCCCCCGCCCGCCCGACGTGCCCGCCGAAGAATACGTGCCGCTCCCAACGGCGGCCGAGATGCAGGCCCTGGATGCTGCGGCGGCAGGACAACCCGAGGTGACGCGCGTGCCCGCAGCCCAGACCGTTGGGGCGGCACCGGGCAGTGCAGGGTCGAGGGCGGCCCTTCTACCTCGGGCGGCACGAGGACGGCCGAAAGCCCCGAGTCAGCGTGCCAGTATCAGTCAGGAGGCAGCTCGGGCCAAGGCCAAGGACGCGCAGGCCCGCAACCTCCGCTTCGCCCTGGATCAGGAGAACCCGAAGCAGCCCGGAAAAACCTCCCATAAGCGCTATGACCGGTACAAGGTGGCCAGGAGCTTCGCAGACCTGGCGGTGTTCCGGCGCGAGCTCTGCGACGGCGCCCCCACGTGGACCCTTGGGGACCTCTACTTCGATGTCCAGCATGGCTACATGGTGTTCGAGTACCCTTTGGCCGCGGGGTCGACCCCTGCAGCCGAACCGGTCGCTGCGGTTCCTCCAAAGCATCCAGAGCTCGATGCAGTGCCGATCAGTACTGTCGACCAGTCAGGACATGACGACGACGACGCTGACGAAGACGTCGACGGCTACGACCCCTTCCGACCTGACCCGCGCGGTGCTGGCCAACCAAGCATCCACAGCATGAGGCTTCGTCACCCCGTGGGTGCCAAGTCGGGCAAAGTCATTGACGACGAGCCCCTCAACGGCAGCGAGCGCGAGGTCATGGAGGCCCTCAACGGCTGGCATGCGCCTGACGCGGTGCACTCTCGCCGAGACTCGTCGGGCTTAGGCGACCTTCCCCTTCGAGTAGTGCGCGCCGCAGTCGTGACCGTCTTAGGAGGAGCGACCCTGGAAGATGTGGCGGAACCAGGACCACTTCCGAAGAAGATTTTTGACATCCGCGACGTGACAAAGCCAGACCTGCAGTACCGGGAACTGCCGCGCAACATGAAGGAGCTTCGGATGCAGCCTGATTGGCTCACGGGCATCCTCCCAGCGATCAAGACAGAGATCGAGGGGATCATCAGGCTTGGCGTCTTCGAGGAGGTCCTGAAGGAGTCGTGGATGAACGTCATTCCAACGCACCGCCTCGACATCATCAAGCCCGAGAAGTACAAGAGCCGGTTCGTGGCGCAGGGCAACCGCACGATCGGCGGGGGGGTGCACTACGACGCCACAGCCACGTCCATGGCGGCGCAGGTGGCGCTCAAGGTCGTCGTGGCGTTCGCGGCGGGCGAAAAGCTGAAAGTTTTCGGAATCGATTATGCTCAGGCCTTCCTGAGAGCCAAGTGCGAGAACCCCAATCTCTACGTCATGCTCCCCGAGCTGCCGCCGGAGATGAAAGGCGGCGTGTGGGGGTCGGGCAGGGGCAGTGGCAAGGTGGGCCACTTGAAGAAATCGCTCTACGGCCTCTGTGACTCGCCGCGCAACTGGCAACGCCACCTCCTCGAACACCTCACGACGGACGTGGGCGTGACCGTGCTCGCCTCCGACCGCAACTGCTTCAAGTTCTCGTGGCGCGGGATGACGCTCATCGGAGGTATCCACGTCGACGACGTGATCTACGCGGGGGCTCCGGCGATCCGGGCTGAGTTCCTGCGCCGAATCAAGCTGACCCACGAGGTGACTGGGGGAGATGAGCCGTTGAAGAAGTTCTGCGGTTACCAGTTCATGTATGACGAGGAGCGCAAGACCATCCACATGCATCAAGCTACCTTCGCACAGGCGCTTCTCAAGCGCTTCGACATGCTTGGCGCGCGGCCTGTCGACACGCCGATGATTGTCGGCGCACCTCCGCTCGAACAGTGGTCGGGGACTGAGGTATCGGAGCGGACCAAGCTTGATTACATGGTGTTGGTCGGGTCCGTGACGTGGCTGACGCGCACCTGGCCGAGCTTGGCCCTGGCGGCGCTCAGCCTCAGCCAGTTCGTAAACCGCCCGGGGCCAGACCATCTCGCGGCGGGGAAGCGGGTTATGGCGTACATCCGTGGAAACACTGAGCGAGGGCTCACCTTTCACGGGTCCGACACCGTGCTCAACCAGGGCTACCCCCACCGCCACCTGATTACGGCATCTACCGACAGCGGCTTCTCGCACAAGGGCGAGAAGGCCGTGTCCGGAAGCAGCTTTCTCATGAACGGCGCGGTGATCCTCCACGTCGCGCGGCGGCAAACGACGGTGAGCAACCAGTCCACGGAGGCCGAGGTGAAGGCGGCTGCCCTGACGGCAGAGCTGCTCCAAGGCGTGGTGCAGATCTGGTCTGAGTTTGCGGGGGTGCGCCACCCGTGCGTGCGGACCATGATTGACAACAAGGGCGCGATGACTCAGTGTGAAAGCGGAACGGACTCGGTGGCGTCGGCTCCATACGTGCGCTCCAAGTGCTTCGTGGAGTCCAAGATCTACTCGGGCCTCATGTGGCTCGACTTGGTCCCGGGTCCAGTGAACCCGAGTGACATGGCCACGAAACAAGTGCGGTCGACAGCAGAGTTCACCACGAAGAACGACGTCCTCTCTGGAAGGAACCCGCACCTCTACGAGAGCGCCGGGGTCCTGGCCATCCTAGCGAAGAAACGGCGGTCGTAAGAAACGACAAGGAACGCCAACAAAGGCAGCAGGCGTGAGACACGCACGAACAGCTGCACGTCGAATACGCGACCAGGAAAGTCGTAGGTGTCGGGACGTCGAGCAGACGGACACGCAAGGACACCGGAGAAAGAAATACAAGTCGATGCCATGGACGCCTTAGTCACGGCGTCTCGGCAGCTGAATTGGGGCTCAGTCAGTGCAGCCAGTTCAGTGAGCGAACGAGAGACAGAGAAAGAAGCAAGCACGCTCAATCAGAATATGCAAGATGTTCAGGAACTGGATTCCTGAGCACTTCGCTGATCTCAGACGGCGGGTTGAAGAGCCTCGGCGAGTGTTCTTTATCGCTAATTTATTCATCTTCTTCACGAGACAGTCCAGGACGGACTACTTAAGAAAGGGGATCGCAGCTCCAAGAGTAGACAACACAAGTAGTGGAAGTCGGAGCGCGAACAGGTTATGGGCCTACACGTTTCCTCGCAAGAAAAATCAGGAAGAACCTGTGCGAACTCGTGAAGATGGCGACGATGAAAGAAAATGAACAGGGCGGCGGCCAGGGCGGCTGCCATAGTGAGGACGGCGGCCGAATCGGTGGGCCATTTGACGATGGCAATGACTCCTTTGGAGATGCCGCCGAAGAGGCTGAGGTGAACCGCATCGCTGCGCTAACCTCGGCGGCCATGGGGGTGCTGGACCTCGATGATCTGACGCTCAAAATGCTCATAGCCGTGGGAAGGATCACGGGCTGCACGATCAAGAGCAACTTGAAAAAGAAGCTTGCGCTCGCTATCCTCACCGATCACCAGGAGTCCGCGGAGCTCACAGCCACGGAGGCCACGATGCGTCACGCAGTCATCCAGCAGCAGATCATCGCGGT
>CAMAYE010000309.1 GCA_945862135.1 Bordetella parapertussis
AACACGATGCGGTCACGCATCAGGTCGTCGTAAAAGTTGAAGGTCTCGCCGGTGTGGGCGACCAGTGGCACGTTGGGCAACATGCCGCGCTGTGCGGCGCGGGACAGCGGCCGTGACGGGCTGGTGCCCGCCACCGCTGCTGCCGAGCACGCTGCCTGAGGCAGCGCGCCCGCCCAGCTGAGGAACCGTCTACGGTCCAGAGACATGGTGGTTTCCGGATTCGCTTAGACGATTTTCCACATCGCCATCATGCCGTGGTCTTCGTGCACCACGTTATGGCAGTGCATCGGGTAGATGCCCTTGTAGTCGCGGAAGCGCATTGCCGTTTCCAACGTGGCGCTCGGATCCAGCCGGTATACGTCCTTGCGGCCGGTTTCAATGGCTGCGGTGACGTCCGGCTTGGCATTGCCCTTGGAGCTGAGAATGCGGCCTTCCTCGTAGTGCGGGTGGATCGGATGCGACCAGGAACCGCCGCCGTTCTTGTGCACCCAGACTTCTTCGCTGCCTTCCTTGACTTCGTAAGGTGCGGCATAACGGTCATAAAACACGCCGTTGGCATTCCAGGCGCCGTTGCCACGACCCCAGACCCATTCCTTGCGCTTGGCAGCGGTGACGGCGATCGCCTTGGGCAGCGGACGCAGCGCCATGCCATTAACGATGTCAGTGCTGTTGTCGGTCAGGCCCGGACGTGCGGCTTCAATGGTGAACTGGATGGCATCATTGCCCCGGGCCAGCAGTTTGCCCGACGGTCCGCGACCGTTGTCCTGATCGGCACGGTTAGTCAGATAGACCTTGGTGCCAGCGCCGTACTTGGTGACCAGCTTCTTGAAATCGACAATCAGGTCGAAACGCTCGCCCACCGAATGCTTGAAGCTCGGCAGCGTAACAGCGTTAGGCAGCAGGTTGCCGTCGTTGGCGATTACGGTCATCGGCTCATAGCTCGTCTTGCCGGTTTTGGTGACGACTTTCAACCACCACCAGTAGAAGCGGCTCGGGCCTCCGTTATAGACACGCAGGCGATAGCGGCGCGGTTGCACGTTCATGTTCGGCTGGATGGTGCCGTTGACGGTCAGCTTGTCGCCGATGGCGCCATCGAGGCAAGCCAGCGGGAAAAAGTCGACGCCATTGAGGTCGAACTGGCGGTCGTGGAACATCATCGGCACGTCGAACTCGTAGGGGTAGCTGCCGGCATCCTGCGAATGGCTCGGGAAGCGGATGCCCGTGGTACCGGTTTTGGTTTCGTCGCCGTTGTCGATGTCGTCATAGATCGGGGCGGCACCGAACAGGCCGGCGTAGACGTTCTGCGAGGTGAAGTCATGCTTGTGGTCATGGAACCACAGCGAACCCAGCGCTTCGCGGATGTCGCCACGTACGCCCGAGGGGTTCAGCTTGGCGTCGGCAGCCAGCAGCGCGCCGCCATTGGCATTCCACTGGTTGATGCCGGCATACAGGTTGGGGAAGTGGTGATCCCAGAAGTGTCCGGCAAAGTTGTAGTACAGCGGGCCGCCGTCGCTCTCCGAGGGCGTATGGTGGTTGTGCATATGGGTGCAGGTGGTCGAGGTGCCGAAACCGAGGGCCGAGACCTGATCCAGCGCGGTGGCGGGCAGCTCGTTGTAAATGCGCACCATATGGGAACGGCCATAGCGCAGGCGGAATACCGGGCCGGGAACGCCGGTGCAGCGAACTCCGCCGACACCGGTCACTTGATTGATATTGTCAAAGTCACGATCAACCAAACCCCAGGCCAGCTGGCCAGCGGCACCGGCCGGCATCTCACTGTGCCAGACGTGGCGATGCTGCACCTCACGCATTTCGTAAAAATCCTTGGGCGGATTGAGCAGGCCGTCGGCACGGTCGGTACCGTCCCAGGCCTGATGCGACAGCTTGCCTTTGGGGTCGGGATTGGCGGTGCTCAGTTCCGGATGCTCGTGCAGCAGGTGCAGCTTGGAATCCAGCGCATGGCTGGGTGTGCTGGTGGGCTTGCCACCGCGCAGGAACATCGCGTCGGTCAGTTCCGACACGCTGCTCTTGGTGGTGTAGGTCGGGGTCATCTCTTCCAGCCGCTGGAACTGGTCCTTGAACGGCGTGGTGCGCGGGCTGATGATGTCCTTACCGGGGATCGGGCAGGAATTGGCAAAGGCGGCGCGCAGGCTCAGGCCTTCGATCGGCAGCAGCATGCCGGTGGCGGAGCTCAACACACCGAGCTTCATGAGGCGGCGACGGTCAAGACCTTCGCGGGTGAGTTCACGCTGAACTTCCATCGTGCGCTGGATAAGGCTGCGCTGCTTGCGGCTAAACATAAGATCCCCTTTTTGGAGTTAGGTTTTTTTGATTCAAACTACATCGGGCAAAACGAGCAGTTAATTTATTCACTATTTATCGTTTTTTTCATATTACAGCACAACAAGGCATATGACAACAATATTTGTAATAATAATAAAAACGATAACCTGTCTTTCCGGATTCGGCGACCGGGTCACTGAATATGTATCGGTTTTTCAGTGACGGCGCCGATCAAGCCAGGCTGTCTTTCGATAATTACGGCGTTAACAACAATCGACGCAAATTCGACGTTCTCGATATAGCGAATACCGTACCAGCACGCAGACACATTTATTCACATTACAGCGTTAACACTTAAATAATTGTTTTTACTTTTTTTTTGTTAATGCATTAGGCGCCGACCGCCTTTATTGGTATCAATTGGCAGCGATCCGGGCTGTCGCAGTCGAAAAGTTTGCCGGTGGAAGTGGGGGAACTCCGGGTCAAACCCGGTCAAGACTCAGGCGACACTGACTGTCCGGGTGTGAAGAGCACCAACACAGGAATCGAACCTGAACCCTGATCACCGGGCCGACAGAACGCGGCGGCCGCAGCGCCGGGGGCTTCTGCCCTGCTGCCGATCGCACGGCAAAAAGCGGCACCGGGCGGATTTCAGGCTTGCGGGGACGGCCGTCCCGGGTCGTCTGAAGGCGGAACCGCCGGCATGGCCGGTGCGCCGGAAAATCCGGCACCCGGAATAACTATGAAGAAAAGAAAGATGTCCCGGTCTCCCGGGCGCGCACGCTAGGCGGCAGAGAGGGGTTGCGGCGCGCGCAGGGCATAGCCCTGGGCGCCGCGCACGCCACACTCGGCAAGGACGGGCAACAACTGGGGGTCTTCGACCATGGAGGCATAAACGGCAATGCCCAGCGTGTCCGCGGTGCGCACCACCGCCGAGATGCAGAAGCGGCCGGACTCCTGCTCGCGAAGATTGTTCAGGTAATTGCCGGCGAGCTTGATGTAATCGGGACGCCACTGCACCAGGTGTTCAAGCCATTGCGGCTCGATGCCGAAATGGTCAATGCCCCAGTGTGCATCCACCGCTTCGAACAGCGGGATCAACCGCGCCAACTCGGTTTCATGGGACACCAGCGCGACCTCGGCAAATTCGAAGGCCAGGCGCCCCTTGAGCGCAGGCCGGACCACCAAAGCCTCCAGCGCCCGGACCAGATCGGGCGAATCCAGGGACTGCGCACCCAGATTGACCA
>CAMAYE010000310.1 GCA_945862135.1 Bordetella parapertussis
CAAGGTGATGCCAACGCGCAGTACAACCTCGGTATCATATACGAACAAGGTCAAGGCGTGAAGCAGGACTTTGGTGAGGCCGTGCGCTTGTAACGGAAAGGCAGCCGACCAAGGCCATGATGCCGACGCCCAGTACAACCTCGGCATCATGTACGCCCAAGGCAAAAGCGTAAAGCTGGACTTTCGTGAGGCCGCGCGGTTGTACCGAAAGGCGGCCGACCAAGGTAATGCCAACGCGCAGTGCAGCCTCGGGTTCATGTACGCCCAACGTCAAGGCGTGAAACAGGACTTTAGTGAGGCTCTGCGGTGGTTCCGCAAAGCGTCCGAGCAGGGACACGAACAAGCCAAGAATTCCGTGCTGCTTGCAGAAGAAGAGCTCCGAAGGCAGCACCAAGCAGCCCCCGCCAGCCAGCCTTCCTCGTCGCACACCTGTGCCAACTGCTGCGTCGCGGAGGCGGTTGGTGGCGGCGCCCTGAAGCCATGCTCGCGGTGTAAGGCCGTGGTGTACTGCGGGACGGAGTGCCAGATGCAGCACTGGAAGAAGGCGGGCGGCCACAAGGCCGTGTGCAAGTAGGCAAGCTTGTTCTCCACCCTTTGGGGGTCGGCGTGGGTTTACATCAGCTGCATGGCTAGCAGCGATGTGGGGCCCGAACTGTGGTACTAGACTAAGAATAGCAGAAAAGATCCGAAGCAGAGCGAGCGACAAAGAGGGAATGGAGAGACGAATTTCGACGGTCGGCCTTTCGCGTAAGAAATAAGGCGTTAACAATACATTAGGGAGTTTCGCGTGCAACGCAGCCAGTACTCAAGAAAACCGTCGGTTTTCTCGGTTTCAACCGAGAAGGGCCAGAGCGCCCAAAGTCACTTCCAAAGGCCCGAGCCCGCCCCCCCATCAGCCCTTCACCCCGTGTCCCCGAGCGCGAGTTCGGCAAGTGCTTGAATTATTTTTTTGTTAAATTTTAAAATTCTGATCTAAAAATTACGGTATTTTTCAAAATTCTGATCTAAAAATTACGGTATTAGCCGATTTTCCAATTATTTTCCTTTTTTGTTCCCCAAGAAAACCGATCATTGCAGCGATTTCTCGTGATTTGATTGGCCCACCCAAGGAAAAAACCTGAAACCGCCGAATCCAGGTTTTCTTTCTTTCGCCTGCTCTGCGCCAATCACAGGGCCCCAATCTTCACCAAGAGCTCGGTTTTCCTTCAAGAAAACCGAGATGGTACGCTCCCAAAATACGTATGATCGCACACCCCACGCTCAACGCTCTACGCCTGGGCCCTTGAAGACTGAACCAGCTGCACAGGCACATCGCTCAACGCTGGACACAACTCGATGCCGAAGACAACAGCAAGAAGTGAGGATACCAAAAAGGGGTCGGCATCATCATCATCATCATCGGGGTCGGCTTTTTCCTCGACATCGAACTATGACAAATGGGATGATGCGGCATGGCGGCGTTCTGGGTTTGTCCCGGTAGATCGCGCCGCGATTGCCGATAGGGCTGTAGCTCTAGGAATCCACACACCAGCGGTGCTTACATCAGCTTCCTCGACGGGCAAGTCAAAAAGCGATGGCAAGGCGAGAGCCCTGGGAAACGTCACGGTCACGGGCAAGGGAAAGAAAGCAAAGAAGACCCCGAAGGCACAGAAGGAAAAATCCAAGTCCGAGTCTAAAGCGGCGGCCGATGCACTCGCAACGATCACACCTCGTCAGAAATTCAACGCTGTTTTTGCCACCACGCACTCAAGACTCGTTGTTGGCAACCCGTTCGTTACTGGGCATTGCTACTTTGAAGCTGTATCAGTCTCGAGCGAACTTTTGAAGGGCATGGGCGACAAGTGTGGCGCGAAGCTCGTAAGAACGATATTGGCAGGTGCATACCGCTGCCCCCGAATTCAACGCGGCTTGGCACTGTGGGTTTTAAATGACCAGCGACTGATGCGCCCCGGGTATTTATCTGCGGTCGCTGCAGCTGAAGATGCAGCGGCAAGCTCTGCTGGTCTCAACGCAGAGACTCATTGGCACGCGTCTTTTTTCAATGCTCGTGCTTCGCTAATGGAAACAGTGAACTGCCTCGTTCCTTCTACCGATCTGTGGGTATACAACCTTGATACTGATGTTTACGCGCTCACCATTGCTCTATTGAGACCACTGGTTGTAATTGGCATCGACCACACCGGCGAGGATGGCGAGGAGGAGCGCTTTCTCTTTAACGCGTTTGTCCCGGACCTGGATTATAAAGCAGCGTGTCAGGATCTGCGCCGTATTTTCGAAGGGACTGGAGGCACGAGCGCGGCGCTACAGGTTTCCCTCCGGACTGAGTTCGACAGCATGGAAATAGCCTTGGAAGAGGGCGGTGGCGAACGCAACTTTAAGCGATGGGCATTGAATGCACTGAAAGCCAGGTCTGCGGTAGATCTGAGGAAGAAAGCCTCTGACTTCAGCGGACTTTTTCTCACATGTAAATCTTTGGAGACGCATCTTCGCAACCTCCTCGTTCCAATGGCAGTGGATTTGTTCAGGACTAGCCCCGCATCGGCTATCAGTTTTGCTGTCGGATCCATTGTCAGCATTCTTGGTTTCCTCCGCCCAGGCAACATAAGGTGCAAGGCCTCAATAGTAAATGGGCAGATTGAAGCGATCGGCAACGTGCCTTGCGGGTCAACCTTTATTTTTCACAATGGGAGGTTGGGCGTGTCTGGGCATTTTAACGCCACTGAGCCCCTGAAGGACTCTACGAAGCTCCTTGGCGCAGATCTTTCGCAGGGGAGAAAGAAGGCGCGCGTTGACGGTAAAGGCGGGTACGACCGGAACGCAGTTAAGGCAACGTGGTTCAAGGATTTCCCGTGGCTTCGGCAAGGAAGGACCGGCAGCAAACTATTTTGCCACTGGTGCGATATCTTCCACTCTTCGCGGGCAAACGACGCAATTGGAAAGGGGGAACTGCAAGTTTCAAAGGCTCGCCAGGACTTTCTTCGTGCCCATGACAAGAACGCTCACCACCAAGGCGCGATGCGCCTGATGGAGAGGCGTTTGTCAGACACGGGTGGCGGGGGTGGGCTGTTGAGGGGACTTGAGCGGCACGTCTCTGTGACACCAGCGAAAGTTGTGGTGTGCCGATTACTGAGAACCGTGTATACAGTTGTGAGGGAGGGGATTCCGTTTGCCAAAATCCCTTCGCTTTGTGAATTGCAGGCGAACAACGGACTGACAATGGGTGGAAGCGCTTATAAGAACAACTCGTTCTACGACGGCGCCATCAAGGCGATGGCCGAGTGTTACAGCGATGAGCACACCAGCTTACTTGAGACGCGCATGGGTCCTCGTCGCTGTGGGATGTGGTATTCGTCAGATGGCAGTAGCTCGATCACAAATCATGAACTTGAGATTGGCTACATAGGAACTTTCGACTTTGAGAAGCACAAAGCTGTCTTTGAGTTTTTCTCTCTCGATGACGTCAACCTCACGCTGAGTGATGATGGCGAATCCCCGGACGCAAGTGCCATTTTTGGGACGCAGATGGGGTCTTTGGAGCGGCGTTTTGGCTCGGGGTACAAGGAGCGCGTCGAGGAAAACTCAGTGGCAGTTTCATTTGACGGTGCTTCGGTAATGATCGGCAAAGATAACTCAGTATCGACGCGGTGGCTCGAAACTGCCCCTCAGGTAGTTTGCTTGCACGCCGTCGCCCATCGGCTCGAGAGCGCCTACGCTGACGCCGCATCGGAAGTGCCCTTCATGCTTTTTATTGGTGAATTGGTTCAGGACTGCTACAACATTTACAGCGCCTCGATGAAGCAGACTGCGGCTTTTCGCGCCATGGCAAAGGTTCTTGAATTGTCTCCTGTGAGCCTCAAACCTCTCCATGGGATTCGCTGGATGGCCAGTCAGGTGCGCGCCGTCGAGGCCCTTTTGCGGGATTACCAGGTATTATGTGCTCATCTCGAGAAGGCTGCACTGGATAAAGTTGGCTGCGCATTGAAAACATCGAGTCCTTCGGAGGACTTCCTTCAAAAGAAGATATCTTTGGCTGTCGATTGGAGCTCCACGCCCAAATCTGGAAGGATTGTTCGAGTCGTAAAGAACACCAGAGGTGGTGGCAACGCTGCTCGGGGTGGGATTTTACTTTCTCTTCAAGACATGTTTGTTGTCAAACTTGACCGGACGCTTCGCGCGGTGAGCGCAGCAGAGGTGTCTATCTCAAAGAATGAGGCAGTTCTGGCGCTCGCAGCAGGCAAGCAAGACGAACTGCGTGGCGTGAAAGAGTGGGATCTGTATTTAGCACTGACGCAGTTCCGGACGGTGGCGACTCTTCATTTGGTATTCGACCTTGAAAGTACCCTGAAGGTCCTCTCTCTCACTTTCCAAGGCGAGGACCTCACGCCAAGCTCTATCTTGAACGCGATTAGTGAAACCTATTTGCAACTTGAGCTGATGAAAATTGTTGACGGGAGGTGCCTGGCAAGTTTTTATGATAAGTTTGACGAGGACAAGGAGGAGTTCGATGGGTTCAACTTGGAGGACCGAGCGGACGGAAAAGAAATGTTTGATCAAGATCGGGCGGATCTCATTGACAGCGTCCTGCTCTACATGCACGGGCGCTTTGACCCTCTACTGAATCACCCAATTTTACTCTTGATGCGGAATTCCTTCGAGCATAGGTTGTGGCCACCGGAAGGAGCCGCGCGGGACAACTGGGGTGTTGAAGAGCTGAAGGCGTTTGCTAGTCATTTCTCTGGGCTTGCGTGCCTCCAGGGTTTCAATCTCGAGGAGGCGCTGCATCAGTGGGGCCGCATGAAGCGCGAGCTGAGCGGCGAGCCCTTTTTCACGAAGCCGTACAAGGCATTCTATGAGCATGTTTCTGCTCACTACGACAACATCCTGGGCTTTCCCGACGCTCTCATTCTTGCTCGGTTGACACTGCTGATCCTCGCCGACACCTCATGCAACGAGCGCGGCTTCGCTGAGAACAACCGGCTGCATACGGCTACAAGGGCGAGCCTCAAGACCGAGACTTGCCGTTCTGTTTTCGAGATTAAGCACTACGGCCCGTCGTCCGCAGAGTTTAACGCAGAAGAGATGTACGAGAAGTGGATGGGCTTTGTGACTTCGGATGATGCCCGGCCGAAACGTCGGAACCTGGCAGCGCTGATGCGGAAAACAATGGCCGCGGCGCAGTCCATGCACGATGATGGTATCGACGCTGCGCTGGCAGCGCCTCGTCTTCGTCCTCAGTATAGTCATGGGGGGGGTCAGCCCGGCCAGCGTTCCAGCGTTACTCAAGGCATGTAAGGCGCAGTGAGAAGGATGCCCTTTTCACATTTCGGGAAGGGGGGTATTTTTATGGAGCAGTCCGCAGTTCGCGCTAGGCGCTCGGTCACTTCGGTCTCGCGTGGTTGGCATCACCCCGATGCCGCCACCACCACGCTAGCTTCGCGATTTGTGCGTTTCCGAAAGTTTCTGTTAATAAATAATACTAAAAAGGGGGGGGGGAGAAAAGGAAAAGAGGAAGAAAGAGAATGGGAGGAAAGAAAGGGGTAGCTCGCAATAATTAAACATGGAAGGCTCGAGATGTGTAGTGCCCGCCGCAGGCGATAGCCCGCCGCAGGCGGCGTTATTTTTATCTGAAAGAAAAAAAACCGAGCAGCCCCCCCGGTTTTCTTGAGCACTGATTTCGGCGAGGCCATGCGCTGGTACAGAATGTCTGCCGAGCAAGGAAATGTCGACGCTGAGGTAAATCTCGGTCTTATGTTCGAGAATGGCATAGGAGTGAAGAAAGACAACGAAGAGGCCCTGCGCTGGTTCAGGACAGCGGCCCACCAAGGTGATGCTGAAGCCGAGACATACGCGCTGCGCGCGGAAGAGAAGCTGAACGTAGAGCTACCTGCTGGCTTTCTGTCTCTCGATGGCGGCGCCCAAGCGGCGGGCGGCAGGGCAGGCGGGAGCAGCCCGGTCGGCGGGAGTAGGCGAGAGAGATCACGTATGGCAGGGCCGGCGGCAATCGACAAGAATCAAGAATCGATGACCCAATGTCCGTTCAACG